>JAOTVU010000204.1 GCA_029863385.1 Acidimicrobiia bacterium
CTGGCTTCGGTCACCAGCAACCGCGCCGCTCTGGTCACCATCACGTCGGCGGCGCTGATCGGGCTCGTCGTCGTGGTCTCCTCGGCGCTGGCCCTGCGGCCCGGCCGCCACCGGCGAGGCTTCGCCACCTGACCGGTGGAGGGTCATCAGTGGGTCGATTACGCTCACATCCATGGCTGCGAACAAAGCGTCCGTGTTCCACCTTGCCCTAGGCGCCGATGATCTCGACGGAGCATCGTTGGCGATCGTTCCCGGCGATCCGGCTCGGGTGGCCAGAATCTCCAATCGCCTCGCGGACCATCGTCATCTCGCGTCCAACCGTGAGTTCACGAGCCACCTCGGGTATCTCGACGGCCAACCCGTCGTGGTGTGCTCGACGGGCATCGGTGGCCCGTCGGTGTCGGTGGCCGTCGAGGAACTGGCACAACTCGGAGCGCGAACGTTCCTCCGGATCGGCACCACAGGGTCGATACAGCCCGATGTCCCGTCGGGGACGATCGTCATCAGCCAGGCCGCCGTCCGCCTCGACGGCGCCAGCTTCCACTTCGCGCCGGGCGAATACCCGGCGGCCTCGGATTTCTGGTGTACCAAGGCACTGGTCGAGGCGGCCGAGGCGGTCGGGGCGGACTTTCGGGTCGGCATCACGGCGTCCAGCGACACGTTCTACCCGGGCCAGGAACGCTACGACACGGTCGCCGGTACCGTCACCGCCCGGTTCCGGGGCTCGTTGGCCGACTGGAGGGCTCTGAACGTCATCAACTACGAGATGGAGTCCGCCACGCTCTTCACCATGTGTTCGGCCAACGGCTGGCAAGCGGGATGCGTGGCTGGTGTGATCGCCAACCGGGCGGTCGAGGAGATCCCGACCGACGAGGCCGCCATCGCCGCCACCGAGGAACGCGCCATCGACGTGGTCATCGAGGCCGCACAGAGGCTCTTGGCTCGGTCCTGATCAGCCCGGCTCCCCGCAATGCTGCCCATCGATCGACAAAAATGTTTGTCATTGAGCGGGTACGGTGCAATCCTTGCTGCGTGGAGCTTCTGCTAGTCGAGGACGATTCGTCGATCAGCCAGCCGCTGAAGGCGGGACTGGAACGAGAGGGATTCGAGGTCACGCTCGCCACCACGGGTGCTCAGGCCCTTCAGGCCGACCCGGTCGACCTGGTGCTGCTCGATCTCGGTCTTCCCGATCTCGATGGTCGTGTGGTCTGCCAGAACCTGCGCGCCGCCAGCACCGTGCCCATCATCGTCGTCACCGCCCGGGAGGACGAGATCGATCGGGTGATGTTGCTCGAGCTGGGGGCCGACGATTACGTGGTCAAGCCCTTCGGGTTCCGTGAGCTCGTCGCCCGGATCAGGGCGGTGCTCCGGCGGGCGGCGTCCCGGCCCGTCGAAGAGGAGCGGGTCGAGTGGGGATCGCTCAGCATCGATCGCCGAGCCCGACACGTCGAATACGACGGCACTCGAGTGGACTTGACGCCGAAGGAATACGATCTGCTCGCCGCCCTGGCCTCCGATCCGGGCGCCGCCGTGACCCGCGAGCAGCTGATCAACGATGTATGGGACGAGAACTGGTGGGGGTCGACGAAAACGCTCGACGTCCATGTCGCCTCGCTGCGTAAGAAAACCGATCCGTCGCTGATCCAGACCATCCGCGGGGTCGGCTTTCGTTTGGCGGAGAACCAGCAGGAGTCATGACCCGCAGACTCGTCCTGAGTTATCTGCTGGTCAGCCTGATCGTTCTTCTGATTCTCGAGATCCCGCTCGCCATTTTCTACTACCAGCTGGAACGGGAGCGGTTCATCGCCAACGCCGAGCGCGACGCGGTGGTTCTGGCCACCTACTATCAGGACGTACTCGACAGCGAGACCCCGGCCCTGAACAGCAACCTCGAGGTGGCCCGCATCTACAGTGCCGAGACCGGTGCCCGCCTCGTCGTCGTCGACGACGCCGGCATCTCGGTGGCCGACACGAGCCGGGAGTCGGGCCGGAACTTCGCCACCCGGCCGGAGATCGTGGTTGCGCTCGACGGATTGCGGGATGCGGGGTATCGCGACTCGGACACGCTCAACACCGAACTCCTGTACGTGGCGGTTCCGATCGCATCGGGAGGCAACGTACAGGGTGCCCTGCGCCTGACGATCGACGCCGAGGAGGTCAACAGCCGGATCCGGCGGTTCTGGATCGGGCTGGTGGCCATCGCCGCACTGATCCTGGCCGCGCTGGCACTGGTCGGCTTGACGGTCGCCCGGTCGGCCACCGAGCCGATCAAGCGGCTGCGAACGTCCGCGCTGCGGTTCGGTCGGGGCGACTTCAGCCCCCTCCAGGTGTCGGACGACGAGACGCCGGGTGAGATCCAGGAGCTGGCCGACTCGATGAACGCCATGGGCCGCCAGTTGGAGCAGTTGATCGAACGTCACCGGTCGTTCGTCGGTGATGCCTCGCACCAGCTCCGCACGCCGTTGACCTCCCTGCGGCTGCGGCTGGAGAACCTCGAGGCGGCGGCCATCGACGCCACGTCGAGGGTCGAGATCGAAGCGGCGATCGAGGAGACGATCCGCCTGTCGAACCTGGTCGGCGACCTCCTCAAGCTGGCCCGCAACGACGGTCCGCCGAGTTTGACCGCCGTCGACCTCGGCTCCCTGGCCGACGATCGGGTCAACACCTGGCAGGCGACGGCGGAACACGACGTCGAGCTGCTTCTGAACCGCCCGAAGGGCAAGGTGGAGGCGATCGCCGTGGCCGGCGCCGTGGAACAGGTGCTCGACAATCTCCTCGACAACGCCCTCCACGTCGCACCACCGAGGTCGCGCATCCTGGTCTCGGTCGAGCGGGGCCACATGCATCACCGACTTGTCGTCACCGATGAGGGGCCGGGCCTCAGCGACGAGGAGAAGGCCCGGGCGACCGACCGGTTCTGGCGGGCCGACCACGGTCGCCCCGGCACCGGACTCGGACTGGCGGTGGTGGCATCGCTGATCGAGGCCAGCGGAGGCACGCTGATCTTCGACGACAACCCCCACGGCCGCGGGTTGCGGGTGACCACGGGCTGGCCGACGTTGTTCCCGAGCGACGGGCGACTCACCGAACCGAGCTCCTCCGACACCGTCTACCGCAACACGGTCGAGTGGCCGCCCCTCGACGCCGACTGGGACGAGGCGGAGGTCAGCGTGGCGAAGAGCAGGCGTTGGGGTCGTACCCGCCGAACGGCGGAGACTCGTTGATCGACGGACCGGTGATGCAGCTGCCGGACGGCACCGGTTCGGTCAGTCGTCGTCGAGACGGCCGTCGCCGCTGAACAGACCTCCGCCGTCTTTCCCGTCCCGCTCTTCGGAGTTCGACCGGGCCTTGTCCGGATCGCGGCCCTCCCGCTGCGAGGTGGACCGGGCGTCGTCAGAGCGGTCGACGCCGTCGTCGGCGTCGACGGCGTCGTCGTCGTCATGGTCGGACTCCGACTTTGCGCCATCTCCCGACTCGTCGTCCGCATCCTCGGAGTCGCCGGCGTTCGAACGCTCGGTCGTCGGCGAGTCGTCGCCATCATCGTCGAGATCGCCATCACCCTGTTCGGAGCCTTCCGAAACCGATGTCGACTCGACGGTCGGAGGTGACGATTCGGTTGTCGGCAGGGTGACCGAGAGCGCGGGCCGAGGCACGTCGAGCCGGTAGCCGCGATCACGGGGCGCCGTCGAGGTCAGGAGACCGAGGTTGGCGGCCATGGCGGTACCGCCGATGAGCAACAAGCCCATCACCGCGGCGAACACGAGTGTGCCCGATCTCTTCCAGGTCGGGGGTCCGACCCTGTGCCATAGTCTGAGCGGTCTCATCGCATACGCCGTCTGCCGGCTTCGGTTCCAACCGGTGAGCGAACGGCCGGCCGCCATCCGGTGGGGATCGCGATCCTGGCCTTACGGTTCGAAGGCGGCTCTTCCACCGTACCGGAGGGCGGTGACGACCGGGGGCGCGGGCCGCCCTTGGAACGGCCAGAGCTCCACTAAGAAACGGTGAAGCGGCTCATGACCGTGAGCAGATGCGAGCTGGAGGGTACGGGCCGAGAGCCCGAAACCGTCTCAGCCGACCAGGAAGTCGTCGGGATCCGGGCGCCGCGTGCGGTGCCAGTAGTCGACCATCCGGAACGGCATCGGGGAACGAACCTGCCCGTTGGCGTTGCGATAGTAGGTGTTGGTCCCGGGGTGAGCCCAGATGAGTTCGGCATGGGCGGCGTCGATCTCGGCCGTGTAGTCGCGGCGTCGGTCCGGCCGGACCTCGAGCGTCGTCCAGCCCCGCTCCTCCATCATGGTGAGGCAGTGGGCGATGTAGCGGGCCTGGGTCTCCCCCACCCACATGCCGCTGCCCCCGTGCCCGAGGTTGGTGTTGGGCCCGTACATGACGAACAGGTTGGGGAAGCGGGGAACGGTCATGCCGAGGTAGGCGGTGGGGTTGTCGTCCGCCCAATCCTCGGCCAGATCGAGACCGTCGCGTCCCACGATGTTGAGCCGGGCGGCCAGGGTGGTGACCGTGAACCCGGTGGCCAGCACGATCACATCCGCGGCCCGCCGATGTCCGTCGGTGGTGCGGATGCCATCGGCCTCGAATCGCTCGATGGGTTCGGTGACGAGGTCGACATCGGGTCGGCACAGGGTGCCGTACCAGTCGTTGTCGAGGAGAATCCGTTTACCGAATGGCGGGTACGACGGTATGCAGACGTCGATCAGCTCGGGCTTCGGGGCGAGCGACTCGACGATGTGGTCGGTCATCTCGGCTCGATGACGATCGTTGACCCGGTTCATCGCCCGCTCCGGGTGCGGCCAGTCGGGGTCCCGTTGGAGGTACCGAAGGAGCCCGTCGCCGTAACGCCAGAACTGGGCGAAGCGATACCACTTGCCGTAGAACGGCAGGTTGGCGAACAGCCAGCGGCTGCGGGGATCGACGACGCCGTTGTAGTGCTCCGTCGGGCGGACCCATTGGGGCGTGCGCTGGTAGACCGTCACCCTTTTTGCGACGGGCGCGATCGTCGGCACGAGCTGCACCGACGATGCCCCGGTGCCGATGACGGCGACCTCGGCATCGGTCAGGTCGAGATCGTCGGGCCATCGGGCGGTGTGGACGATGCGGCCCCGGAAGTCATCGTCGCCGGGGAAACGGGCCGCCATCGGTTGGTTGAAGTGCCCCGTTGCACTGACCAGGATCCGGGTCGTGGTTTCGCTCGTGGATCCGGCTTCGTCGACCAGCGTGACCCTCCACTGCGACGCGTCGTCCTCCCACCGGGCGGACGTCATGGTGGTGGAGAACCGAATGCGGGACCGCAGGTCGAACGCCGTGGCGCAATCGTCGAGATAGTCGTGGAGCTCGTCGCGGGGCGAGAAGTAGTGGCGCCACGCCGGATTGGGTGCGAAGGAATAGCTGTAGAAGTGGTTCGGTGTGTCGACACCGCAGCCCGGGTACCGGTTCTCGTACCAGGTTCCGCCGACCTCGGGGTTCTTCTCGATGATGGTGTAGGGGATGTCGAGCCGGTCCAGTTTGATCCCGAGGCACATGCCGGACACGCCGGCGCCGACGATAACGACCTCGTGGTCGACGTCGGACTTCTCGGGAGGCGGCGCCGGTCGTTCGGTGGCCCATCGGGCGTCCTCGGAGGTGAAGCCGAAGTCGTCGAGCATCATCGGCACGTACTCCTCGGGCACCGGTTCACCGAGACAGAACGACGTCATCTCCCGAAAGCGGTCCGGATCGGGATCGGTGATGACCGGCTCCGGCACGGTTACGGTCCGATCTCGGTCACCACCGGTGAGGAGGTCGACGGCGGCGGCCCGGATCTCCGCCCTGGTTTCGTCATCGAATCCCGCATCGGGTTCCGCGACGAGCCGAACGTCGCGAGCGGGTGCGAACCGTTCGCTCAACCAACGTTCGTCGCCGGTGAGGTGGTAGAGGCAGAGCACCAGGACCCGCAGATCGGCCGCCTCGATGGCGTCGTCGATCCGCATCGTCGGCGAGACGGGGGCTGGGGTTCCGGTCACCGGACCATGATGGCGCAGCGGGTCGCCGTCGCTCCAACCGACCCGAACGGATACGGGCGCGTTCTGGCATCGTGGCACGCCGATGACTACCCTCGGGCCGATCGTGATTCTTTCGATTCGTCAGTGGCCGGGTCAACCCTCGAGGATCGTACATTGAGCTGGGAGCCGGAGCTCGAGGATCTGCGACGGCGCGAGGCCATGGCCGAACAACTCGGCGGAACCGACAAGGTCGAACGCCAGCACCACTTCGGCAAACAGACGGTGCGGGAGCGGATCGATCAGATCGTCGACGACAACACGTTCTGGGAACTCGGCAAGGTGGCCGGCGTCGCCTCCTACGACGACGACGGCAACCTCGTCGACCTGTTGCCCTCGAATTTCATTTTCGGTCTGGCCGAGCTGGAGGGTCGTCCCGTCGTCGTCTCCGGCGACGATTTCACCGTGCGCGGCGGCTCCAACGACGCGTCGATCTCGGCCAAGCGGGAGGAGTCGGAGGCGCTCGCGGTCGAAATGCGCCTACCCCACGTCCGCCTGCTCGACGGCATGTCGGGCGGCGGTTCGGTCAAGACGATCGAGATGGCGGGCCGGACCTACATACCGTTGCTCCCGGGGTGGCACACCGTGATCGATCATCTGAACGTTGCGCCGTCGGTGTCGCTGGTGCTCGGTTCCGTGGCCGGATTCGGTGCGGCCCGGGCCACCACCTGTCATTACTCGGTGATGGTGGCGGAGACCTCCCAGATGATGATCGCCGGGCCCGCTCTGGTAGAGCAGGCCGCTCTCGGATCGGTCACGAAGGAGGAACTCGGTCACGCCCGCATCCATACCGGCAACGGTTCGATCGACGATGTGGTCGACACCGAGGCCGAGGCGTTCGACCGCGCCCTCCAGTTCCTGTCCTACCTCCCGGGCAACGTCGACGAACTGCCGCCGATCGAGGATTGGGGCGACGACCCGGGACGCCGCGACGAGCACCTGATCTCGGTGGTACCCCGCGAGGTACGCCAGGCCTACGACATGCGGACCATCCTCTCCGCCGCGTTCGATCGATCGCCCGATGGCGTGTCGAGCTTCTTCGAGATAGGCCGGGCCTGGGGC
>JAOTVU010000058.1 GCA_029863385.1 Acidimicrobiia bacterium
GCACCTGCGGAGCAGGTGCTTACCGAGTTTTGGCCGCCGGCCAAAACTCTTGGCTGGCGGGTTGTCGTGTGGGTCATGGTGCGTCGGCTTTGCACGTCGCACCTGCGGAGCAGGTGCTTACCGAGTTTTGGCCGCCGGCCAAAACTCTTGGCTGGCGGGTTGTCGTGTGGGTCATGGTGCGTCGGCTTTGCACGTCGCACCTGCGGAGCAGGTGCTTACCGAGTTCGGCCGGTGGCCGAACTCCTTGCTGTGGCGATCACCTGGAAATCGGTCGTGTTGTGGCCTGCGGAGCAGGTGCTTACCGAGTCTTGGCCGTTGGGCAAATCCTTCAGGGTTGTCCAACGATGCGCTGTCCAGGCTCGACACCGATCCGGAACACCTATACTTGCGTTCGGATATGGCCGAGGGTAGGGCCGTAAGACAGGTGAGCGAATCACGGTGCGGAGCGTTCGGCGGAGGACAGCCCCGTCCGCTGCGCCGATTCCCTCCCCGGGGGCGATGTGCCGCCGGATTGACAAGGATCGAAGCGTCCCAACCATGCGCCAGGCACCAACGAAGGGCGAGTCACGACCATGAGCACGGCCATTGTGACCGGATCGGCCGGTCTGATCGGCTCGGAGGCCAGTCGCCATTTCGCCGGTGCCGGTATGACCGTCGTCGGCGTCGACAACGACATGCGGCAGCAGTTCTTCGGGACCGAGGCCTCGACCCGCTGGCAGCAGCGCCAGCTCGAAAGTGAACTCGGCGACAACTACATCCACATCGACGGCGACATCCGCGACACCGACCTGATCGACAACCTGTTCTCAAAATACGGATCCGACATCGAACTCGTCGTCCACACGGCGGCTCAGCCCTCGCACGACTGGGCGGCGTCCGACCCTCACACCGACTTCACCGTCAACGCCAACGGCACCCTGAACGTGCTGCAGGCGACCCGTGACCACTGCCCGGATGCGGTCTTCATCTTCACCAGCACCAACAAGGTCTACGGCGACACGCCAAACCGGCTGCCCCTGATCGAAACCGAAACCCGGTGGGAGATCGATACCGATCACACCTACTGGAACGGCATTCGCGAGGACATGTCGATCGACAACACCCTCCACAGCCTCTTCGGCGCCTCCAAGGTGGCCGCCGACGTGCTGGTCCAGGAATACGGCCGCTACTTCGACCTCAAGACCGCCAGCTTCCGTGGCGGCTGCCTCACCGGCCCCAACCACTCCGGCACCCAGCTCCACGGCTTCCTCGCCTATCTGATGAAGTGCACGGCCACGGGAGCCCACTACACGGTATTCGGCTACAACGGCAAACAGGTCCGCGACAACATCCACAGCTACGACCTCATCCAGGCGTTCGACCACTTCTTCCGAGCGCCGCGCTCCGGCGAGGTCTACAACATCGGCGGTGCCAGATTCAGTCACTGCTCGATGCGGGAGGCGGTCGAGGCGTGCCAGGAGATCACCGGCCGGGAGCTCGACCACAGCTACACAAACGACAACCGCATCGGCGACCACATCTGGTATGTCAGCGACGTCGGTAAGTTCCAGGAGCACTACCCCAACTGGAGGCTGACCAAGGACGTCAACGACATCCTCACCGAGATCTACGAGGCCAACGCCGAGCGGTGGAAGGCCGAGAGCGGCGAATGATCGATCGGGGCAAACGAAACCTGCTCGGCGTGAACGTCGACGTCATCGACTACGAGGGTGCACTCGCCCGCATCCTCGATGCGGCCAAGAACCGCGAGCCGTTGGCTGTCACGGCTACCGCCGTACACGGGCTGATGGAAGGGGCAACCGACGATGAACACCGGTACCGGCTCAATCAGCTCGAACTCGTCGTCCCCGACGGTCAGCCGGTGCGCTGGGCCCTCAATCTCTTTTACGATGCCGAACTCAGCGACCGGGTCTACGGCCCGGACCTGATGCTGCAGACCTGCGAGCTGGCCGCCGACAACGATCTCGGTGTCTACCTGCTGGGCGGGACCGACGACTTGTTGGCCAAGCTGTCGGACCGCCTCGCGGCGCGGTTCCCGGGCCTGGACCTTGTCCGGGCCCGACCGTCGAAGTTCCGAACGCTCGACGCCGCCGAGAAGCAGGAGCTGATCGATGACATCAACGCCAGCGGCGCCTCGGTGCTGTGCGTCGGGCTCGGCTGCCCACGGCAGGAGATCTGGGCCTACGAGTTCAAGGATCACATCAACATGCCGGTTCTGGCCGTCGGCGCCGCCTTCAACTTCCACGCCGGCGAACTCGATCAGGCCCCGCCGGTCCTGCAGCGCTACGGGCTCGAATGGGCCTATCGGCTGGCGAAGGAACCGGCCCGGTTGTGGCGTCGATACCTGATTCTCAACCCCTACTATCTCGGTCTCCTGGCTGCGCAGCGAGCCGGGCTGATGAAGCGCCGATTCGACCCGGCGTCGGCGGTGAAGCCGACGAGCGAGATTCTGTACGGCTGAATCCGCTCTTCGGCGAACGTCGCCGCGAAGCGGCCCGGGATCAGCTACTGGTCGACCCGGTCGGCGTCGGCTCGGCGGTAGAGGTGACGTGGCGTCGGCATCCTGGGCACCAGCTCGGCGTCGAGATCGGGCTCGGACGGTGGGACCGGTGATCCCAGTGCGGACTCCGCCTCCAGCGCGACAAGATCCAGAACTGGTTCCGGTGCCTTGTCGGGCACAGTCGGCGGGCCGGCGTACAGACGTTTCGGCGGTGGTGCGAAGCGGCTTTCGTCGAACAGCTCGACGTCACCGAGGTCGAGGTCCCCGGCGCGGATCCCGTCGGGTGTTCCGCCGGCAAGGATCAGTTTGCGCAACTCGTTGGACGTGAAGGCCACATACACCATGGTCCGTACGTCGCGGTCGGTGATCGGCCCGGACGTCGACAACATGCCCTGGCTGATCAGGCTGTTGATCACCTGGATCTCACCCGACCGGATTGCCGCAGTGAGTTTTTCCGGTGTTGGGGAGCCAGGCGAGGGCTCGGCCGGGAGGGGTCGGGCCACTTCGTCGTAGGTGACGAGATCGTTGGTATCCCGGAGGTCGAGATAGTCGGGGCGGGGCGGGGCTGCGTACTGGGCGGCCTCGATCTGACGGAACGATGGTTTGGTCGGTGCCGGAGGATCGCCGGCCATCGGCCAGGTCGACTCCATGTCCCGATCGATGTCGGCTTGTTCCATCAGCAGCAGCTCAGCCGTGTCGACGGCGAAGAGATAGGCCTCCGGTCGGGGTGGGTACGCCGGCTTGGCGAGAGGATCCTCCGTGTTGTCGAACTCCGAGATGAACAGACCCGCCAACAGGTCGTCGTCGGTGTCACGGGTCGGCAGTCCGGTGATCGCCGGGAGTTCCGCGGTCTGGGCGTCGACCGCGCTCATCTCGGCGGCATCGACGTGCTCCAATCCCCGCTCGGCCGGCTCGCCCGCTTCCTCGCCAGCGGGGGGCGTGGGCGGCCAGTCGGCCCCGAATGAATGGAGCCGGCCGGAGTAGGTGAACGACCTGTTGGCGATGACCGAGCCGGTCGACGACTCCTGTGCCCGCTCGTCGGGAGGGGTCAGGAACTCCGGACTTGCATCGACCGGTCCGGTGACCGTTTCAGCGACCAGATCCACGACGTCTTCGGCCGAGTCGCGGGAGGGCACACCGGCCGGGAGCGGCGGGTTGGACTGGATGGGTGGATTGGTTTCGATCGCTGATGCCGGTCGGCCGGGTTGACCGGTGGGCTTCTCGACGCGGCGCCCGGCCATCGGATGAGGCGGGACGACCCGCTCAACCTGGTCCGGGGCAGGGGGAACGAGACGCGATCCGGTGACCGCCTCCGTGGGGTCGGTGAGTGGGACCGTCCGAGATCGGGTGGTGACGGGTTCAATGGCCTCGAAGTTGGGGGTCGGCGGCGTCGGCGCTTGACGGCCCCGACGAGTGAGCCGCTCCCTGCGACGAGACGCGGTGACGGTGGCCATGACTGCGGTTGCCTGCGTGGTCGACCTTTCGGCGCCTGAAGTATTTCGCTCGGTCCGCGGTTCCTCCTGCTCGTTCTGCAGCCGCAGGTCGCTGATGACATAGAGTGCGAGAGCGGCGACGGTCACCGCCGTGAGGAAGCGAACGATCAGCTGCTCGCCGCTCGTCATGGCCCCGGCGAGAATGACGCCGAGTGCTCCCAGAGCGGTCAGGATGAAGATGCCGGAGACGATGCGCTTGGCCATGTGTGTGGACCTCCGTGTGACAGATTACGTCAAATGGAGCCCGGTTGCACAGTATCAATTCTAGTAAATAATCACCTAGAAGGTGATGGCTTTATGGCTATGAAATGCCATGCGTCGCCATGCATCCAGAACAAACCGTTGTATCGGGAACGGTCCGCTCTATGCATCGAGAACGGTCGGTGCCCCCTGACGGTCGAGGATCGGGGGCTCGGTCGACCATGGGAAGTTGATCCACTCGTCAGTCTTCTTCCAGACGAAATCGCATTTGACCTGCGAGTGCGACTTCTCGTACAGAACGGCCGTCTTGCTTTCGGCGACGACCTCCTGGCAGAAGTCGTGGACGACCTTCAGGGTGTGGCCGGTGTCGGCCACGTCGTCTGCGATCAAGATGTTCGAGTCGGTCAGATCCACTTTGTCGAGGTAGGGCGGCAACATGACGGGAACGTCGAGTCGCTCGTCGACCCCTGTGTAGAACTCCAGATTCATGACGTACAGGTTCTTCACGGAGAGGGCGTAGCCCAGTGATCCGGCAACAAACAGGCCGCCCCTGGCGATGGCCAGGATCAGGTCGGGCCGAAAGCCACTGTCGGCCACCTCCTGGGCCAGCTCGCGGGCCGCTCGACCGTAGATTTCCCAGGTCATGATCTCTCGCATGTCGGCCGGCTCGCTCATCGGTACTCCCTTGGCATCGACCGGATCGGCCACCGGTTGGCCGTGGTCGTTCGATTGCTGATGGGTTTTCTACTCCTCCACCGGTCGGGCACCAACCACCGACAGACGATTCACGCCCCGTCGACGCCCCAGTCCATCGTGATCGGGTTCGCTGCGCTCGCCGGGTCGGACTGCTTGGTCGAGCGGGTACTCTGGCCCGAAGTGAGGCGGTGCGTCCTGTTTGCCGAGGAGTCGGAGTAGGCTGGATGCTTGTCGAATGGCCCGGTCGTACGAAATCGTCATACGGCATCGCAGCCCGAGTGGGCGTGTCGGAATCCACGCCCACCGCACCGTGCGACGGGCGGCCCGCATCGGAGGATCGGGTGGGCCGAGGAATCGCAAGCTGTGAGACTGCTGAGGAGCTAGGTCGGTTGGATCTCCGCTGATGGTCATGGACACATCCCACGCGAAACAACGCTCTGTGCCGCCGGTCCGGTTCCGGCATTGGAGGCGCGGGCTCGTTGCCGCCTTTGTCACGTTGTTCGTCTTTTCCGGGTCGTTCGCCGCCGCCGGGCAGGACGAGAGCACGTCGACGACCGTGGCGCAAACCACGACGAGCTCCGAGACGACGACCACCACGGCCGAAACGACGTCGACCACTGCGGGCACCAACGCCTCCTCGCAGTCGACGACGGCAACGACGGCTGCGGGAAGCGAAGCCGGAGTCACCACGTCGACCGCCGACGACTCAGCGGCCAAAGCAAGGGCGGTGGCGAACCTGAACCTGGCCAAAGCGGCCGACGTCGAGATCGCCCGGGGGTTGAACGAGATCAACGCCGCCGCCAACGAAACGCTCGAGAAGATCGACGAGGCCAACCTGCGGATCGAGCAGACCGATGCCATTCTCGACCGCACGGCCGAGGAGCTGGAGGCCTCCGGTCGCCGCCAGACCGAGATCGAGTCCGACCTTCGGGTCAAGGCCATCGAGGGTTTCAAGACCCGCACGTTGGGTGGGGCCAACCCGCTGCTCACCGACATGGACCTCAACCGGGCCATCCGACAGAACGGCTTGCTCGAACAGGCCAGCCTCTCGACCGCCGAGTTGCTCGAGGAGTTGCGGGCCATCCTCGAGGAACGCCGTCTGGCCAACGCCGAGGCCGAGCAGGCGAAAGCCGATGCCGAAGCCGCCGAGGAGGTGCTCCAGCAGGAGCTGGCCCTCCTCAAGGACCAGCAGGCCGCCCAACTCGAACTCAAGGCCGAGGCGGAACGCCGAGTCGACATTTGGGCCGGTGAACTGACGGCATACGCCCGGGAGGACGCCGCCATTCAGCGGGTCATTGTCGAGAAGTCCGGCAAGACACCGGTGACGACAACGGCAAACACCCCGGCCGAGGCGGCGCCGGCCGAGGCACCGCCTGCCGTGAACACCCCGGCACCGGCGTCGACATCGGGTTTCCAGTGGCCCATCAACGCCCGGGTCACCAGTGAGTATGGCTATCGGGTCCACCCCGTGTACGGCAGCCGGCGTCTTCACGCCGGTATGGACATCGGTGCGGCCGGGGGCACGCCGATCGCCTCGGCCAACACCGGGGTCGTCATCTTCGCCGGTCGTCAGGGCGGGTACGGCAACACGATCATCGTGGATCACGGCGGCGGCATCACGACTCTCTACGCTCATCAGTCGAGGCTCGGAGCGTCGGTCGGTCAGTCGGTCAATCGGGGTGACATCATCGGCTACGTGGGGGCAACCGGTACCGCCACGGGCAACCACCTCCACTTCGAGGTCCGGGTCAACGGCTCGCCGACCAATCCCCGCAACTATCTGCCGTAGACACCGGGCCGATCGCACAGAGAGCGGAGCGGTGGCCGATGACAAGAGATCCCGGTGAGGACCCCGCTCGGGGCTCAGGCCGCCTCGACCGTTACCTCGTGCCAGCCCGTCGCCCCGCTCGGAGCGGGCGCCGCCCGGTCGGGCGTCTGGGTGTAGCCACTCCGGTCGGTGGCTCGAACCCGGACGGTGTGGGTTCCCGCGGACGGTGTCCATGCCAGAACCCACTGCCGCCAGGCGTCGGCTCCGAGTGAATCGCCGAGATCGGCCTGTTGCCATTCGCCGTCGTCGATTTGAACCTCCACCAACTCGATCCCGGTGTTCGGCGCCCAGGCCACACCGGCGATCGCCACCGGGGTGTCGGCCTGGACCCGCTCGCCTCGACGCGGCGTGTCGATCCGGGATTGGGTCTTCACCGGGCCGTCCTTCGACCAGCCCCTGGGAATCCAGTAGCCGTCGAAGTCCTCCAGCGTCGTCAGCTCGATCTCCGACAACCACTTGGTGGCCGAAACATAGCCGTAGAGGCCGGAGACGACGAGCCGGGCCGGAAAGCCGTGGGCCACGGGCAACGGCTCGCCGTTCATGGCCACGGCGACCAGAGCGGTTCGACCGTCGTAGGCGGCTTCGGTTGGGAACCCGCAGGTCCAGCCGTCGACCGAGCGGCTGGCGATCTGGGTGGCCTCGGGTTGGACGCCGGCCTCGTCGAGCAACTCGACGAGGGGAACGCCCTGCCAGACCGCGTTCCCGACGAGATCGCCGCCGACTTCGTTGGAGACACACGACAGCGTCACCGGCGCAACGGTGGTCGCTCGATCGAGCAGGTCCTCGTAGGTGAGGGTCACCTCCCGGTCGACCATGCCCTTGATGGTCATCGACCAGCTGCCGGGGTCAACCTGGGGTTTCACCAGCGCCGTGTCGATGAGATAGAAGTCGTCGTTCGCAATGATCAGCGGCGTGAGGCCGGGCGTGTCGGCCAGCTCGCCGGCGGCTGCTTCGGCCAGGATCTCGGTTGCCCGCGAGTCGGCCTCCGGGGCCAGGTTGACGGCGCTGCGGGCGCTCGACACGTTCGTGCGGGACCGGATGGACCGCGACGCGACCACGGCCCCGGCCGTGACGACACCGGTCGCTCCGGCCCAGTTGAGGAACGACCGCCGGGACACGGCCGGTGAGCTCGGATGATCGGTCACCGGGGAGGCGGTGGGAGGGGCGGCCGCCGCCGATTCGGAACCACTCAGCTGTAGAAGGCGGAGGAGGACGCCGACGCCGGCGGCCACCGCGGCGAGTGCGGCGACGATGGCGGCTGGAACCGAACCCTGGGGATCGACGGCGATGGCAAGAAGGCCGACGAGTCCGAAGGCGGCGATTCCGGCCGCTCCGATGAGACGGTTGCGGCGGGAGCCGACGCCCAGAGCGACGCCGAGGAGCAGGGAGATGATGACCGTGCCCAGGATCAAGGCGGGCTTGTCGGCCAGGCCGAAGATCGACTTGCCGAGCTCGACGAACCATGAGGGGGCGTTGTCGATGACCCGGTTGGCCACGCCGATGACCGGGCCCGGCGAGGGGGAGAAGAAGGCGCCGACGAGTTCACCGGCGCCGAGCGCGGCGGCGGCCGCCAAGAGGCCGGCGATGGCTGCCGGCCACCAGGGCTCGGTCCGGGCCTGGCGGGCCGGTACGGGTTCAGGGCGTTCGGTCTGGACGGTCATGGATGGATCCCGGGTTCTTCTGTCTGATCTTCGGAGGCGCTGGCGGTCCTGGATTTTCTTCTTCGACTTCCCCTCCATTGTCGCCCGTCAGCCTCACAATCCGATAAACACGGCGACAAGTGGTGCGAAAGGCCTCGGGCGGCGCGGTTTGGCCCGGGGTGGGTGGTTCGTGGTCCAATGCCCGGATGGCTGGTTCTCCGACAGCGCAGCACTCCGATGATGGCCGAGCCGAGGGCCCCGACACGGCAACGGTCGTGCCGCCGTCGATGCTGTCGGGGCGAGTGGTGCTGGTGACCGGTGGAAACGGCGGCATCGGGCTCGGTATCGCCAACGGCTGTGCCCAGGCCGGCGCCGATCTGGTGATCTGGGGCACCAACCAGGAAAAACTCGAAGGCGCCGCCGACGAGCTGGCGCAGCACGGCGGGCGGGTGACGATCCGACGGGTGGATGTGTCCGACGAGTCGCAGGTAGTGTCGGCTTTCGCCCAAGCCGTCGAGGCCAACGACCGGGTCGACACGGTGTTCGCCAATGCCGGCGTGTCGGGCGGGGGCCGCTTTGTCGACCAGACACTCGACGAGTGGCGAAGGGTGCTCGGAGTCAACCTCGAAGGGGCTTTCCTCACCCTCCGGGAGGGGGCGCGACACATGATCGAGCGGGGTGGCGGTGGCGCCCTGATCGCCGTCAGCTCCGTGTCGGCGATTCACGGTGCGCCCACGGCCCAGCCGTACGCAGCCGGCAAGGCGGCGTTGCTCGCCGTGATCCGAGGTCTGGCCGTTGAACTCGCCCGTCACGACATCCGGTGCAACTCGATCATTCCGGGCTGGGTCGACACCGAGATGACCGAAGCGGGCCGGCAGAACGACAAGTTCCTGGCCAACACCACCCAGCGGACGCCGATCAGGCGGTGGGGGGTACCCGACGACTTCCGCGCCGTGGCCGCATTCCTGGCCGATCCCACCCAGATGTTCCACACCGGTGACGAGATCGTCCTCGACGGCGGGTACACCCGTTTCTAATCGGCGAACCACGGCGCCAACAACTACGCTTCGTTGTGTGACGTGCCGCAACGACGGGAGACAGCTGTGAAGGTGAACGTCGACTACGACCTGTGTGAAAGCAACGCCATCTGCATGAGCATCGCACCCGAGGTGTTCGAGGTGCGGGACGACGACCTTCTCTACCTCCTGACCGAGCATCCGGATCCGTCCCAGCATGACGCCGTCCGGCTGGCGGTCGAGCGCTGCCCCCGGCAGGCCATCTCCATCGAGGAGGATTGACCTCCGGGCCCGAGCCCGCAACCGCCGGGTCGGCGGCCGACGAACCGGTCGAGGTGCTCGGACCCGGCGGTGAGGTCGTCGAGGTCGTGCCCAGGAGTCGGATGCGGTCCGAGGGGTTGGCCCATCGTTCGACGTTCATCATCACCGTGCTGGCAGCACCTCCTTCGGAGGGTGCGGTCGACCTGTCCCTGTCTGATCATCTGGAGGGATGGCTGCGTGAGCTGTCCTGGCCGCTCCTCGGGCCGCGTGCCCGGGGCGACGTTCGGCCCGCGCCCGTGCCGCCGGAGCTGCGGCCCGCAGTGGCGCTCAGCCCCGACACACCGCTGGTCGTCCACCGGAGGGCGGAGTGGAAGGACGTCTACCCCGGCTACTGGGATCTGGCCTTCGGCGGCGTGTGCGCGGTGGGGGAGCGGTGGCTCGAATCGGCCGAGCGGGAGCTGGCCGAGGAGGCCGGACTACCGACCCGGGCGACCGTTGACCGGGCCGACGCCCACACGGTGCCGGTGCTGCCGGTTGCCGCCGGCCGCTACGTCGACGACCGGGCTGAGACCTTTGGTGCGATCTTCGTGGCGTTCTCCGATAGGGAGCCGGCCCCGGTCGACGGTGAGGTGGTGGCGCTCGACCACGTACCCCTGGGGGAGCTCGCCGTCTGGGTGGAGGGCCGCCCGATCTGTCCCGACTCGAAGGCGATGGTCGTTCCGGTGGTCTCGTCGCTTCTCGCTTCGCCGGAGTAGCGCCGGTAAATCTCCCTCCGTCCACGACTCCCGGCCAGTTGGCCGCTACTCTCGAGGGCTGTGGCGGAGCACCGGGGTCGACCTCGGTGCTGATTGATGTCTCGAGTTACAGGAAAGTCAGCCATGGGGACTCAACCAGGTTCGCAGCCTGCCGCACACGTCGATGTGCGCCGGAGCGAACAGAGCCAGGGAATCGCTGCCGACCGTGGCGACGGAATCGGGCTGGAGGCCGACATCGATCGGGGCACCGTGGTCAGGGCCCGCCAGCAGATATTCGGTTTCACCGTCCTTGGTGCACTGTGCTGCCTGGCCGCCGCCGTCTTCACTCATTGGAACCCGCAGCAGGATCCAGGCCGCTGGTTCTGGTCGATCGTCGGCACGATGACCGGCGTCATCTGTCTCTTCAGGGCCCAGCGAGCTCACGGCGGCGCAGGGGCCGATCGGGATGCCAGCCCCTACTACGGCATGTTCGCCGGTGTGACGTCGGGCGCCCTGCTGCTCATGGTGCTGTCGGTCGACGGCTGGGTTCTTCCCGGGGTTTTCTTCGTCATGGCCGCCGTGCTGGCTTTCATGGCCTGGATCGAGCAGAGCGCCATCGGTATGACGGCGGCGGTCAGCGTCGCCGTCTTGAGCGCCGGCAGCGGCGTCGCCGTGCTGAACGACACGACAGCGGTCGGATTCGGATCGCTGGCCCTCGGGCTGATGCTGCTGACGGCGGCGGCCGCCATGGGGTTCGTCTCCGACCCCCTCCCCTGAATCGACCGGTCGGCGCCGACCCAGTGCCGAGGATGGGCTGAGCGTTCCCTATGCTGGAAGGAAGCTCCTGCCGCCGACCGACACGGCCTGCAGCGAGCACGCACGATCGAGAAGCGTGAAAGGAATCCGTGACCGCATTTCCCCTCGGGCCGCAGTGGCCCACCATCGACCCGTTCCTGTTCGTGGCCCATCATCTCGACCGGTATCCACGAGGCAACGACGAGCTGGGGCCGGCGGCTCCGCTGACCGGCCGGGCCATCGGCAACGACTTCGCCGGTGTCGACGGTTGGAACATGTACCACGGGTCCGTCGTTCCGGGCTTCCCGCAACACCCTCACCGCGGCTTCGAGACAGTGACGTACCTGCGCAACGGCGTCATCGATCACTCCGACTCACTCGGCGCGACCGCCCGGTACGGTCCGGGTGACACCCAGTGGCTGACGGCCGGCGCCGGGATCGTCCACTCCGAGATGTTTCCCCTCCTGTCGTCGGAAGAGGACAATCCGCTCGAGCTGTTCCAGATCTGGCTCAACCTGCCCCGCGCCAACAAGATGGTCGATCCCCACTTCACCATGTTGTGGTCTGAGTCGACCCCCCGGATACCGGTCGGCTCGCCCTCGGCCGATGGATCGGAGTCGGTCGTCACCCTGATTGCGGGATCCCTTGACGGGCAGCGGGCCCAGAATCCGCCGCCCGACTCCTGGGCCGGAAACCCCGATTCCGAAGTCGCCATCGTGCACCTCGAATTGCAGCCGGGCTCGACCTGGACCCTGCCGGCGGTCTCCGATGGTACGGTACGCGTCGCCTACTTCTATCGTGGCTCGAATCTGCTCGTCGGGACCGATGAAGGCAGCACCACCCTCGATGGGGGTCATGGGCTGCAGATCGGAACCGAGCCGGTCTCGTTCACCGCAACGGGCGGGACGGCGCTGGTGATGATCCTTCAGGGTCGCCCGATCGGCGAGCCGGTCGCCCAGTATGGACCGTTCGTGCTCAACGACCGGGCCGGTATCGAACAGGCGTTCGCCGACTACCAGCGAACCGGCTTCGGCGGCTGGCCGTGGGAGCGCGACGACCCGGTCCACGACCGCGACGCCGGCCGCTTCGCCCTTCGCCCCGATGGCGGCAGGGAAACCCCCGAGCCGCTCACGGTCCCGTAGCGCCGACCTCCGCCACCGCCGGCGCCATCCAGGCCAGGTAGAACGCGCCCAGCAGCAGAGCGACCGATGCGACGGTGATCACCGCGGCCCAGAACCAATAGGGAAGAACGAGCACGTTGGCAATCTCCTGGGTGTCGGAATCGAGGATTCGCCCGTCGCGCACGAAATGCTTCGTGAACATGTAGTCGAGCGTGCCCCAGAAGGCCAGGCAGAACTGGATGCCGATGAGCTGGGCCAAGAAGATGCGCACACCCTCGGGTCCGTACAGGGCGATGGGGGCCAGGGTGGCCGCCACCGCCCCCAGCGCGAGCCAGCCGAACAGGTTGCGGACCACGGCGATCAGCGACAGACCGATGGCCAGGGCCAGCACCGCGAGGACCCATCCCGCAGTCCGGGCCCGGGACCCGAACACGATGACGGCGCCACCGGCCAGCGCAGGTCCGATCAGCCCGCCGGCGGCTACCACGGCCCGCCGAACGCCCCGCACGCCGGTCGACAGCGCCTGACCGCCGAGGTTGGAGTAGATCTCCAGCCGCTTGAACCGTCCTCCGACGGCCACTGCGGCCAAGCCATGGCCCATCTCGTGAACCCAGGTGCCCAACAGGGCGAAGGGGAACAGAATGCGACGGCCGAACGGCAGGCGCGGGATCACGATGCTGACGGCGACCGCCACCCAGAAAAGCGTGGCCAACTCATCGGAGGTCGGGTCGGTGATGATGGTGGGTGCCTGATCCACCCGACAACTGTAGTGGCTCGGCGAACCCCGGGGTTGCCACGGCCGTCGGCGGAACGTTGAACCCCCTCGTGCCGCCCGACGTGGACGAACGAATCACCAGTCTTGGGAAAATTGGGCCAACCTGCTCTGGCGTAATCGCCCCACATCCGACAGAATGAGTGGGTACAAACGACCAGGAAGTCTGCGGTCCACCAAGTGGGCCAGAAAGGACTTGAATGTCTACACGTACACGCTCCAACCGTCTTCGGAAGCCGGGAGCGGCCTCTGTTCACAAGCCAGGCCGCTTCGACCGCAAAGTGGAGCACCGTCGAGTACGACGAGCTGCGCAGGTGGAGTTGCGGAAACTTGACGAGCCGGACGATCACGCTCTTCCCCGCCCGGTTCACAGCACCCGCAAGGTCGATCCCGAGGAGCGGCCCGAGGTCGAGGTCAAGCGGCGTCGATTCAAGGTCTGGAAGACCAAGGGATGGAAGCGTCGGACCAACCTCCGAGCCGAGCGAGCTGCGTCTTATCACGAGCTGGTCAAGAACCTCTGACAGGTTTCCCAATCCGTCAGCCGTTACCCAACTGATTCTCCGGCGGCACGCCTGGTGAAGCGCGTCCCTCGACCAGTTAGGTCGTGGGTCGTCCATGCACTAAGTTGGGGGCGGCGATTTGGACGGCCGCTTCCCCGGGACCGGCTGGTCCTTTGCCTCTCTACCGGAGGGACGATCGAAGGACCCCGATGACCGAGCCGAGCTGGTTGGCCGATTCACAGCCCGACAACGCCGAGCTTCCTCTCTGGACGCGGGCGGTCATCGGAGACATGCTTCCGGACGCGGTCACACCCATGACCTGGAGCCTCGTCTGGGAGTCTGCCGCGGCCCACGGATGGCGGGACTGCCTGATCGAGCGCTTCGGCTTCGACGAGGACGAGATCAGCGGCAGCCATCCGGAGTCGGTCGCGTCCTTTGGGGGCTTCGCCTATCTCAATGCGTCGGTTCTCCGAGTCTGGGCCGACCGCACGCCCAGCCTCGCCACCGACCACATCGACCCGGTTCTGACCGCCGGCCCGAAGCCGCCGCCCACCCATCGTTCCCCCAGCTGGAACGCGCCCGATTCGGTTACGGTCGGCATGCTGCGGCAGTGGTACGACTGGGTACTTCGAAGTCGCAACCAGCGCGAACTCGCACGGGCCGCAACCGACGTCGACGAGATCCTCGGGCGGCCGCTCGAATTCGCGGCGATGACCGACGTCGAGTTGATCGCTGCGGCTCAGGAGCTGCAGCCACTGTGCCGTCGGCTGTTCTCGCAGTACCTGAATCAAACACTCGCCGCGCTGATCGGCCCGCGGCTGGTGAACGAAGCCTGCGTCGACGTCGGCCAACCGGCGCACACCCTTCGGCTTCTCAGCGGACTGGGGCACGTCGACCCGGTTTCGCCGACCCTGGTTCTCTGGGAACTGTCCCGCCTGGTTCGGGGCTCGTCGACACTGCAGCAGTTCTTCGCCGGTCGACCTGATGAGCTGGATACCGTGCTCCGCGGCTCCGACGCCCCCGACGCGGTCGCTTTCACAGCCGGTCTCGACGCCCTGATCGACGAGGTCGGGTTCCGAGGTCCAAACGAGTGGGACCTGTCGTCGCCGACGTGGGACGAGGTGCCGGCCATCGTCGTGGCCATGATCGGGTGTATGAGCCGGTGCGACGACTCGTATGCGCCCAGCCGGCGCCGCCGCCATCTCGAGGCCGATCGGTATCGGCTCACCGTGGAGATCGCCGCCGCGCTACCGCCGGATGCCAGAGCGATGTTCGTCGACGCGGTCGAGTCGGCGGTCACCTACATTCGCGGCCGCGAGACCTGCCGCACCGCGCTGATGAGGCTGCTCCACCGGATCCGGGTCATCATCCGGGAGATCGCGACCCGAGCCGTTCGGCGCGGTGATCTCGTCGGTCCGGGCGACATCTGGATGATTCGCATCGAGGAGCTGGCCGACCACGCCGGCGGCAGCCTCGGCGAGCTACGGCAGTTGGCGGAGCGTCGGCGTCGGGAGTTCGACGATGTGCAGCGCAGCGAACCGGCACCGATGCTGTGGCGGGGCGCCGACGATCCCGACGGTGGCGCCCCCGACGGCTGGGATCCCGACGAGGGCGAGGTCGACTCCCCACGACCCGACCTCCTGTTGATGGAGCCGGGCGACCTGATGCTTGGATCGCCCGGGAGCCCCGGCATGGCTAAGGGGCGGGCCCGGGTCATCGAGTCGATGGCCGATCTCGCCGACTTCGAACCCGGGGAGGTTCTGGTGCTGGCTCGACCCGTGCTGGCCACAACCCCGATCTTCGTCGCCGCCGGCGCGGTCATCACCGATACAGCCGACACGTTCGCCCACGCGGTCGTCGTCGCCCGGGAGCTCGGCACCCCGATGGTCGTCGGGGCGGTTGGTGCCACCGACCGGATCAAAACCGGGGTGACCCTCAACGTGGATGGTCTCACCGGCGTCGTGTCGGTGATGGCCGAACCGGTGGACGCCTCATTCGATGGGGCGGCCCCAGACGACAGATAGGCATCGGTCGTCAAGCCTTCCGGGAGACCAGTGGGCCCACAGGCCTGCGACCGCTCGCCGGCTGTACTCCTGCCAGGCCAGGACCGATCGCTCGCTGGTCCGACGAACGGTCTGGACCAGCCCGCCCTCGAAGACGTCGTAGCCGGCCCACACGCCGGGCCAGTCCTTGGTCGACGCCACCTCGGTCAGTGTGACCGACCCGTGGCGACGGATCCGGTTGCGGTGGGTGTGGCCGGAGCTGACCACAACCGGTTGTGACAACCGGTCCAGTTCATCCAGAAAGTCGGTCGACTCCGGTGCCGGGATGCCGATGGGCCAGTAACGGGGGAGGCGAGTCGCCTGGAGCTGTTGGTGCATCAGCAGGAGTATCGGTCGGTCGGATTCCGCAGCTCGATCGAGAATCGCCGCCGCCACCGACCCGACCGTGCCCCGGCCCGAATTCGGGATGGCGCTGTTGGCCACGATGACCCGAAGCCCGGGAAGGTCGCAGTGGTCCACTCCGTGGACCATGGACACCCGTCGACACCCCAGGTGTTCGGGTAGCCGCCCACCGCCGTTGTCGACATCGTGATTGCCCGGTATCGCCACCATCGGCAGCTCGGGGAAGGCGTCGACCAGGGCGCCCACGTGGTCGAAGCATTCGGCGGTCTCGTGTTGAGCGAGGTCGCCCTTCAGCACCAGGAGTCGGGCTCCCCAGCCGGCTGCGTCCTCCACGGCGCCGAGGGCGCAGCGCCAGGCATGGGGAAGCTGCCAGGGTCCGGGCGCCCGCCCCGGGTCCGGCACCGGTTCGGTGCTCCGGGCGATGGCGCGCAGTCGCCGGGGGTCGACGACGTCGTGATCGGGCTGGTCGGTCGGCCCGATCTCGGTCATCGTCTTGAGGAGACCCCAGCGGGCCGACCCCAGATGGAGATCGTTGACCGTGGCCAGCCTGAACAGTAGGTCGCCTTGCGGCTTGGCCGTCGTTCGAGCCGTGATCGTGTGCTGTGGCCTGCTGTCCGGGGTGTCGACGGTGACGGTGTAGGCGGTGTCGTCGCTCAGGCCGCTCACCTCGACGGAACCGGCACCGCCGCCGTGGTCGACGGTGACGGTGTGGTGTCCGCAGGCAACGCTCACCGGTCCGGCCGCAATCGAGCCCCAGGTGAGCTGTATCGATTCGTGGTCGACCGCCCACACCTGCAGCGGCGACGGCTCGGAGGCGAACATCAAGCGAGAAGGAACCTGCGAAACCCTTCGGCCTCGCGGGAGCGCAAGGCGACCGCAACGCGCTGCTTCTCGAGCAATTGTTGGAGGGTCTGCTCGCCGCTCGGAACATCGTGTTCGGCGAAGAAGGCCGACACCATCCGCTGGTCGGCCTCGGTATCGAGCACGACGATTCCCTCCATGATCCGCACCATGTGGCTCGACGCGAACAGGTCGACCAGGGTGCTCCAGTGCTCGGCGACGAAGGCCCATGTCAGCCGCCCCTGCCCGCGATTCATCAATGCCCGGCGAAGCAGGAACGGCGAGTTCTGGGTCCGGATCGAACCATCGAGGATCATGGTGTGCACGCGTTTGATCAGCTCGGGGTGATCGAAATCGGTGAGCGCGCCGAGGAACCGGAGCTCCTCCTGGGGTGTGCTCGCTCCCTTCCAGGCGACGACGAAGTCGTCGAAGTCGGCTTCATCCCCGGTGGCGGCGGTGACGTCGATGGCGGCGGCCAGCAGCGATGAGTCGACGAGCTCGGGATCACGGAGACCGGCGGCCGTTGCCCGCTTCGCCTCCTCCTGGATCTCCGGATCGTTGGCCACGATGCCGAGGGCCCGGACCAGGTCGGCGCGCAGCTGGCGCCGCTCGTCGCTGTCGTCGTCGGCCGGTGCGAGTCCAAGACCGGCGAGCGCGGGGGCCAGGGCGTCGTGAACGATCTCCTCCAATCGTTCCAGCGCTTCGCCGTCGACCAGCCGCCTGAGCTGTTCGAACCCGGTGATGATCCGTCGCCAGACCGACCGGTCGGATTCGCCGGTCATCGCTTCGAGCAGCGTCAGGAAGGACGTCGTCGATGCCTGGTCACCCAGCACGGCGGCCCAAGCATCGTCGACGAGTGCATAGCGTTCGACGGGGGACAGGTGCTCGATGGCCAGCCCGGCCAGCGTGTCGAGATCGTCCGGCCCGTACGCGACCCGCACGAAACTGCTGCCCGTGGCGTTGACGACCACCGGCACCCCTGCGCTGTCGGGCAGCGTCGTCGGGGTGTCACCGAGCAGAACCCGTTGTGTCGGGGGAACGTCGGCCGGAGCGCCGATCGCCGCATCGACGTCGGGGGGAAGGAGGCGGTAGCGGAGTGGGATCGACCACGTCTGCTCGTCGGCGTCGTCGGTGCCGGCAAAGGTCATGCGCCGCTGTGAAAGCGACATCGTGCCGTCGGCCCTTCTCGAGGCCAGAATCTGCGGGTAGCCACCCTGATAGATCCAGCTGTCCATGATCTCGCGGACAGGCTCACCGGTCTCCTCCTCCAGCGCATCCCACAGATCAGGAGTGTCGGCGTTGCCGAACTGGTGTTTCCGCATGTAGCGGCGGATTCCGGCTCGGAAGCGATCCTCGCCCAGGTACTGTTCCAGCATCCGAACGACGGCCGCGCCCTTCTCGTAGGTCAGCACGTCGAACATTCCTTCGGCGTCGGCCGGACTGACGACCTCGTACTCGATGGGACGGGTTGTCGACAGCGAGTCGGTGCTGAAGGCGGCCGTGCGGGACAGGCCGAAATTCGTCCACCGGTTCCATTCGGGACGGTAGGCGTCGGTGCAGCGCATCTCCATGAAGGTGGCGAACGCCTCATTGAGCCACAGACCGTTCCACCATTTCATCGTGACGAGGTCTCCGAACCACATGTGCGCAAGCTCGTGGGCGATCACGTCGGTCACGGTCTGCAGCTCCGGTTGGGTGGCACGGGTCGGATCGACGAGCAGTACCGTTTCGCGGAAGGTGACGCAACCGAGGTTTTCCATTGCGCCGAAAGCGAAGTCGGGGATGGCGACCAGATCGAGTTTCGTGCCCGGATAGGGCAGCTCGAAGTACTCCTGGAGGTAGCGGAGGGCGAAGGCCCCGACGTCGAGCGCGAAGTCGGTGAGGTTTCCCTTGCCCGGTACGTGCACGATTCGGAGCGCAATGCCGTCGACGTCGACGGGTTCGGTCATCTCGATCGGGCCGATGACGAAAGCGACGAGGTAGGTGCTCATCACCACGGTGGGGGCGAAGCTGACCACGACCCGGCCGCCGTCGACCGGTGTCCGGCCCGTCTCGGCGCTGTTGGCCACTGCGCTGTGGTGCTCGTCGATGACCAGGTCGATCTGGAACGTGGCCTTGAGGTCGGGCTCGTCCCAGCAGGGGAAACACTGGCGGGCATGGGTCGCCTCGAACTGGGTGGTGGCCAGTTGGTGCTTGTTGCCCTCAGCGTCGGTGAAATGGCTGAGATAGGGCCCGACGAGGTGGTCGTTGAACGGCCCGCTGAAGTCGATATTGAGCTCGAGTTCGCCGGGCTCGACGGCTTGGTCGAGCGTGAGGGTGAGACGTTCGGCCTCGTCGTCGGTCACGGCACCGGCGGCGATCGTGCGCCCGGTCTGCGTCACGGTGACATCGCCGATGGTCAGGTCGAGGCTGTTGAGAACGATGGTCTCGGTCGACTCGCCGGCTTCGGCGTGGATTCTCACCGAACCGCTGAAGGTGCCCGCTTCCATGTTCGGTTCGAAACGAAGATGATAGTGGCGGGGGCGGATGGTTGTCGGGAGCCGGTAAGGATGGGTTGACACAGAGCCGAGCCTACCGCGGCCCGGGCGGGCCGTGACCCGGTAACGGCGGCGGTGATGATCGGCCGGTCGAGCGCGCTTGTGCGGTGTGTGAACAAGAGAACCGGATATCGATCCGGACATCGAACCGGATATGGCGAGCTCGAGGTGTCGGTTTCCGACGGGCGTCGGTGTGGCGTTGTCTCGTGGGACGTTGCCCGCTGCACGTACCGGGCCGAGATCGACTACTTCGCTCCGCCACCAGGAACCCGTCCACAGCCTTCCCGCCCGGTCGACGCCTGGTGGAACTGGCTCGCCGATCCCGAACCGGAGGCGCTGCCGGGTCGCGTTGTCATCGGCCACCGGCCGGTGGAGTTCCTCACGGTCGACTCGCTGGTCAACCGCCTGGCGGTGCTCGGGTTTCATCCGGATCCGGCCTCGCTGAACTCGCTGCTCGCGCTGCGTTCGGAGGTGCATGACCGCTGCGGGTCGGTGGTGTTTCTCGGCCGTCCGGGGCTGAGCGCCGCTGGTTCGCCGCCGGGCCTCGCGGGCGAGATCGTCCTGGGTCTGCCGGCGGGCGGCACGGTCCCGGTTCGTCCGCTGCTCGAGCATCCCGATCACGGGTTCGCCTGGGGCCACCGGGCGGCGGCCACCGTCCGCACGGCGGCCGCGATGGTCGACCTGGCCTGGGGGCCGCAGCGAGACGCAGCGACGGAGGCCGCGGTCGTCGACCTTGCGATCTCGGTTCTCGCCGAGGTTCGCGGTGGATTCGTGTGGAGGGTCGAGTCGGTGGCCGACTGGATCGCCACGGAGACGGGCGAACTGAGCGACCT
Organism: Acidimicrobiia bacterium; assembly: GCA_029863385.1. Classification (GTDB taxonomy): domain Bacteria; phylum Actinomycetota; class Acidimicrobiia; order Acidimicrobiales; family SZUA-35; genus JAHELU01. Next base: position 20,173 of record JAOTVU010000058.1, read on the forward strand.
CCGTCGTCTCGCCGTCGTCCCGGAGTCGGGCGGACACCAGGGATTCCGCCAGCTCTCGTTGGAGTTTTGCTGATTGCCGATGCTCGCCGCTCGTCGCTCGTCGTGCCGATCCGGGGCCCGGACAGCCGGGTCATTGATCCTATCGTCACGGTTTCTCACGAACCTTGTGCTAGTTTGAGCGCCATGAGTCGTGATTCCGCCGCAGTTTTCGACGACCCCATGAACCTTCTTTCCGATCCGGTTCCCGATCTCCATTCGTTGTATGAGGGGATCGCGATACTTGGTCGATTCGAGGAGATTCTGGCCCAACTGGAGTCGGCCCTCGACGCCATGCCGCTGTCGACTCCCTGATCGACGTCTGTTCATAGGCCTAATCGGAAGGTCTCCGGAGAACGAGGGCTCCCTCTCAGCCCGGCTCGTCTGTTGATTTCTCTCTATACCGCGTCTACATTCATCATGTTGGTTGTCGATAATACGGTGAATGATGTCCGCTGATGATCGGGTTCGGACGGTTCACAACCAGGCGGAATAGGCGGTTTCATAATGGTCAACACCCCTGTCTCGGTGTCCATCTTGATGTCGATGCTTCTTGTGGCGTCGTTTCTGTTCGGTGTGTTGGTGGCACGAAGACGGGATCAGGGTCCACACCGAAGCCGTTCGTCGGAGCGAACTCGATCCTCTGTCGGGTCACCGACCGCCGCCGACGACGTGTCCGATCGTCCCGTCTCCTCGACTTTGCCGATCGAGGCCGCCGCCGAGGAATCGGCCGAGGCGCTCGACCGTTTGCGGTGCTGGGTGGAGGCCCGCGAGCGGTTGGATCGTTCGACATCGCGGCCGATGGCACGTCCACTGGGTCCGAATCGGCAGCCCCGGGCACGGAATCGCACGGTGCGTCTGGCTCGACGTCACCGGCCTGTCTGGTCCGGCGTCCATTCGAAGGAGCCGATGATCAGGGTGCTCGGTCGGGTCCGGGTCGAAGGATTCGGTCGGATGATGACGAGCCAGCAACAGGCGATGGTGGCCATGCTCGGCCTCCATGGGCCCTGTGGCCGCGACCATCTGATCGACGCCGTGTGGGGCGGCCGCGCCATATCCGACAGCCGATTCGCCAACCTGCTGGCCGAGATCCGGGCGGCCATCGGACGCCATCGGCTCGTCCAGAACCCCGACGGGCGCTACGAACTGCTCGATGTGGCCGTCGATGTCGAGCGATTCACCGACCTGGTCGAGCCGGCTCTTGCATCTTCCGTGCCGGCGCTCGACGACCCCGGCGTCCAGGATGCGCTCGACCGGCTCGAGCTGGCCATCGGCCTGATCGATGGGCCGATCCTCGAATCCGGCCGGCGCCGTTTCTGGGGCTGGCTCGACGACGGCTATCACCGTCGCTACGAAATCGAACAACAGGTGGTGTCGGCCGGTCTCCGGGCGGCGGTTCTTGCGCTCGGAGCCCATCAGCCGCAGCGAGCCCGCTGGGCGTGCGAGCGTTGCCTGGTTGCCGTGCCCCACGACGAGCGGTTGGTCACCACCCTGGCCGAGATCCATTTGGTTCAGGGTCGACAGGGGGCGGCCGCCGATTTGGTCGCCGGATGGGAGCAGGCGGTGCGGCGGCTCGGGCTCGGCGAGCCGCCGTCCGGGCCGAGAGACCGACTGGTCGTCGGCCGTGGTGCCACCGTGTCAGAACAGGCGGCCGTTGGGCAACAGGGCGCCAAGCTCCGCGGTATCTAGAAGCTCTGCGATTCCTCGGGAACGGCGGTGACAACCACGTTGGCCAGATACGTCCGGGCGCCCGGGTCGAACTCACCGCCGCAGGTGATCAGCTGAAGGACCGTGTCCCCGGTCTTGCGGAACACCTCCTCGGCCGGTAGCTCGGTCTTGTCGTACTGGGTGTTGCCGATCACCCGATAGCGCACCACGGAGCCGTCTGCCATCTCGACCTCCAGGGCGGCATTGGGGCGGAGGTCGGCCAGGTTGTAGAAGGCCCCGGGCTTGCCCCCGTAGTCGACGTGGGCGGCCAGAACCGTGGCCCCCGATTCACCCGGCAGCGAACTGTGCTCATACCAGCCGACCGTGTCAGCGGCCGGCACGTCGAGTTGTTTGTCCTCGTCGACACCGACCGACAGAATCGGTGCTTCCAGTGCGATGTCGCCGATCCGGATCATCACCGGATGGGGCCCCTGCTCGTCGACAACGTCGTCGGTCAAGCGGCCGTCACGAACCGGAACCTGGACCCGGGCGCGGGACGGGTCGACGACCTCGCCGGACAGGTCGACGGCCGCGGATCCGATGACTCCCATGGCCGACGAGCCGGCCTGGTTGCCGCCGTTGTCGGCGGTCACCGCGGCTCCGACCGTTGCCAGCGTACTCCCGAGAACCAGCACGCCCGAGAGTACGCGTCGGTTCACAGAATCCGGCGCCTGCGGGCCATGACGGCACCGCCGGCGATGACCATGACCAGTGTGGTCAACCCGACGAGGTACAGACTGGTCATGTCCTCGTCCATACCGAGGAGGTTGCTGTTCCCGGTTGGGACCTCGGTCGGTGCGCTGCTCAGGCCGCTGAATGATTGCACCACGGCGTCGAGGGTGCCGGCTTCGGCGGATCCGAACACCGTTATCGATGCCAGCTCGCCGTCTTCCACGGTGATTGAGGCGTTGGCCACCTCGGTTCCGTCGTCGGTGACGGCGGAGACCGTGTGTTGGCCGGCCGCCAGTGGGATCGTTGCGAATTCGCCGTTGCCGATCGTGCCGTCGGGGACCGGCTCACCGTCGACGTTGACGGTGACTTCCGGGCCTTGGGCCAGGTGGCGAACGACGATGCGTCCCTGGGCCGGGTCGGTGGGAGCGAGATTCTCGGCGAAACTCGAAAGAAGGACCTCGCCGTTGCCGTCGAGGTGGGCGATCAGCGACGCCGGGTCGGATCCCACGGTCACCGACTGCGAGGTTATGGGCAGATCGGTGCGATCACCGGCGGCGGCCGGTGCACCGTCGACAGCCTGATAGAGATCGACGACATGGGAGCCCGCATCGAGGGCGATCGGACCGGCGATGGTGCCTGCGGTGAAGCCGGGGATGATCGCCTCGCCATCGACGTACACGTCGACATCGGCGCCGGGCACACCGTGCACGATCTGAATGCCGGCTTCGTCGGCCGAAACCGGGCCGTTAACGATCGGTACCGAGGTCTCGGCTTCGACGACCGACTCTTCGGAGGCCGGTGCCTCCGTGCTCGTGGTGGTGGCCTCGGTGGTCGATGTGGTCGTCTGCTCCTCGGTTTCGGCCGAGGTGTCGGTGGTTTCCTCCGACTCCGTGCCGGTGGCCGTCTCCGAAGTGTTCGACTCGGTGGCTTCGTCGGCGCCGGCTACGGGAGCCGACGGCTCGGCGTCGGTCGTGGTGTTGGCCTCGGTGTCGCTGTTTTCGGTGTCGGCGCCCGCTGCTTCGTCCGCAACGGGGGCGACGGTCGTGCCGGTGGTCGAGTGATCGAAGCCCTCGTCCCCGGACCGCAGGAGGCCCCAGGCGATCAGGGCGAGACCACCGGCCAGAATGGCGCCGACCAGGATACCCGCACGGTTCCCTCGGCTGTCGTCGCCGTAGGTCGGATCGAGCTCGACCGTTTGAGCGGCCGGAACCTCGTAGTCGTCGGCGGTTTCGGTGGCGGCTTCGGTGATGCCCTTGCTGTACTCGCGGGAATCGAAGGCCGCCTCGTCGTCTTCCAGGAGAGTTCCGCCCTCGCCGATGTCCTCGAGCTGGCTTGTCTCTGCGGCGGCGGCCAGGGCGGCCGCTTCCTCATCGATTTCGACTTCGCCGGTGATGACGGCGTCCTCGCCGACACCATCGAGTTCCTCGGCCGGCTCGCCGACGTGCTCGGCTTCGGTTTCGTCGAGATCGGTTTCGTCGAGATCGGTTTCGTCGAGATCGGTTTCGTCGTCGATGACGTCGACGCCCGAATCGCCGACCAGGATGTCGTCGTCGTTGTCGACGACTCCGACCTCCTCGATCGGAGCCTCGATCTCGACGCCGTCGGGCGTGATCTCCACGCCATCGGCGACCTCGATGGTGTCGGGCGCATCGCCTGCGAGCTGGGAGGCGACGGCGGCCGCACCGATCGCCGCTCCACCTGCTGCGAGGCCTGACGCTCGCGACGACGAGCTGGTCGGGGTGTGGGCGGCCACGATGCCCGAAGCGGTGGCGGCCAGGGTGTTGGCTTCCGCCGTCGGGATGAAGGCCGGGCTGTAGGTCTTGCGATCATCGCCGAGGGCCTCGGCGAGGATCGAGGCGAACTCCAGGGCCGACGGAGGGCGGGCTTCGGGCGTGTCGGACCCCGACCACATGATGAGGCGGCGGACCGACCGGGGCACGTCCTCGAGCGAATCACCGAGCGAAGCCTCGAGGATCTTGCCCAGCGAGTAGACGTCGGATCGCTCGGTGGCGTCGATTCCATCGAGAACTTCCGGAGCCACCCAGTGGTGGTAGTCGGGACGGGCTTCGCCGCCCAGACCCAGACCGATGCCGGCGACAGCCACGTCATCGCCCACAACGTAGATCTGATCGGGGGAGAGGGCGCCGTGGAAGAGACCGCGGAGGTGGGCCTCGTGGGTGGCTCGGGCCGCAGCCTCGGTGATGGCGGCGCAGTCCTGCCACGCCGGGCCGGCCGGCGGAATCATCGAAGCGAGGGTGGGGTCGTCGATCACGGGGGTCACGGCGAACGGCGTGCCGTCGCTGGCGAAATCACTGTCGATGACCGGGACCAGACCAGGCAGGTCGGCTGACTGCCGGAGTCGACGCAGATGAGACCGGTCCCATCGCTCCGGCGAGCCGACGGTCACCTTGACGGCAGTACCCTCATCGGCAACCACGATTTCGTCGAACCCGTTGACCGAAGTCGTGATCGAGTCTTCCGTCGTCTCGTCGTGTGTATTCACCGTTTACCTCCGCCGACACCACGCCAAGTAGTTCACGCAGGCCGAAAACTAGCAGTTCCGCAACCGGGTTGCTGAACTCTTAGTGCAATAAGAATCAATAAGTAATCTGAAAAACGACAGCGGACCTGTCGCCCCTCGTCTGCCAAGGACCAAAGGTAGCAACATCTCGAACGGCTAGTCGACAACCGATGGCAAAATTTGTTCCTATCGAAAGACGACGGTTGTCGCTGCAGGAGAGGTCCCGTTCGCCGGCTCCTGGAGCGGGCTGGGTGGAATCACCCAGCAGCCTCCACCGTCGGTCGCCATCGTCGGATCAGCGGGACGTTTCGGATGCGAGCCGGTAGCGGTAACCCCCGCGGTCGGCGTCGATCAGCGTGATGAGCCCCAGGGCCCGAAGTACGTAGGCGAGCTTTTGTGCGCTGCTGCGGTCGGCGTCGCCTCCCGCCGCGATGTCGGCGGTGGTGAACACCTCGGGTAGGTCGCTCGGGAGAAGATCCAGGATGTCGGTGCCGGTCTCGAACCGTTCCCACCGGTCGATGCGACGGATCCTCTTGTCGACCGTGCGCCAGCCGCCGCGGCCGCGCCGGGCCGTCGGATCGTGGCGCTGATGTCGATCGACCTCCATGAGTACAACGTCGACCGAGAACTTCGGGTGGTCGATGAGCGTCGGCACGCTCACCAGCTCGTCGAGGATCGAGAAGCGGCCGCCCTTCTTCGGTGAGCGTCGCACCGGTTTGGACGGTCGATGCAGGTAGGTGGTGACGGCGACCGGATGCACGATCCGTATCCGGTATCGATCGAGCAGGGCGTCGAGCTTCCTTCCCATGGCTGCGAACGACTGTGTCTGGACCTCGATGAGAAGATCGCCTCGCCGGATGTCGATCACGAAATTGTCGAGCCGCACCTCGAGCTCGTCGCCAGGCTCCGCCACCATAGTCTTCAGCGCGGCGTGGATCGACCCCTCGTTGAGGGTTCCGATGTGCGGCGGATCGGCGCCGGGATCGGGGTCAGTCGTCCTTGAGGGCAACGGCGTTGGGAGTGACGTTCATCTTCGGCTCGTACTCCGGGGCGATCACGTCGCCACCCTCGCCGACCAGCGCGGTGCGTAGCTGGTCGACGCACGTCGGACAGGGCCCGTAGAAGCGCTGCTCGACCGGGGTGGAGCAGCGGGGACAGGTATGGCTCAGGGGCTCGTTGCTCGATTGCAAACCGGATTCCTTGTTCACGGGCCGAATAGTCGGTACTGTTTGGAGATCGGAGAAACTGACAGCGACGTCGGGTAGTGGCGGCTCCGACCGTCATCAGCTTCGATCATGCGCTCGTTCGCATTCGAGAATACAATCCGGCTCATCAATCAACTGGTACAAACGGGGGACCTGCCACATGGCACAAGTTGTTCTGTCCGACGTCAACAAAGTCTATCCCAACGGCTATCACGCCATTGAGGACCTCTCGCTCGAGATCCACGACGGGGAGTTTCTCGTCCTCGTCGGACCGTCGGGGTGCGGCAAGTCCACCGCTCTGCGGATGGTGGCCGGTCTCGAGGACATCAGCAGTGGGGAGCTGAAGATCGACGATCGTGTCGTGAACGAGGTCCATCCCAAGGATCGCGACATCGCGATGGTGTTCCAGAACTACGCGCTCTACCCCCACATGACCGTTGCCGACAACATCGGCTTCGCCCTCAAGCTGGCAAAGGTCCCGAAGGCGGAGATCCAGGATCGCGTCCGGAAAGCAGCGCAGATCCTCGACCTCACCGAGAACCTCGACCGCAAGCCCGGTCAGCTCTCGGGTGGTCAGCGGCAGCGGGTGGCGATGGGTCGTGCCATCGTCCGCGAGCCCAAGGCCTTCCTCATGGACGAGCCGCTGTCGAACCTCGATGCGAAGCTGCGTGTCCAGATGCGGGCTGAGATCGCCGGTTTGCAGCGTGACCTCGGCGTCACGACGATCTACGTCACGCACGATCAGGTCGAGGCCATGACCATGGGCGACCGGGTCGCCGTGCTGAAGCGGGGTCTTCTCCAGCAGGTCGACACGCCGCAGAACCTCTACGATTCGCCCGACAACGTCTTCGTGGCCGGCTTCATCGGGTCGCCGTCGATGAACCTGTTCAAGGTCCGGCTCGAGCGCAACGACGCCGGCTTGGCCATGCGGGTCGGCGAGCAGAGCCTGGCCATCGGCGGCGAGGCCAACAGCCGCCCGGCTCTCGAAAGTTTCGTCGGTCGTGACGTCGTGATCGGCATCCGTCCGGAGGACATCGAGGACGCCACGCTTGCCCCCAGCACGCCCGCCGACCGCCGCCTTCGTTCGACCACCACTCTGGTCGAATCGCTCGGCTCGGAGATCATCGTCCACTTCCCCCTCCCCGTTGAGCCCTACGCCATCATGGAGGCGGAGTTCGAGGGTGAGGATGCGGTGGCGGCAGCCACCGACGACAGCGGCAACTACATCTATGTCGCCCGCATCAGTCCTCGTTCCCGCGCCCGGATCGGTGAGGCGATCGAACTCGCCGTCGACACCAGCCGAATGCACTTCTTCGATCCGGAAACCGGTCTGGCGATTCGCGACTGATCAATCGGCCGGATCTCGGTCCCGGGTGCGAACGCGCCGTGACTTTACCGCCCCCGGGCAAGCCGCTATCGTGTGATGCGTAGTGGCGACAAACACCGCCTCGTTCGATGGCGGTGGCAAGGCGGACGTTCTAGGAGGCGCTGTTCATGACTGACCTGGTCATGGGTTTGATTATCGGCTTCGTGGTCGGTAGCGTCCTCCTGAGCGGGCTCCTGTACGTGGCGATCCAGCGGGTTCGAGCCTCCCAGGCCGCTCGCCTGGCCGCCCAAGACGAGACGATCTTCGATCTGCGCCAGGAGCTGGCGGAGGACAAGGAGACGAACCGCCACCTGCGCCATCAGCTCCATTCGCTCACCGGGGGATACGACGGGGCGGCGTTCGGTTCGGTCGATGCCGCCGAGGTGGTGCACGCCCTCGACCTCGACACCGCACTGTCGCAGCGCGATGCGGCTCGTCGGGAACTGGCCGACGTGCAGCGGAGCCTGGAGAGTGTGCGGGCTCGACTGGCCGATCGTGAAGATAAGCTCCGTGAGTATCGTGAAGCGGTCAAAGAAATCCGTCTGTCGCTCGAGTCGCAGGATCGACTCCGCGGGCTCATCACCATCACCCAGGACGTTCCGGCCAACGCCCAGGCCGAGCCGTCCTGAACGCTGCCACCGGACGGCTGC
>JAOTVU010000205.1 GCA_029863385.1 Acidimicrobiia bacterium
TCCGGGCCTCTCCAGCAGGTGATAAGTGTTGGCCAGGACGATCGGGGGCGCGAGCTGCTCCAGGTCGGCGGTGTCGAGGGTCTTGACCGCGGCCCGAGTACCGACCGGCATGAACACCGGTGTCGGGATCTTGCCCCTCGGGGTGACGATGGTTCCGGCCCTGGCCCGACCGTCGGTGTGCTCGACCTGCATCCGTGTCTTCGGTTCGGTCATCGCCCCTCGGTCCCTCCGGGCTCTGTTCGTCGAGCAACGAGCATGCAATCCCCGAACGACAGGAATCGGTATCCCTCGGCCAGGGCGGTTGCGTAGAGGTCTCGCCATCGATCACCGACGAAGGCGTCGACGAGGACCAGGAGCGACGATCGGGGGATATGGAAGTTGGTCAGGAGCAGATCGACCATGCGCCACTGGTGGCCACGGCGGATGAAGAGGTCGGTGCTGCCCTCCAGGTCGCCGGTGATGGCCGCCGCCTCGAGGGTGCGAACCACGGTGGTGCCGACGGCGACAAGGCGCGCTCCCCGGCTGCGGGCCGCAATGAGCCGATCCCAGGTTGCCGGATCGACCTGATAGCGCTCGTCATGCATCTCGTGCTCGTCGATCAGCTCGGTCGAGATCGGCCGGAACGTTCCGAGACCGACGAACAGCTCGATCGTCTCCACCACCACGCCGCGATCGGCCAGCCGCTCCAGCACTTGATCGCTGAGGTGCAGTCCGGCGGTGGGGGCGGCGACCGAGCCTACACGGTCGGCGAACACCGTCTGGTAGCGGTCGGGGTCGGCCAGGGGCTCGGTGATGTAGGGCGGCAGCGGGATCTCGCCGTGTTCGTCGATGATGGTTGAATCGATGGTGACGAGCCGACGACCGTCGCCCACGGGTCTGCCGACCTCGACGACCGGCCGACCGTCGAACTCGAGTTTGGTACCATCGGCCACTCGCCTGCCGGGCCGAACGAGCGCCTGCCACTCGTCGCCGTTTCCGGTCGGCTCGAGCAGCAGTACCTCGACCGCTCCACCGGTCGGCTTGAACAGGTTGAGTCGAGCGGCGAGCACCTTCGTGTTGTTGACCACCAGCACGTCCCCCGATTGAAGGACGCGATCCAGATCGGCCACCGTCCGATGCTCGACGTCTCCCGTCACACCGAGATCGACGAGCATCCGGGCGGCGTGGCGGGGCTCGATCGGTGTCTGAGCGATGACCGCCTGCGGGAGTTCGTAGTCGAAGAAGTCGGTTCTCATCGTCATGAGGGTTCGGTGCATTCGTCCCGGGCCGTCGTTGTGTGCGATGGCGCTCAGTCGAACGCGTTCATTCGAACAGCGTGGTGACCTCGGGCGCCGAGGATGAATCGGCGGGTGCGGCCAGACCGAGATGTTGCCAGGCCGCCCGAGTCGCCACCCTACCCCTCGGTGTGCGCAGCAGCAGACCCTGCTGGATCAGAAAAGGTTCGATGACCTCCTCGACCGTCTCGGTCGGCTCACCGACACTGATCGCCATGGTCGACAGCCCGACAGGACCGCCGCCGAACCGCTCGCACAGGTTGCTGAGCAGAATCCGGTCGACCTTGTCGAGGCCACGCTCGTCGATGCCGAACTTGGCCAGACCGTCGACGGCGGTGGCGTGATCGATACGCCCGTCGCCCCGAACCTCCGCGTAGTCGCGCACACGGCGCAGAAGCCGGTTGGCGATCCGGGGGGTTCCCCGGCTGCGAGTGGCGATCTCCGCCGCACCGTCGGCGTCGATTTCGATGCCGAACAGCCCGGCGGCCCGGGTGACGATCCGTTCCAGGTCCTCTGCCTCGTAGTAGTCGAGGCGGAAGGCGAAACCGAACCGGTCACGCAGCGGGCCGGTGATCAGCCCGGTGCGGGTGGTGGCCCCCACCAGGGTGAACGGTTCCAGGTCGAACCGGATCGACCGCGCGGCCGGGCCTTTACCCAGCATGACATCGAGTTGGAGATCCTCCATCGCCGGATAGAGAACCTCCTCGACGACCCGTGGGAGGCGGTGGATCTCGTCGATGAAAAGCACATCGCCGTCGTCGAGTTTGGTGAGAATCGAGGCCAGGTCTCCGGCCCGCTCGATGGCGGGGCCGGAGGTGATGTGAAGGTGGGCGGCCAATTCGTTGGCCACGATCCCGGCCAGCGTCGTCTTGCCGAGCCCCGGGGGGCCGGCGAAAAGCAGATGGTCCGACGCCTGCTGACGACCCCTGGCCGCCTCGAGAATGATGCCGAGCCGTTCCTTGAGCTCACGCTGGCCGACGAACTCCTCCAGGCTGCGGGGACGCAGCTTCGCCTCCTCGATCTGCGGATCGAGATCGAGTTCGGGTACGGCGCCGGGATCAAGCAGTTCATCACGAGGCATGTCAAACCCCCGACAACTTGAGCAGCGCCCGCTTCAGGAGCTGGCCGGAGTCGGCGTCGGCATCGACCTCGGAGCTGAGCGAAGCGATGGCCGACCGGACCTCGGTCTGGGAATACCCGAGGCTGACCAGCGCCTCCCGCACGTCGACCAGGGGTGAGTCGGAGCCGTTGGCCGTGGCGGCCGCCACCGGATGACCGTCGACACCGTCGAGCACCGGCAACACCACAGTGCTCTTCAACTCGACCAGCAGCCGCTGGGCGGTCTTCTTGCCGACACCGGGAACCTCGCACAGCGCGGTCAGGTCGTCGTCGGCCAGGATCCGGGCCAGTTGACCGACAGGATGGGTGGCCAGCACCGCCAGCGCAAGGGCGGGACCCACGCCGTGGGCCGACAACAGCGCCTCGAAGGCGATGCGCTCCTCCTTGGTCAGGAACCCGAACAGACGCTGGTTGTCCTCCCAGAAGTGGTGATGGACGTGGATCATGACCTCGTTCTCCGACGAGAGTCGGGACAGCGTGCCAGGGGTCGAGGTGACCCGGTAGCCGACGCCGGCCACCTCGATGGTGAACTCGGCGGTGGCCGCGCCGTCGAGCGCAATGTCGCGGTCGACGATCGTGCCTCGAAGCGTTCCGATCATGGATGCACCTCCACCGGAGTCGTCGGCCCGTCGAATCGGGGTCGGCCCGTCATCGGACCCGGACCGAGCCTAGCGTTTGTGCCGCCGCCCGCTTGAGATGCGGGTCGTGGGCCAGATGACAAAGGGCCAGGGCGGCGGCGTCGGCCGCATCGGCCGGACGGGGTGGCCGTTCCAGCCCGAGGAGGCTCTGCACCATCGTCTGCACCTGTGTCTTGTCGGCTCGGCCGTCACCCGCCACCACCGACTTCACTTCCGACGGCGAGTACTGGGCGACGACGATACCCCGCTCGGCTCCGAGGACCAGCGCCAAGCCGGAGGCCTGAGCCACACCCACGGCCGTGCGGATGTTGTTCTGGAAGAAGATCCGCTCCACCGAGATCACGGCCGGACGGAACTCCTCGACCAATTCGGTCAGCTCACGCTTCAACTCCGCCAGGCGGTGCGGTGTTTCCAGCTCGGACGAGGTGCGAATCACACCGAGTGCGCTCGCTTGCGCGCTGGCGATCCCCCGGCCGCGCCGACCGGGGGCGACCACGGCGTAGCCGCACCGGGACAAGCCGGGATCGATACCTAACACGAACACTCGTACGATCCTAGCCGAGGCGGTCGGGCCCGGTGTCGATGGGAGCGGCATCGGCCCCGGGCGTCGACCAGTGAGGGGCCACCCAGCGCTCGGCCATCCCGAACGACCGAGAACCTGATTGAGTTCCCCCTCGAAGATGCCGATAGAGCAATGGTGCAGAGCCCTCACCCGTCGGATGTCGAATCGATCAGCGCGCCTGCCGTGGCGGACCCGGTGGCCCCGGGACCAAAGCCTTCGGCCTTGCCCGTTCACGACCGCCGTGCCCCGTCCACCGCCACGGCGACGAGGTCGACCGATTCGGCACAGGCCGTCGTCGTCATCGACGGCGTCACCAAGCGTTTCGGTGAGGTCGACGCCCTCGGCTTGCTCAGCCTCGCCGTGCCCGCAGGTCGCATAACCGTCCTGCTTGGCCCCAACGGCGCAGGCAAGACCACCGCCATCCGCCTGATCACCGGTGCGCTGGTTCCCGATGAGGGATCGGTGTCGGTGTTCGGCATCGACCCCGGGGGACGCGACGGCGAGGACGTCAGAATGCGGTGCGGCGTGGTGTCGGCCAAACCGTCGCTGTACGACCGGCTGAGCGGGATGGACAACCTTCGCTACGCCGCCGAGCTCTACGGCCTCGGTCGCGGTTCCGGCGTGGACGCCCGCGTCGTCGAAGCCGCCGACCAGTTCGGCATCGCCGCCGACCTCGAACAGCGGGTCGGCGGATACTCCACCGGCATGAAGACCCGCCTGGCCCTGGCCCGGGCCGTCCTGCACCAGCCGACACTCATGCTGCTCGACGAGCCGACGTCGGGGCTGGATCCCGAGTCGGCGGTGGCCGTGCTGGCCATGGTGCGGGACATGACCGCCGAGGGCAAGACGGTGCTGATGTGCACACACCTGCTGCTGGAGGCCGAACGTCTCGCCGACCAGATCGTCGTGATCGACAAGGGCGCCCATCTCCTGTCCGGAGACCCCGACACGCTCGCCGCCCGTTTCTGGCCTCACCCGACGGTTTCGATCACCACCACCGACGGGTTCGGTCTCGACACGCTGGCCGGAATCCCCGGCGTCGCCGACTACCAGCGGTCGGGCGACACGGCCGCCTATCGGCTCGACGTGGCCGAACGTGTCCCCCACCTCGTCGCCGCGCTGGCCGAGGGGGGCGCCGCCATCGAATCGGTGGTGCCGTTCCAGCCGTCGCTGGAGGATCTCTATTTCGCCATCCGGGCGCAATACGGCCGGGGCCCCAACGACCCGTCCGACTACGTGGCGTGGCGCCGTCGAGCGCCCGGCCAGAAAACCGCCCCGGAACACGCCCAGCAGGAAGAGGCAACGCGATGAACTACCGGCGAGTGGCCACCGTGGCCCGAACGGACCTCCGCCAGCTGGCCCAGGCCAAGGACTTCTGGGTCCCGATGGGCCTCCTGGGGTCGATGTTCTTCATCGTCGTTCCCACGATCCTCCTGCTCTCGATCACGACGATCGGCGACGTCGACGTCGTTGACCGGATGGCCGAGGCGTTGGAGGTGTTGCCGGAGTCGGCGATGGCCCAGGTGGCCAATGTCAACCCCCAGGGCCAGACCGGCTATGCCCTCGCCGTCTTCCTGTTCGCCCCGGTCGCGGTCATCGTGCCGCTGACGATCTCGACCGCGGTCGGTGCCTCGGCCATCGTCGGCGAGCGGGAGCGGGGAACGGGCGAGTTCCTGGCCCACTCCCCCGCCAGCGCCCGGGAGATCTACCTCGGCAAGCTCCTGGCCTCGATCATCCCCGGCTACTTCACCGTCGCCGTCGGTTTCACCGTCTACTCGGTGATCGTCAACCTGCTGGTCGGACCCGATGTCGGCGGCTGGTTCTTCCCGACCCGGGAGTGGTGGATCATGATCCTCTGGGTTCTGCCGCCGTTCCTGGCGCTGTGTCTGTCGCTGGTGCTTCGGCTGTCGGCCCGGGTCAGCTCGACCGCCGCCGCCCAGCAGGCCTCGGGTCTGGTCAGCCTCCCGCTCATCATGACCGCCTACAGCCAGGCGACCGGCTTCCTGGTCGGCGGTGGCTGGGTTCCGGTGGCCATCGGTGGTGTCGCGTGGATGGTGGCCATCGTGTCGCTGACCCGGGGCGTGCGCAGCGTGACCAGGGCACGCCTCCTCGGCGTCGCCGGCACCTGATCGGCTTGCGGTCGGGCGCGTACGCTTGTCTGTGTGCGGGCCCGGCGGATATTCGGTTTTCAAGCAGCAGTCGGAGAGTTGATCGGGTCACGGGGCCATTGCCGCCGCCGGATTCCTCCGCAAGGGGGAAGGTGTCGCCGTTCGGTCGGGCCAGGTGGTGGTGTGACGGCTTCCATCCGGTGTAGCGATGTCGAGCCGGCGGGTGTTGGTATGGAGGTTCACCGACCAACCGCCTTCGTGCACGTCGTGGTGATGACGACCACACAAGGGAACCAGATTGCACAGATCCGGTGGAACCGCCGTGCTCCCACTGGTGAACATGATGGAGTTGGCACCACGTCGAGCACGATCCGCTGCACCGTGGCATCACAGGCAAGACGGGAGACCGACTCCCCAGCCAACGGGTGGCCATCGGCGGTTTCCCGCACCGACCCATCGTGTGGGCCACGGGAGAACGTTTCCCAATCCACCACCACACTGATATGCGGGCGGCCGGAACCGCTGTGCTGTGCCCGTCCGGTCAACAACCCATAGGCCGCCTCGGCCGCCAGGTGACAGTTCTTTGACACGCCGCCCTCGTTGGCCAGGCGGGTCAGCTCGGCTTCGACCGATCCGATGATCGCCTCGTATCGTTCCGGGTCGAACTCACCATGAACATGACCCATACCGGTCCGCTCGTCGAACCAGTGCTTCCACAACGACCGAGCCTGCCGCCGTTTCGTGTCGCCCAAACCATGGTCGCCCTTGATCCGCTCGGCCTCCCGACGAACATGCCTGGCAAACACATCAGCAGGAAGCGTTGAAGCCGCATCGATCAACTCCTCGATGTCCAGCCGCTGCTGCTCATCGACGGACAAGTTCTCGATCGCGGCCGTGATCGCATCGATCTGAGCGGCGCCAACCAGCCCGGCCCGAACAGCCAACTCGAGACGGCGGAACTTCGAGACCGTCCGAGCCCTCTCCGCCTCTCGATGAGCGGTCCTACCTCGAACCCGACGGCCGTCACCAAGCAGCGTGCCGACAACCCCTCGCCCCCTCGAATCCAGGGCATGTCGCTCCGCGACGACACCAATCCGGATCATCAGGCAATCGAGCGCGGCCTGCCCGTCGCGAATCCCGGCGACCAACTCGACCAAATCATCCGGCCCACAGGCCGACACATCAACAGCATCCACCGCCGCGCCAAGGGACCGGAACAACCGGACGGCAGATGCGACCGGCGAGGAACCAACCGCTACGCCGCCATCGAAAAGACCGGAGCCGCCATCGACATCACCTGCCAACACTGGAACAACACACAG
>JAOTVU010000059.1 GCA_029863385.1 Acidimicrobiia bacterium
GCAACGGCGGAGGGTTGCCCTGGCTCGGGCACTGCTCCGCAACCCGTCGATCCTCGTTCTCGAGGAACCCACGTCCGATCTCGGAGCCCAGGAGGAGCAGCGGTTTGTCCGCTCGCTCGATGGGATCGTCGGCGGACGCACACTGATCGTGTTCTCCCGCCGACTCGCTCTCGCCCGCAAGGCCGACCGTGTACTCGTGCTGACCGGGGGGCGGCTCGTCGCGTACGACGAGACCACGACCAGGGGATCGATCTGTGATCATTCCCGACTCTGGGACACCCCCGGTGCCTCCGTGACCGAGATCGGTCGAGCCGCAACCAGGACCGATACCGCAAGGGCACGGGCGAGCATCGACGAGGACCCGGTCGACGTGTCGGCCCCACCGGTCCGCCGGACCGTGCGGCTGGTCCGATCGCAACCCGGCTTGTCGTCAACGCCATGGGGAATCTCCATCGGCGGTGAGATCGCACCGGGCTACGTGGCCTCAGGCCTGCTGGAACGAACCGAACACACCGACGTCTGGGCAGCGTGGAGCGTGGACCGAGAAGGCCCGGTGAGGATCAAGATTCCGGCCACCGCACCGGTCACCTACCACGCCTTCGAGCAGATCCAGCGTGAGTTCCAGATCGTCAACGGCCTCCGCCATCCCGGTCTCCCATCGGCCCACGAGGTCGATCTCGATGCCGAGATGCCCTACGCCGTGTTCGAATACTTCGACAGCCCTTCGCTCAGCTCGCTCATCTCCCGTCTCGGCACCGGCCTCGACCCGATCGACGTCCTCTACATCGGATTCGAACTGGCCGGTGCGCTCAACTATCTCCACCAGCGGGGCCGGGTACATCTCGATCTCCGTACCCGTCATGTGCGAACGCGAGCGGACACGATTGTCATCACCGACTTCACCCACAGCCGTCCGATCGGGGCGACCCTGCCGGCGACACTCGGAACCGGCAACGGACGGCGTGGCGAGCACCGGGCTGTGGCACCCGAACAGGGAGCCGGAGCGATCGTCCATCCGAAGATGGACATCTACTCGCTCGGTGCGCTCATGCACTACGCGGCGGCCGGCGCAGTCCGGTCGGAACCGACCGACGGCGGCCACCGACTGATCCCGTTCTCGGCCTTGATGGAGTCGGCCCCGATGTCGTTGACCGAGATCGTCGATCGAATGATGGCCGAGGATCCGGCCGATCGACCGGATGCCGAGGAGGTCTTGACCCGGTTCCGCCGGGTTCTTCCTCAGTCGCTCTATCGCCCTCGGATCATCGACCTGGAACAACGGCCCCATCTCCAACTGGTTGTATCCAACAACTGAGGTCAGACCGAGCTGAACCACCGGCCGATGTCGGACGCAATCCGTTCGGGGGCCTCCAGCGGTCCGAAGTGGGTCAGGTCGGAATAGCGGAGCAGTTGAAGGCGCGGGTTGCGCTTCGTCACCTCGACCGCCGCTTCCACCGGTGGATCCTCCTCACCACCGACAGCGACGACCATGGGAACGGTCAGCTCCGCAGCCGCAACGTCGGCGCCGGTGCGGTGCTGCTCGAATATTCGAGCCTCGTTTTCCGGGGAGCAGGCCAGCTCAACGGTGCCGTCCGGCCGGTCACGAAAACCGTGATCGACGTAGGCCCGGAGGCAGCGGTCGTCGAGTTGGTCGAGCGGGGGCCGCGACCGGTAACGCTCATACACCTCGTCACGCCTGTCGAAGTACCGCCGCCGCCGGCGCGCGGTGTCGGCCATCATTGACCGGTGGGGTGCGTCCGTGGTCTCGTCCGGAGTCGGAGAAGGGAACAGGATCGGCTCGAACGTCCATGCGCTGCGGATGGTTCCGGGCGCTCTCGCCTCGGCCAACACGATGATGCCACCACCCAGCGAATGTCCGACGGCCCGGATCGGCTCCGAGGGCGACAGGAGATGGGTCACGGCGAGGAAGTCGTCGACCATGCCCGACCACTGCATGTGACCGGTATCGGGCACCGTACTGGCGCCATGGGCCCTGAAGTCCAGGGCGTGGCAGTGAAACCGATCGGTCAGGCAGTCAGCCAGCGGCTTCCAGACCGGACCGCAGAATCCGGTGGCGTGGCAAAAGAGCAATGGGGGGCCGTCGCCACCGAGCTCGTGAAGGGCGACGATGACACCATCGGTGGATTCGATGTAGGTGACGGCGGACTCGGTCAACGGTTGTCGAGGGCCTCATCGAGACCGAAACCTCGACCGACCGCGGTGTCGGGGGCGGTGACGGGATCGGCCGGCGTGAAGCCGAACACCTGCCCGTAGAACCACAGCTCCAGCTCGAGTGACGACACGATACTCTCGGCTCGACGGAAGCCGTGGGACTCGCCGTCGAAGGTGACATACACGTGGTCGACCCCATTGGCGGCGAGGGCGGCCACGACCGCCTCGGACTGACTCGGAGGGACCACCCGATCCTCGGTCCCCTGCATCAGCAGCATCGGGGTGGTGATGGCCGTGGCGTCGTTCACCGGCGATCTCGATTCGTAGCGCTCGATCTCCTCGGGGTAGGGGCCGATCAGCCAGTCGAGGTATCGACTCTCGAACTTGTGGGTGTCGGCGGCCAAGGCCTTCAGGTCGGCAACGCCGTAGAGGCTGACGCCGGCTGCGAACCGATCCGATCTGATCAAGGCGGCCAGCACGGTCAGGCCACCCGACGAGCTGCCGCGAATCGCCAGCCGGTCACCGTCGACGAGACCCTCGGCGGCCAGATGGAGCGCTGCGTTGATGCAGTCGTCGACGTCGATCTCACCCCAGCTCTGGTGCAGTCGGTCGCGGTACAGCTTCCCGAAGCCGGTCGACCCGCCGTAGTTCACATCGACCACAGCGAATCCCCGACTGGTCCAGTACTGGATCTTCAGGCTGAGTTCCGGGCTGTTGTGGGCCGTCGGACCGCCGTGACCGATCACGATGAGTGGCGGCTTCTCGTGGGGATCGGCCATCGCGGTGCCACCGGCGGTGGGCCGGTAGAAGAAGGCCTGCGTGGGACGCCCGTCCGAGTCGAACCAGATCGACTCGGGCACCGACAGCCATGCCGACTCGACACCGATTGGCGCAGCGGGTCGGATGACGGTGAACGACCCGGAGTCGACGTCGACTCGAGCCACCTCGGGGAGACCGGTCGGGGTGGCGGCGACAACACAGACGGAGGCCGAGGCCGATGGCCCGGCAGCGGAGATCGAGCCGATGGCGACGGGGGTGTCGGGTCCGAATCCGTCCGCCGACCCGAATCCGGGCACGGGGCGAACCGTGCCGTCGGCTTCGATGACCGACAGGGTGTCGACGGCATCCCGGGTGACGACGGCGGCGAGCCTTCCGTCGGGCAACTCGACCCAGCGTTGCGTCCCGAACACCCAGGCCGGGGCTCCGATCTCCGCCCCCGTCAGACCGGTCAGCGACCCGCCGACCCCATCGGGCCGCCACCAGTGCAGGTTCCAGAAGCCGTTGACGTCGCTCCCGTAGACGAGGCGCCCATCGGCCGTCCAGGCCGGCCCGGAGATCGAGACACCGGACGCCACGGTCGTCGAGGGGCCGAGCGAGACCGAGTCGTTCCCGCCATCGCGTAGCAGCGGTGCCACCCTGAGTTCCGTCTCGTTCCACGGCATGTTCGGGTGATTCCACTGGATCCAGCTGAGGGATGTACCGTCGGGCGAGATTCGCGGATCGGAGACGAAGTCGGGACCGGCCACCAACACCTGCGGCTGTTTCGGTGAGCCGCGATCGACACCTATGGCGACCAGATCGTTGGGCGGCTCTTCGTGGTCACCCGGCTCCGACCGATGCGCCTCGCGCACACAGACGATCAGCGATCCGTCGGCGTGTTCTCGTCCGTCGGCGAAACGCCACCCGGTACCGGTGGGAGCCGGAGCCGAGACACGCTCGGGCGTCGGGTCGGCCTCGGCGGAGGGGGCGACGGGAATCCGATACACGGCCTGGTCCTCCGCCTCGACGAAGTAGGCGTGCTCCCGTCCGAACCACCAGGATCCCCCACCGTATTCGTGCACCCTTGACCGGGCCGACCACGGCGACGGAAGCCGGTCGCCGGCCAAGGCCGACACCAACACGGAGCGACCGTGCTCCAGCGGGCGGGTCTCCTGCCACCAGACGTCGTCGCCGCGCACGGCCAGCGCCTCGACCCTGACACCGCCCGCCGCCACCAGGTCGGCCGAGATCGGCGAGGGCCAGGACCCGCAACGATGCGTCTCAGTCGCCAGATTCACCACCGGATCACCGTTCCGTCTCCCGTGCCGATCTTCATTCGTTGGCCAGGTAGTCACCCAGCCGCTGCAGCCCGGCGCCCAGATCGTCGTCGCCCAACGCAAACGAGAAGCGGACGTAGCCAGGGCTTCCGAACGCCTCGCCGGGCACGAACGCCACCTTGGCGTTCTCCAGGGCGAGGTCGGCGAGTTGCAGTGTTGACTCGATGGTCGTTCCTCCTACGGTTTGGCCGATCAGTCCTTCGAACGACGGGAACGCGTAGAAGGCCCCCTCCGGGACCAGGCACTCGACGCCGCGCATAGCGGACAACATCGTGTGCATGGCCTTGCGTCGCCGGTCGAACGCGTCACGCATCGTGTGGACGGCGGTGAGGTCGCCCGACACCGCCGCCAACGCAGCCTGCTGGCAGACGTTGGCGACGTTGGAGGTCTGGTGCGACTGGAGGCTGGTCAGCGCCTTGGCCATGTCGGGCGGGGCGATGAGCCAGCCGACCCGCCAACCGGTCATGGCGTAGGTCTTGGCCACGCCGTTCAGCACGATGCAACGGTCGGTGATCTCCGGGACGAGCGTGACGATCGAATGGAACTCGTTGTCGTCGTAGACGAGGTGCTCGTAGATCTCGTCGGTGAGCACCCAGATGCCGTGCTCGGCGGCCCAACGGCCGATGGCCTCGATCTGCTCGCGGCTGTAGACCGCTCCGGAAGGGTTCGAGGGGCTGACGAAGATCAGCGCCTTGGTGCGATCGGTGCGGGCCGCCTCCAGGTCGTCGACCGACGCCTTGAATCCTGTTTCGATGCTGGTCTCGACCGGCACCGGCACGCCGCCGGCGAGGGCCACCGGCTCGGGGTAGGTTGTCCAGTAGGGGGTGGGGATGAGCACCTCGTCGCCCTCGTCGACGACGCCGGCGATGGCATTGAACACGGCGTGTTTCCCGCCGTTGGTGACGACGATCTGGGCTGGATCGACCTCATAGCCGGAGTCGCGGAGCGTTTTGGCTGCGATGGCCTCCTTGAGTTCGGGCAGACCGCCGGCGGCGGTGTAACGGTGGTTCTTCGGATCCCGGCAGGCGGCGACCGCCGCCTCGACGATGTAGTCTGGAGTTGGAAAGTCGGGCTCGCCGGCACCGAAACCGATGACCGGCTCACCTGCTGCCTTCAGGGCCTTGGCCTTGTTGGTGACGGCCAGGGTCGCAGAGGGTGCGATGGCGGCGACTCGGGAGGAAATGCGACCTACGGCCATGGGATCAGCTCCAGGTGTGGTGACGGGTTGCTAGCACCAAACAGGGTATTGGGCTCCGCTACCAACCGTCCCATGTCCGGGTCGAACGCGGGCGAAAACGACCACTTTTGGTTGTTTTCACCCGCGAACGCACGTCGGGATGACCTCCCTGACGAACCGGTCGATCTGGAGGAAATCGGCTCTGTGTTCTCAGCCCTCGGCCGAGTCGGCTGAAAGCTCCTCGAGGTTGAGCGCGGCCGAGTTCATGCAGAACCGATCACCGGTCGGTCGTGGACCGTCGGGGAACACATGGCCGAGGTGGGCACCACAGGTGGCGCACTTGACCTCGGTGCGCACCATGCCGTACGAGCGATCGGCCTCGGTGGTCACCGCGTCCTCGCTGATCGGCTGGTAGAAGCTCGGCCAGCCCGAACCCGACTCGTACTTGGTCTCACTGGAGAACAGCGGCTCGTCGCATACGACGCAGTGGTAGACGCCCGGGGTCTTGGTGTTGGCGTAGATGCCGGTGAACGCCCGCTCGGTGCCCGCATTCTGGGTGACTTCGAACTGCTCGGGGGTCAGGCGGTCCCGGAGCTCGTCTTCGGTGAAGGTCTTCTTGGCCATGATTGCCTTTCAGCATAACGATGAACAGGACTCGACCGGCCGGATCGTGCTCCGAGCGGTGGTCCCTCGACGCAGGATGAAACACCTCCCTGGTACGGCCGATTCCCGTGTTTCGCAGGTGTTTAGGAGCTCGATGTCGGTCTCAGGACACCCGCCGGGCGTCTTCGACCAGGTTGATGTCGTAGAGGACCTGATCGAGCAGGTTCCCGGCTTCGATCGGGGCGAACCGCTGCGGGTTCTCCGGTGTGATGCACGACGGCACCGGCGACAGGATGGTCCACGGCGTCGGGTGGCAGAACTGCACAACGGAATAGCGGTCACCCGGCTGATCGGGATCGGCGACGACCCGGTGGATGCCCTGGGGAATCGCGCCGTTTGTGAGGTGCTCGAGCATGATGCCGGTGTTGATGATCACACCGTTGTCGGGTGGGATGGCGTCGATCCAGCCGTCGTCGGTCTTCACCTGGAGGCCCCGGCTGGTGGCTCGGGGCAGGGCCGTGATGAGGTTGATGTCGCCGTGTTCGGCGGCCCAGACGTGGTCCTCACCGGGGGCCAGATCCATGGACGGGTAATGAATGGCCCTGGTGAGGGTTGTTCCGTTGGTGATCATCTGGTCGAAGAACGATTCGTGACAACCGATGCCGACCGCGATGACCCGGAGGAAGCGGCGCTGCAGATCGAGGACGCGCTCGTAGAAATGGAGCAGCACCTTGGTGATGCCGGGAACCTGTGCCTCCGGCAGGTGCGGTCCGAGGTAACGATGCGGATACAGCTTCTGGAGGGGGTGCCCGACCGGAATGTCGGCACCCCAGTTGAGCATCTCCTTCCAGTCCGGTGTGTCGCTGATGGCCGCCGTCTCCACCAGCAGACCGGTGTAGCCGGCCTGACCGTGTGAGCCGGGGACCACGGCCTCCGCCTTGTCGTCGGCGGGAAGGCTGAAAAACTGCTCCAACATGCCGTAGGCCTCGTCGAGCATCGTGGGGCTCAGATCGTGGCTGGTGTAGACGAAGCCGGTGGCGAGGCTGGATCGAACGGCTTCCACCACCGCGTTCCGCTGGGTTTCCGTGCCGTTCTCGAAGGCCAGCAGGTCGACGTCGAGGATGCCGCTCATGGGCCCAAGACTAGCTTTTCAACTCATTTGACCCGTGATCACGGGGATCACCACGATCACCAGTGCGACCGCCACAAGCGCGATCACCGCAACCGTCAGGGCGGTACGCTCCCGACCGAGAGCGGCCCGCAGCAACAACAACCATTCCGGTGCTGTCCTCGGTTCGGGCCGCGGCCCGCATTCGTCGGGCGCGTCGACCTGCAGCACGCTGCGTTGCGGACCGCCGCTGCGGGTGAACGTGCGAAGACGAGACGATCGATACGAGTCGCCGACCGTCGGGGGACGCGGCCGCGGCCGGGGCGGTGGGGTGGATCGTGAGCCGCGGTGGCTTGGCGGAGGGTACGACATGACAAGACCCATGGTGGGATGCCCTCCGGGATCGGGCCATGGGTCATGTCTCGACCTCCGACCGGGCCGAACGGCTCAGGTCCCGGAGGCCGGTGAGCCGGCGCCGGGTTACGACTCGGTGATGGTGACCGACTCGATGACGACGTCGGTCTTGGGCCGGTCGCCCGGGCCGGTCGCCACCTTCTCCATGGCATCGACGACGTCGAGGCCCTTCACGACCTTGCCGAACAGCGCGTACTTGGGCGGAAGACCCATGCCGCTCGGGCCGCTGATGATGAAGAACTGGCTGCCGTTGGTGTTGGGACCGGCGTTGGCCATGGCCAGCGAGCCGAGTTCGTAACGGCCCGGCTTGGGCAGCTCGTCGGCGAAGCGGTACCCGGGACCGCCCCGACCGGAGCCCTCCGGACAACCACCCTGGCAGACGAAGCCCTGGATGATCCGATGGAAGATGAGACCGTCGTAGTAGAGGTAGCGGGCCAGGCTCACGAAGTTGTTGACCGTCTTGGGGGCGGCGACCGGGTCGAGCGCGATGGTCAGGTTGCCCATGCTGGTCACCATCTCGGCGGTGTAGGTCTTCGACGGGTCGATGCACATACCGAACTCGCCGTCGAAGCTGGTCTGGCGAGGGCTCGATCCGTCAACTGCGGGGCACTCGGGCACGGAATTCTCCTTGGGTTGCGTTGCGGGCTCACCCTAACGGCTCGGTCGGTGATCCCCGCTCGCCGACCGAGTCAGGCGCCCGTGTAGGTGGCGATGTAGGGGAGGTTGCGGTATTTCTGCCGGGCGTCGAGTCCGTAGCCGACCACGAACG
The DNA here is from genome assembly GCA_029863385.1 of Acidimicrobiia bacterium. GTDB lineage: Bacteria > Actinomycetota > Acidimicrobiia > Acidimicrobiales > SZUA-35 > JAHELU01. The sequence continues at coordinate 8,340 of JAOTVU010000059.1, forward strand.
CCGGGGGCAGGCTGAAGCCCACGTAGTCGATGTCGAGATCGTCGTTGTGATCGCCCTGACGCACCAGAAGTGCGCAGGTTCTGACACTGGCCGGTTGTTTGGCCTCCAGGTACCCCATCAGATATCGCAGGGTCAGGCCGGAGTCGACGATGTCCTCCACAAGCACCACGTGGCGGCCGCCGATCTCGTTGTCGAGGTCCTTGAGGATCTTGACCACCCCGGTGCTCGTCGTCTCCTCGCCGTAGGACGATACGGCGAGGAAATCGATCTCCACCGGGCCGCCGATGGCTCGCATGAGGTCGGCGATGAAGATCACGCTGCCCTTCAAGACACCGATGAGCACCGGCACCTCACCGGCAAGATCAGCGGTTATCCGTGCGCCGATCTCGTGGGTGCGCTGGACGATCTCGGCCTCGGTGACCAGCACCTCCCCGACCTCGTCGGGCGGCGGGTAGGGCGCCGAATCGGCGGCCGGCGGTTGATCGGATCCCACGTCAGGCGCCGGTGAACTCGGCGTTACCAGCGCCCGATTCGAGGAAACTGGTGATACCGATCACCGCATCGTCGGTCTGGAACGATTTCACGAACTCCGACTGCTCGACGTCGAGTGCAGCCTGGATGGTGAGGTCCGCCCCGTTCTGGATCGCGAACTTCATGTTGGCCAGCGAAGCCGGGCCGGAGGCGTACTGCGCCGCCATCTCCAGCGCCCGGTCGAACACCTCCTCGTCGGGATACACCGCGGAGACGAGACCGATCTCTAGGGCCTCGGCCGCCGGGACCATCCTGCCGCTGTAGTTGAGTTCCTTCGACTTGGTGATACCGACGAGCCGGGTGAGCCGTTGCGTACCGCCGGCACCTGGTATGAGGCCGAGCAACACCTCGGGCTGACCGAATTGGGCCGATTCCCCGCAGACACGGAAGTCGGTGGTCATCGCCAGTTCGCAGCCGCCGCCAAGTGCGAAGCCGTTCACGGCGGCCACCGTGATCTGCGGGAGGCGCTCGAGCGCGTTGTAGGCGTTGTTCATGACCGCAACGAGCGGCGACGGATCACGGTGGCCCTCGTTGGTCGGAAACTCGGAGATGTCGGCGCCTGCGGCGAAGAACCGGGGGCCGCCCCACAGGACCGCGGCTCGCACCTCGCGGCGGTCGGCCAGCTCGGCCACCACCTCACCGAGCTCGGAGCACAACTGTCGATTGAGCGCGTTGACTTTGGGCCGATCCAGGCGGATGACGGCGACGCCGTCGACCGATGAATCCTCAAGGCGAACGAACTCTCCCATGGGGCCTCCCTGTTCCGAAACGAACTCCGGTGGAAGACTACCCGCTGGGCGCGACCGCGGTCGAGCCGTCAGTCACGACGGCAAGGAGCCCCCAACGATGACTCACTAAGATGGTTCCCGTGGTCCACCAGTTGCGAGAAACCCAGCTCGGTCGAATCGACGGAGGCAGCTTCGACGCATTCGTCATCGGTGGCGGAATCAACGGAGCGGTCAGTGCCGCCGCGCTGGCGGGTCAGGGCCTGTCGGTCGGGCTGGCCGAGCAGGGCGACTTCGGAAGCTTCACCAGTCAGGAGTCCTCGAACCTGGTCTGGGGCGGCTTCACCTACCTGAAGAACTACGAGATCCCCCTCGTCTACAAACTCAGCCGATCACGCAACAAGCTGATGGACGCCTATCCCACCGTTGTCAGCGAGATCCCGTTCTTCGCCACTCTCGACGACTCGTCGCCGTTTCCATCGTGGCTCGCCGGTGCAGGCAGTTTCGCCTACTGGGGTCTCGGACTCGGTCAGACCAGTCCGCCTCACTTCCATCGCGCGTCGAAGATCAACACGATCGAACCGATCGTCAACACGACAACCGCCGATGCGGCCATCGAGTACGCCGACGGCTACCTGAAGGACAACGACGCCCGCTTCGTCTGGATGTTCATTCGCTCGGCCCTGGACCTTGGGGCGGCGGCGGTGAACTACGTCACCGTCACCGGGGCCCGGCAGGACGCCGGCGGTGGTTGGACGGTCGATCTGCGGGAGGAGACAACAGGCAGGATTCTTCAGGCAAAGGCCAAGGTGCTCGTCAACGCCGCAGGACCGCTGAGCAACAAGCTCAACCGCGATCTCGGCATCACCACCAAGCACAAGGTCGTGTTCTCGAAGGGAATCCATCTGGTTGTGCCACAGCTGACGGCCAGTGAGCGGGTTCTTGCGTTCTTCGACGACACCCAGCGCCTGTTCTACGTCATCCCCATGGCTCACCGGTCGGTGATCGGAACCACCGACACCAGAACCGAGGATCCCCGCGAGCCGGTCACCGACGACGACCGGCGTTTCCTGCTCGAACAGATCAATGCCCGGCTCAATCTGGTCCAGCCGCTGACCGTCGACGACATCATCGCCGAGCGCAACGGCGTGCGCCCGCTTGTGGTCGAACGAGGTGACGGCGACCACGACGAAACCGACTGGACACAATTGAGCCGCAAACACGAGATCGAGTTCGATCGCAGCCGCCAGGTCGTGACCATTTTCGGCGGCAAGCTCACCGATTGTCTGAACGTCGGCGAGGAGGTGGTCGAGGCCGTCGAGAAGCTGGGCGTCAAATCCGGGCCCGAGCACAACTGGTACGGGGAACCGTCCGACGACGAGCGGTGGGCGTTCCTCCAGGCGGCCGCCTCGGTCGGGCTGGACCGGCGCCCGGAGGTGGAACGGGCCGACTCGGTGGCCGAGGTTCTCTGGCGGCGACACGGACTCGCCGCCAACGACATCGTCGAGGCCATCCGAGCCGAGCCGGACCTGGCGGAACCGATCATGGCCGAGTCCGACGTCCTCGCCGCCGAGGTGCCGCTCCACCTGGAGCGGGAAATGGTGGTGAAACTCGACGACCTGCTTCGCCGGCGCACCAAGCTGGCGTTGATCCACACGGAGGAGAAGCTGGCCGCCGAGCCGGGTATCGCCGAGATCGGGCGGAAGCTCCTCGGCCTCGACTGACCGTAGATCAGTCGTCAGTCATCGCCGGAGGACTCGGAGCAATCCCCGGGGAGATGGCCGCGGCGGTGCCCGCCCTGCCAGTCCTCCTTCGCAGGGGCATCGCTGAGCTCACCGAGGATCGCCAGCTGTGGCACCTCCCGCATGCTGCGCTTCAGTTCGGCGAAACCGGGGAACGTGGCCAGGGTGGTTACGGCGTCCCACAGACGCAGGGCATCGTCGTCCGACGGCACCCGGGAAATCACCGGACCGAAGAACGAGATGGCGTCCGGTGTATCGGGCTTGAACGTGATGATCGGCGTGCCGACATCACGTCCCGTCCGGCTGAGTGCCAGCTCGGTCTCGACCTCGAGTTGCTCGTCCCAGGAGGTGTCGTCAAGCGCCGACACGTATTCGGTCGAAAGGCCCGCTGCCGTCAGCACCTCGGTGACATGCTCGGGTGTGCTGAGATAGGACCGCATGCCGGATCCCTTCGGCTTGTCCCAGTAGCTTCGGCCGTAGGCGGTGACAACCGGACCGAGCGCATCCCGGCCCTCGCGGTCGCGAACGGCGGCCGCGACCCGCAGCATCCGCAGCCCGGCGGTATGGCTCTGCTCGTATTCGGGCGGGAACTCGGTGGCGTAGTCCTTGTCCTTGTTCACCAGCCGCAGGGAGATGAAACGCCAATCGACGGAGAAGTAGCGCTGGGCCGCGACTTTTTCGATCCACCGGGAGGTGATCCAGGCGAAGGGGCAGACGGGGTCCCAGAAGAACTCGATGTCGTAGTCCGTCGATGAGGCCGGCGATTTCGGGGGGAGATCGGTCTTGGTGTCGGTCACATGTCCAGTATCCCCTCTACCGGCCGACTTATTCCCGTCGCCGACGTTCGACTGGACTTTCCCGCCCGCCCATTCGCGGGGTTTACTGGTCGGATGGGATCCCCGACCGTCAGCGTCGTCGACTTTCATTTCGACATCATGTGCCCGTACGCCTACCAGACGTCACGCTGGATCCGCCGTGTCCGCGACCAGACCGGACTGACGATCAACTGGCGGTTCTTCAGCCTGGAGGAGATCAACCGGCGGGAGGGCAAGAAACACCCGTGGGAACGGGAGTGGAGCTACGGCTGGTCGCTGCTCCGGATCGCCGCTCACCTCGGTCGAATCGACCCCGAACTCGTCGACCGGTGGTACGAGACGGCCGGGCGGGCGCTCCACGAGGAGGGCCGCAAAGCCCACGATCCGGAGACCGCGGCGGCCCTGATCATCGAGATGGGCCTCGACGGCTCCCTCGTCAAGGCGGCGATCAGCGATCCGACCACCCACGATGACGTGCTGTCGGATCACCAACGGGTAGTCGACGCCGGCGGTTACGGGGTGCCGACGCTTTTCTTCGGAGAGTTCGACGATCATTGTCTGTTCGGCCCGGTGCTGATCAATCCCCCCGAGGGTCAGGCGGCCCTGCGGTTGTGGCAGGCGGTGACGGCATGGTTGGAGTTTCCCGATGTCTACGAACTCCAACAGCCCAAGACGAAATACCACGAGCAACGCATCGCCAAGTCGTTCGAGACCTACCTGAACGCCCGGGACTGGGTCAGCATCAACCGGGGCAAGGTCGTGGAGTTCACCGACGACGGGTTCGAGGTCGCAAGCTTCGACTCGGACTGACCGCATCGAGTCCACATAGGCGTGATCAGGTGCTGGTCGTCGACAGCAGGCTAACTTGGGCGGCAAACCATGGACGTCGTCTACTCCCCCGCCCAAACCCTCCATCACGCCTTCGAACTCGACGGCGGGCAACTCGTCGTGTCCTGGGAGAGCCCGATCCGAGCGGTGCGGGTGGCCGAACGACTGGCCGAGTCGCATGTCATGGTCGAACCCGATCCGTTCGACCGCGATCTCGCCGAGCAGGTCCACGATGCCGAGTACGTCGAGTTCCTGACCCTCTGCTGGGATCGCTGGTCGGCGGAGGGCCGAGGGGCAACGCAGGCCATGGGCTTCACGTGGCCGGCTACGGGGTTGCGTGACGTTCGCCCGGGCACTCTCGACGGCCAGCTGGGCTACTACTCGTTCGCCGCCGACTGTTCGATCGGGCCCGACACCTGGAATTCCGTGGCCATCAGCGCCGCCGCCGCCCAGACGGCGGCCCGGTTGGTGGCCGAACGGACCGAGACGGAACCGGACCGGCCGGCGGCCACCTTTGCGTTGTGCAGGCCTCCCGGCCATCACGCAGGGCGGCGGCAATTCGGCGGCTACTGCTACCTCAACAATGCGGCGATCGCCGCCCAAGCCTTGCGCAACCGTGCCTTCGAGCGGGTCGCGGTCCTCGACATCGACTACCACCACGGCAACGGGACCCAGTCGATCTTCTACGAACGGGCCGACGTGGCGTTCTGCTCGATTCACGCCGACCCGGTCGAGGAGTTTCCGTACTTCAGCGGTTTCGCCGACGAAACCGGCTCCGACCACGGCGACGGCCACAACCTGAACCTGCCGCTACCGCCCGGCACCGGTCCGAGCGAATGGATGGCGACCCTCGACCGGGCCATCGACTGGGTGCGGGATCACGACCCCGACGCAGTCGTCATTTCGGCCGGCGTCGACACCCACGAGAACGACCCCATCAGCACCTTCAAGCTGCCAACGCCCGTCTACCCGACGATCGGCACCCGCCTGGCGTCGCTCGCACTGCCCACGGTGCTCGTGATGGAGGGCGGCTACGCCACCGACGAGCTGGCCGAAAACGTGGCCGGGCTGCTCCACGGTTTCGAATCATTCGGCTGACGTCGAGCGGAGATCAGCCCTGGCCGCCCGAGGTCTCCCGGACCGAAGCCTTGCCCTGGGAGATCCACGGCATCATGGCTCGCAGCTCCTTGCCGACCTTTTCGATCGGGTGATCGTGACCGGCCTTCTCGAGGGCGAGGAAGTTCGGGCGACCGGCTCGGGATTCGGCCACCCATTCCTCGGCGAACCGGCCGGACCGGACCTCGGAGAGGATCTGGCGCATCTCGGCCTTCACCGCATCGTTGATGACCCGAGGGCCACGGGTCAGATCGCCGTACTCTGCGGTGTCGGACACCGAGTAACGCATCCCGGCGATCCCCTCCTCGTACATGAGGTCGACGATGAGCTTCAGCTCGTGGAGACACTCGAAGTACGCGATCTCCGGCTGGTAGCCCGCCTCGATCAGGGTTTCGAACCCGGCCTGGACCAGCGCCGAGGTTCCACCGCACAGCACGGCCTGCTCGCCGAACAGGTCGGTCTCGGTCTCCTCTGTGAAGGTGGTTTCGATGACACCGGCCCGGGCCCCACCGATGGCGTCGGCGTAGGCCAGGGCGAGCGCCTTGGCGTTGCCGGTTGCGTCCTGCTCCATGGCGATCAGGCAGGGCACGCCACCACCCTCGACGTAGGTGCGGCGGACGAGATGCCCGGGGCCCTTTGGCGCCACCATGCAGACGTCGACGCCACCCGGCGGCTTGATCAGGTCGAACCGGATGTTGAAGCCGTGGGCGAAGAACAAGGCGTCGCCGTCGTCGAGGTTGGGCTCGACGTGCTCGCGGTAGATGGCCCCCATCTCGGTGTCGGGCATGAGCATCATGATGACGTCGGCCTCGGCGGCGGCATCGGCGATCGACTTCACCGACAGACCGGCCTCGGAGGCCTTGGCCGCGGACGACGAGCCGTCACGCAGGCCGACCCGCACGTCGATCCCGGACTCCTTCAGGTTGAGTGCGTGAGCGTGGCCCTGGGAGCCGTAGCCCAGAATCGCCACCTTGCGGCTGCTGATCTGGGAGCGGTCGACGTCGGCTTCGTAGTAGATGTTGGCCATGGGGTTCCTCGTGATTCGGTTGTTGGTATTGATTGACGGACGTACTACGCGGATTCGGAGACGGCCCGCAGACGGGGGACGTCCCGCCCGATTTTCGGAAGGGCGATCCGCCCCGAGCGTTGCAGCTCGACGATCGAGTACCCCTCCAGCAGCGCCTCGAAGTCATCGAGCTTCGACGGTCTGCCATCGAGGCTAACCGTGAGGTGGTCGGGAGACACGGCCAGGATCTTGCCCTCGAAGACGTCCACCAGTTCGATGATCTGGCTGCGGCTCTCCTGCGGAGCGCGTACCGTCGCCAGCAGCAGTTCCCGCTCGACCGCCAGCTCGGGAGCGAGTTCGGCGATCTCCACCACGTTGATCAGCTTGAAGAGCTGCTTGACGATCTGATCGAGCGGTGCCGACTCGACATCGACGACGATCGTGAGGCGGCTGAACCGGTCGTCGTTGGTGGGGGCGACCGCCAGCGAGATGATGTTGTAGCCCCGGCGGGCGAATAGGTCGGCCACTCGGGCCAGCACACCGGCCTTGTTCTCGACCAGCACGACGATGGTGCGGTCATGCGGTTTGCGATTCTCGACGATACTGGTGGTCATTGTTGTTCTCCTGCGTCAGGCCGCCGGCCGCCCCGCTGAGACGGGTCGACAGTGCTCTTGGCGTCGCCCCGCTGAGACGGGTCGACAGTGCTCTTGGCGTCGCCCCGCTGAGACGGGTCGACAGTGCTCTTGGCGTCGCCCCGCTGAGACGGGTCGACAGTGCTCTTGGCGTCGCCCCGCTGAGACGGGTCGACGATGATGTCGTCGTTCGAACCGCCTGCGGGGACCATCGGGTACACCTTCTCCTCGCTCAGGCAGCGGAACTCGACCAGAACCGGGCGGTCGTTGATTTCGTTCGCCTTGGCGATCGCCACCTCGATCTCGGTCGGCTCCTCGACCCGGAAGGCCACGCAACCCATCGCCTCGGCCCATTTCACGTAGTCCGGCATGTCATGGCTCAGATAGACCTCGGAATACCGCTCGTCGTAGAACAGCTCCTGCCACTGACGGACCATGCCGAGGTAGGCGTTGTTGAGCAGAGCAACCTTGATCGGGATGCGCTCGACCGACGCGGTGATCAACTCCTGGCCGGTCATCTGGAAACAACCGTCGCCGTCGACCGCCCACACCATACGATCGGGGTAGGCGGCCTTGGCCCCGATGGCGGCCGGGATCGAGAACCCCATGGTTCCGAGACCACCCGAGTTGATCCAGGTGTAGGGATGCTCGAATCGCCAATACTGGCTGGCCCACATCTGATGCTGACCCACACCGGAGGTGACGATCGTGTCGGACGGGCAGGCGTCGCGCAGGCTTTCCAGAACCTGCTGGGGTTTGACGTACTGGCCGGGGGCCGACGGCTCGTAGGTGAGCGGATACTTCTCCTGCCAACCGGAGAGCTGCCGGCGCCATGGCGTGTGGTCGGCGAACGCCTCGGCCCCACCGTCGGCGGCCAGTGACCGCAGCATGGCCTCCATTGCCAGCCGACAGTCGCCGACGACCGACACGTCGGGCGTCCGGACCTTGCCGTGCTCGGCCGGATCGATGTCCACATGAATGACCTTGGCGTCGGGGGCGAACGCTGCGACCCTGCCGGTGACCCGATCGTCGAATCGAGCCCCCATGGCGATCAGCAGGTCGGAACGCTGGATGGCCGTGACCGCCGTGTAGTTGCCGTGCATGCCCGGCATGCCGAGATTCAGTTCGTGGCTGTCGGGCAGGGCCCCCCGAGCCATCAACGTGGTCACAACCGGGATGTCGCCCAGCTCGGCCAGCCGCCGCAGTGCCTCCGCGCCGCGCGCCTTGAGCACACCGCCACCGACGTAGAGCACGGGCCGCTCGGCCGACTTCATCAGCTCGACGGCGGCTGCGATCCCGGCGGCCGCCGGTTCGGGCTGCGGCGAGTACCCGGGCAGGTCGATCTCGGGGGGATAGACGAAGTCGAAATAGGCGTTGGGGTTGTTGGCATCGACGATGTCCTTGGGGATGTCGATCAGCACCGGGCCGGGGCGGCCGGTGGTTGCGATGTGGAACGCCTCACGAACGGCCCGGGGAATGTCTTCCGCCCTGGTGACCAGCATGTTGTGCTTCGTGATCGACCGGGTGATGCCGGTGGTGTCACATTCCTGGAAGGCGTCGGTTCCAATCGAACCCAAGGCGACCTGACCGGTTATGCAGACCATCGGCACCGAATCGAGATAGGCGTCGGCCAGCGGGGTGACGACGTTGGTGGCGGCTGGACCGCTGGTCACCATACACACGCCCGGCCGGCCGGTTGCGTGGGCGTAGCCCTCGGCGGCATGGCCGGCTCCCTGCTCGTGCCGCACCAGCACATGGCGGATCTTCGAGTCGATGATCGGGTCGTAGACCGGCAGGATGGCGCCACCGGGATAGCCGAACACCACCTCGACGCCCTCCATCTCCAGGCTCTTGATCAGGGCTTGGCCGCCGTTCAGGCGAATCGGTTCGCTGGTCGCTTGGACAGTCATGGGTCTTCTCTTCGTGGATCGAGGTTCAGGTTCTTCGGGCGAAAAACGGAAAAGCCCCCCGGGTTTGGGAGGCTTGGCGCACGCAGCATGAAACAGGCAGCGGCGTGCGCTACATAAGTACTACGACGATGGCGATGTTCTTCGGTGCCCGGTCGGCACGACGGCTGAAGGTCATCGCCACCATTCAATCACCGCGATCCGAAGACGACAACGATATTTCAGAAGAACGTGCCGCAGAACGGCAGCGGTTTGACGGCGAAGAGCCGATCGGCGGCGGCCAGGGCCATACGGTAGCGATCATTATCGACGGCCGGACCCGGGCGAACCCGACCGACCGCCGCCTCGGTCCGCCACGACATGCCGCCGAGGTAGAGAGCCGAAAGTGCGTCGATGTCGGCCACCAGGTGGGCCGGCTCGTCGGTACGACGAGCCCCGGAACCGTCGATGTGCCAGCGGCCGTTGTTCCGGTCGATGAGCGGATCGGTGACTGCGACCACCATCCCGTCGCCGCCGGACGAATAGGTACGGGCCCGCAGCGACACGCCCACATCAAGGAGTCGCAGCCATTGCTCGTCCATCACCGAAGTGATCCGATACGCCCGACGGTCGGCGACGGCCTCGATGACCAGATCGTCGATCGGCCGGCCCAACGACTTCCACGTCTCGACCAGGTCGATGGTGAGCAGGTAGCGCCAGAGCGCCAGCTCGACCTCGTCGGAGACGGCGAAGACATCGTGGATCACACCCTTGCCGCCCTGTTCGAGGGTCTCGGACCAACTGGTGGTGTAGTACACGTAGCCGTCCGGTTCGCCGCCGCCGTCGAGGTGCACGGCGACCAGTGCGTTGTCCTTTGACTCGCCGACGGCGCGGAAATGACGCTCGACCCAGGGGTCGGGTCGGGTGATCAGCCCGGGTCGCCGGCCAAGGCAGCGCCGGTAGACCTCGTCGACGACGGCGGGAACTTCGTCGACGCTCAACAGCCGCATGGCACCGGCGGCCGCGCCCCGCACCGGTCGGGCCCGGCGTGATTCGATCTCAACGGCGGCGAAGTCGCCTGCCACGCCGAAGCCGTATCGTCGGTAGATGGTGGCTTCGCTGGCCCGAAGGCTCATGAGCGGCCACTGTCGCTCGGTTGCGTCGTCGATCAGGGCACGCATGAGACCGGTGCCCACCCCCCGGCGGGCGTGCGTCGTCAACACACCGACCCAGGTGACCGCACCGGTGGCCAGCGCCGCACCGCCGGGCACCGTGGTTTCCACGTGCAGATTGGCGGCGTGGCCGACGCAGTCGTCACCATCCCAAGCGGAATAGGAGATCGAACTCTCCCACGCCGTCCGGCTCTTCGCCCACCGATCGTCGTCGGGTGGCGAGGTGAGCAGGGCTCGACACATGGTGTCGCAGGCTGTGCGATGTTCGCCGGTACGGGTCAGCCGGATCTCGATCTCCATGGACAAACCGTAGCCATCCCCGTTCGGCGGCCGCCGCCGTTTGTCCCGATTGCCTCGACCGCTTCACCGTCCGGTGATCAACCGATCTACGATGCTGGAGTGATCACCACGAGCCACGTCATGGGCCGCCGGGGCCACGAGCACGCCCCGTTCGCCGCCGCCGGTGACGGCTGCTTCATCATCGACACCGAAGGAAAGCGGTACCTCGACGCCTCAGGCGGTCCGGCGGTGTCATGCCTCGGTCATTCCAACCGGGCGGTGGCCGAAGCCGTTGTCACCCAGCTCAACAGCATCGCCTTCCCCTATTCGGGTTTCTTCACGACCGAGGTGGCCGAGGAGCTGGCGCGGCGTCTTGCTGAGGTCGCCCCCGGCCGACTCGACCGGGTCTACTTCGTGTCGGGCGGATCCGAGGCGGTCGAGTCGGCGATCAAGGTTGCCCGGCAGTACTTCATCGAGCGAGGAGAACCTCAGCGCGATCACCTGATAGCACGCCGGCAGAGCTATCACGGGAACACACTGGGCGCGCTGGCCGCCGGCGGGAACGTCGCGCGCCGAGCGCCCTACCAGCCTCTGCTCGTCGAGACCTCACACATCGCTCCGTGCTACGAGTACCGGCATCGGCACAAGGGCGAGACGGCCGCTGAGTACGGTCGAAGGGCGGCCGACGAGTTGGAGGCCGAGATCGAGCGGTTGGGGGCCGACACCGTCATGGCGTTCCTGGCCGAACCGGTGGTCGGTGCCACACTCGGTGCCGTACCCGCGGTCGACGGCTACTTCGCTCGCATTCGCGAGATCTGCGACCACCACGGGATCCTGCTGATCCTCGACGAGGTGATGTGCGGGATGGGACGGACCGGGACGCTGTTCGCGTCCGAACACGACGGTATTGCGCCCGACATCGTCTGCCTGGCCAAGGGACTGGGGGCCGGCTATCAACCGCTGGGCGCCATGATCTGCACGGGCGAGATCCACGACACGATCCTCGACGGCTCCGGCTTCTTCCAGCACGGTTACACCTATCAGGGCCATCCGATGGCCGCCGCTGCCGGGCTCGCCGTCCTCGATGAGGTGAAGGGCCGCAATCTGATCGAACGGGCGACGACGATGGGCCGTCTGCTGGAGGATCGTCTCCGGCAACGGTTCGGCGATCATCGTCACGTCGGCGACATCCGGGGTCGGGGCATGTTCTGGGGTCTCGAGTTCGTGGCGGACCGGGAAACCGGCGAGCCTTTCGAGCCGCGTCTTCAGGTGGCGGCCCGCCTCAAGGAGGTGGCTCAGGCCAACGGCCTGTTGTGCTATCCATCCGCCGGCACCGCCGACGGGCTGCGGGGCGACCATGTGATCATTGCGCCCCCGTTCATCGTCACCGAGCCCGAGATCGACCTGGCCTGCGACCTGCTGGCCCGATCACTCGACGAGACGCTGGCCGCGTCCTAGGGTCATCGGCGAACTCGTCGGCTCCGAAGATGCCCTCGGGAGGGCAGCCATCCATCGGCATCCGATGAGTCGCCCATGAGGACGGCGTCGCCTCAACCGTCGGTCGTGTCCAGCCGAGACCGATCGACTACTGTCGTATCCGCACAATCGGGTCGAGCGAGAAGACATGAGGTAGGAGCAGCCATGCCACAGGAAGTACGCGGGGTCATCGCCAAGGCCAAGGGGGAGCCGGTCTCCGTCGAGACAATCGTCATTCCCGACCCCGGCCCGGGCGAGGCGGTCGTCGAGATCAAGGCCTGCGGGGTCTGCCACACCGACCTCCATTACCGGGAGGGCGGCATCAACGACGAGTTCCCGTTCCTTCTGGGCCATGAGGCGGCGGGTGTCGTCGAGGCCGTTGGGCCCGACGTGACCGACGTGGGCCCAGGCGACTACGTGATCCTCAACTGGCGGGCCGTCTGCGGCTCGTGCCGGTCCTGTCTCAAGGGCAAACCGCAGATCTGCTTCAACACCCACAACGCCACCCAGAAGATGACGCTGACCGACGGCACCGAGCTGTCACCGGCGCTGGGCATCGGCGCCTTCTGCGACAAGACCCTGGTCGCCGCCGGGCAGTGCACCAAGGTCAATCCCGAAGCCCGGCCGGAAGCCGCCGGCCTGTTGGGCTGCGGGGTCATGGCCGGGATCGGGGCCGCCATCAACACCGGCGGCGTCGGCCGGGGGGACTCGGTTGCGGTGTTCGGCTGCGGCGGGGTCGGCGACGCCGCCATCGAGGGCTCACGCATCGCCGGAGCATCCACGATCATCGCCGTCGACATCGACGACGCCAAACTGGAGCTGGCCAAACAGTTCGGAGCCACCCACACCATCAACTCGTCGAACACCGACCCGGTCGAGAAGATCCGGGAGCTGACCGGCGGCAACGGCGTGGATGTGGCCATCGAGGCGATCGGCCTCCCGCAGACCTACGAGCAGGCGTTCTACGCCCGTGACCTGGCGGGCACCGTCGTGCTGGTCGGGGTTCCCAACCCGGAGATGAAGGTCGAGCTGCCGTTCATCGAGATCTTCGGCCGGGGCGGGGCGCTCAAGTCGAGCTGGTACGGCGACTGCCTCCCGAGTCGGGACTTCCCGATGCTCATCGACCTCTATCTCCAGGGGCGGCTCAACCTGGACGGCTTCGTGTCGGAGACCATCGGCATCGAAGGCGTGGAGGAGGCCTTCCACAAGATGGAGCGCGGCGAGGTGCTGCGTTCCGTCGTGGTGATGTAGCGCGGCGGGCGGAGGAACAGCCATGAGATTGGATCGAGTGATCACGTCCGGCGTGTTCAGCCTCGACGGGCAGGACTTCGACGTCGACAACAACGTGTGGATGGTGGGCGACGACCGGGAGGTCATCGTCATCGACGCCGCCCACAACGCGGAGGAGATCCTTGCCCGCGTCGGCGATCGCACCCTGAAAGCGATCGTCTCCACCCACGGCCACAACGACCACATCAACGCCGCCGTGGAGGTGGCGACCAGAGCCGGTTGCCCCATTTACCTGCATCCCGACGATGCAATGCTGTGGGACGTCGTCTACCCGGAGCATCGATTCGACACCGAACTGTCTGACGGCGACCTGGTCACGGTCGGCAACACCGAGCTTCGGATCATCCACACACCGGGCCACTCCCCCGGCGGTTGCTGTCTGTACGTGCCGGCCGAGGGAGTGCTGTTCAGCGGTGACACGCTGTTCAACGGCGGACCCGGGGCGACCGGCCGATCGTTCTCCAGCTATGACGTGATCCTCGACTCGATCGAATCGAAGCTCTTCACCCTGCCATCGGAAACGGTGGTCCACACCGGCCACGGCGACTCCACGTCGATCGGCGCCGAAGCCCCGAGCCTGTCCGAGTGGCGGGCCGAACAGGACTGACCACTCCCGATAGTCGCAGCACAGACGACACCGGGTGTCACCTGAGCCTCGCAGAACGGTCGGGGGTCAGTGGAGCAGGTCCGGGTACCGGCCGAGGACCATGTCCCGGCGCCGGTTGAGCGGCCGACCCAGGATCCCGAATCGGGCCGGTTCGACCTCGGCTTGGAAGGTGCCGAACAGCTTGTCCCAAACGCAGAGGACGGCGCCGAAGTTCTTGTCGAGATAGGCATCGTTGGTGCCGTGATGCACCCGATGGTGGCTGGGCACGATGAACACCCGTTGCAGCCAGCCGTCGGGTTTCGCCGGGAACCGGTCGGTGTGCTGGGCGATCGAGATCAGCGCGGCCAGGGTGTCGATGCCGACGACGAGTCGGAAGTCGAACCCGATCAGGGGCATCCACAGCCCGAACGGGATCTTGTACAGGTTCTCCATCCACGGTATGCGGGTGGCACAGCTCGGCGACATCGTCTCGAACGAATGGTGGATCGAGTGCGACGCCCACAGCCATTTGTTGGTGTGCTCGATCCGATGGGCCCAGTAGGAGACGAAGTCCCGCATCAGAAAGATGCCGAGCCAGGTGAAGGGGTTCCACAGGTCGACGTCGAACAGGCGGTACCGGTACAGGAAGACGTGCACCGGCAGGAGGAGGCCGTATCCGGCGACCACCTTGACCGCCATGAACGAGAAGGCGGCGACCGCCGACAACTTCATCTCACCGACGGGAATCGCCCGACCCGCGATCCGGCGTCCAACCAGTTCCGCGCCGACGGTGAGCGTCACGCCGGCTGCCATGACCAGGGGTGCCCGTGCGGTGAAGGCGAACCAGAGATCCATGAGTTGATGAGCGGAGAACGAATCCATACCTCAGGTGTACGGCAGCAGACCGGCGGGCCGCATCCGGGCAATCCCCCAAAGCCGCCTGGGGACCACGTCGGGGCCACAATCCGTCGACCGGAGTTGTTGGCCGTGCCTACACTGCGCCCATGGGCAACCCGTATTTCACCACCCGGACGTTCCGTTTTCTGAATGACCTCGGCGAGAACAACTCCCGGGAGTGGTTCAAGGAGAACCAGGATCGCTACGAGGCCGAGGTTCGGGAGCCTGCCCTCGATTTCGTCGCCGCCTTCGCCGAACAACTGGCCCGGATATCCCCGCACTTCGTGGCCGACACCCGCAAGGTTGGCGGTTCACTGTTCCGTATCCAGCGCGACACCAGGTTCTCGAAGGACAAGACGCCGTACAAGACCAACACCGGTATGCAGTTCCGCCACGCGCAGGCGAAAGACGTGCATGCGCCGGGCTTCTACCTGCACCTGGAGCCCGGCAACTGTTTCATGGGTGTCGGCCTGTGGCGACCGGAGACGGCGGCCGCCTACGCGATCCGGGACCGGATCGACACCGAGCCGAAGCGGTGGAAGTCGGCGGCGCAGGGCAAACGGTTCACCGACGTGTTCGATCTCGGCGGCGAGTCGCTGAAGCGACCGCCGAAGGGCTTCGATGCCGACCATCCGCTGATCGACGACCTCAAGCGCAAGGACTTCATCGCCACCACCGCCCTCACCCAGAAGCGGATAACGGGCGATGACTTCCTGGCCGACTTCACCGACAACTGCAGGCGGGCGGCGCCGTTCATGCGCTTCCTGTGCGAGGCGCTCGACGTGGAGTTCTAGCAACCCGCCAAGCTTTGGCCGGCTCACCTCCGGCCAGGCCGAACCCACCATCAGGGCCGGATTGGATGATACGGCGCCTACTTCGAGTGCTGCTCGATCATGGCCCACGCGTCCTCGGTCAGGTGGTTGGCCAGATCGTGCAGGGCCCGGGCTGCGGCCAACTCCTCGCCGATCTGGGGAACGGCGGGGTCGGCGGGGTTGCGCCGTGAGCGACCGTGCCCGCTCAACGACCGATCACCGGCGTCGAGGTGCACCGCCATGTCGCAATGATCCTCGTCCTCACGGGTCTCGAAGGTGAGTTTCCAGCTGTGCGGGGTGAAATCTTCCATGAGCGGGATTGTCCACCAGGCGGAGATCTCGGCCAAGGGCCGAAGGTCACCAGTGGACCGTCGCCCCGTCCTGCTGCTGCGCCAACGGTGGACGTCTGACCGCACGGAATTCGAGAACGGCGGTCACACGGTGCTGTCATAGTGTCAACATGGACCGAAGGCGTGACCGCCGGGCGATCGAGGTCGATGGACTGACGCGGACCTTCACCGTGGGTCGCCGAGGCAGGCGGCGGAGGATTCGTGCTGTCGACGGCATCTCGTTCTCGGTCGAGCCCGGCGAACGGCTCGCGTTCATCGGTCCCAACGGTGCGGGCAAGTCGAGACCGTGTTCGGACAACGGTCCCAGCTGTGGCACGAGCTACCGGCCCACGTCGGGTTCAAGATGCTGGCCGCCATCTACGGTCTCGACGGCCCCACGATGACCCGGCGGGTGGCCGAGCTGGCCGAGCGACTCGACGCCACCGAGCTGTTCGACCAGCCCAGCCGAACCCTGTCGCTCGGCCAGCGGATGCGATGCGAGCTGGCGGCTTGCCTGCTCCACTCCCCCGATCTGCTGTTCCTCGACGAACCGTCGATCGGTCTCGATCTCGTGGCCAAACAGCAGTTTCGCCAACTGCTGGTCGACCTCAACGAGGAGCTCGGGTGCACCATCTTCCTCACCAGTCACGACGTGGCCGACATCGAGCACGTCGCCGACCAGGCCGTCATCGTCAACCACGGCGTGATCATCTACGACGACACGGTCCGAGCCATGCGTGGAACGCTGTTGCGGACCAAGCGGGTCGAGGTGAGTTTCGTGGAACCGATCGACCGGGCCGCTCTGGTCACGCTGCTTCGCATCGACGGTCCCGCGGTGACGGTCGCCGAGAACTCGCCGACGAAGACCGTGCTGGAGGTCGACACGACCACACGACCGGTCGGCGACGTGTTGAACCGCCTGCTGGCCGCCGGTTCGGTGATCGACCTCACGGTCGTCGACCCGCCGCTCGATCAGGTGATCGGTGCCCACTCGCATCATCGAGTACGAGGCCGATGCCGTCATCAGCGGCGACATCGACGTCGAGCTGCTTCGGCCGGTCGATTTGTTCTCCTTTCGGGTGGCCCGCTGGATGGGGCATGCCGCTCCAAAGGTCCTGTGCTGCATCGCCGCCGGGCTGGCCTGGTCGCTGTGGTTCGGGGGCGTGCCGGTGAGCACCACGGCGCTGCTGCTGGCCGCCCCGTCGATCATGCTGGCCATCTTCAATAACATCGTGGGCCAGATCGGCGTGGGAGCGTTCTCGTTCTGGATCCGCGACGTCCGGGGGCTGTGGTTCATCTACCAGAAGCTGGTCTTCCTTCTCGGCGGCATGCTGTTGCCGCTCGAGATCCTGCCATCCGGTGTCGAGTCGTTGGCCAAAGCAATGCCCTTCATGACCATGGCCTACGTTCCCGGTCGTCTGGCCTCGGGCCATGTCGAACCGGTTTTCCCGGTGTGGCAGCTCGGCTGGTCGGTGGTCCTGGTAACCGCCTCGGCCTGGCTGTTCGCCCCCCGGGTCGAACGGATCAGGAGGCAGCCGTGAACCGGGTCGACCGATCGACCGCTCACCGGCCTGAACCGACGGGCCTGCGGTGGATCGCCACGGCGGTGCTGCGAACCTGGGCGGGCTCGTTGGCCGAGGCCTGGAGCAACCGCCGGGGTTTCTGCGTCCAGGTTTGGGCCATGGTGGCCAACGACGCCGTCTGGGTACTGTTCTGGCTGTTCTTGTTTCGTCGATTCGAGTCGATCAGGGGCTGGGAGGTTCAGGACATCGTCGTCCTCCAAGCGGTGCCCACCACCGCAGGCGGCTTCGTGCTCGGGCTGCTGGCCAACAGCCGGCTCATCGGCCAGGCCATCGCCGACGGCAGACTCGACGCCGCCCTCGGACTCCCGATCCCGACCCTCCCCTATCTGCTGGCGCGACGGATCGACGTGACCTTCATCGGCGACATCATCTTCGGTGTCGGCCTCTTCTTCATACTCGCCGACCCGACGCCGATACGGCTCGCCATCTTCGTCACGACGGCCGTGGCCTCGGCCGCGATGATCGTCGGTTTCCTCGTCCTGATCGGCTCCACCGCGTTCTTCCTCGGGCGATCCGAAGTGGGTGATCTGAGTTTCCAGGCCCTCCTCCTGTTCGCTTCCTACCCGGTCGACCTGTTCGGGAGCCGGGCCCGGTTCCTGCTCTATGCGGTGATCCCTGCAGGATTCGTGTCGGGCGTGCCGGTGCGGCTGCTGAGCAATTTCGACTGGCGGTGGGCGGTGGCCATGGCCGCCGTGGCCACTGGTCTGATGACCGCGGCGGTCGTTGTCTTCAACCGCGGTCTGCGCCAATACACGAGCGGCTCGGTGTGGACCGGTGCCTGACGAGGCGGTCGGCGTCTAGGATCAACTCGACATGGCTGACGGCGACGACCTCATCAACCGATACGTCGTGCTCCTCCGGGGCATCAATGTCGGCGGGCACAACAAGGTGCCGATGGCAGCCTTGCGGGAGAAGTTGTCCGATCGCGGCTTCGACGACGTGACCACCTACATCGCCTCGGGCAACGTGCTGCTCGATGCCGGAGATCGCCGCGAATCCGAGGTCGTCGACGATGTGGCCGATGCGGTCGCCGAGCGGTTCGGCTTCTCGATTCCGGTCGTCGCCCGCCCCGTGGCCGACTGGCCCGGCATCCTGGCCGCCAACCCTTTCCCCGACGCCGAGGCCGAACCCAAACTCCTCCACATCTCGCTTTGCGACCGACCCCCCGAACCCGACACGATCGCCGCCTTCGACGTCGAGGCCTACCTACCCGACCGACTCGAGATCATCGGCAGGGAACTCTACCTGTGGTATCCGAACGGTTCGGGCCGATCCAAGCTCACCGGTGCAGTGCTCGAACGGGCGTTGGGCGTGACGACGACGGCCCGCAACTGGTCGACCATGCTCAAACTGGCCGAACTCGCTCAGCGGCCGGCAACCTGACTCCGAGGACTGCGAGTGGACTCCCTCCCCAGTGCAGTTGGCACCGACGATGTGATGCTGTGGACGATCGTCGTCGCCGTTGCCATGGTCCTCGGGCTGATGGGCGTCGTACTTCCGGTGCTACCCGGTTTGCTCCTCATCTGGGCTGCGGCGTTGTTCTACGGCTTCATGGTCGGGTTCGGCACGCTGGGCTGGATGGTGATCGGACTGCTTTCCGTGCTGGTCGTGGCCGGCGGAATCAAGAGCGTGATGATTCCCCGTCGGGCGGCGGCCGCATCCGGCGCCTCGGCGTGGGCCCAACTCGGCGCCGTCGTCGGCGCCGTCATCGGGTTCTTCGTCATCCCGGTCCTCGGCCTGATCCTCGGCGCCCTCGCCGGGCTCCTCGTGGTCGAATACCTGCTCAAGGGCGACTGGAACGAAGCGCTCGTCGCGGTACGCGGGACTGCGAGAGGCTTCGGGATCAGCGTCGTGATAGACCTGATCCTGGGCATGATCATGATCGTCGCCTGGTCCGTGTGGGCGGCGTCGGTGCTGCTCTAGACATCCCACGGTTTGAAGTGTCAAGCGGCGAGGTCGTGGCGGTGTGCCCAGGCGGTGTGTTCGTCGTAGGGGGTGTGGTGGCGGAGGCACCCGT
>JAOTVU010000206.1 GCA_029863385.1 Acidimicrobiia bacterium
GTCGGACCAGGACTTACCGTGGGCGGTGAACTCGATGATGCGATCCGTGTCGAGGTGTTCGTCGACCGGTTCTGGATAGCGCAGCGCCACCACGAGATGATCAGGCGGAAGCACCTCGCTGATCTTATCCCCCCACTCGATGACGGTTACGCCGGACTCCAACAGATCGGGCAGATCGAGGTCCAGCGTCTCGGCCACCGAGTCGAGACGGTACACATCCAGGTGGTGCAGCAGCAGCCGACCCTGGTATCGGTTGGCCAGCGTGAACGTGGGACTGGTGATGCACTGCTCGACATCAAAACCGAGCCCGAGGCCCTGGGTGAAGCGGGTTTTGCCGGCACCGAGATCGCCGGTGAGGATCAGCAAATCGCCCACCTCGACCAGATCGGCCAAGGCGGCGGCAAGTTCTGCGGTTCGATCGGGGCCGTCGCTCGCCACCTCGATCGGTGCGGTCACATCAGTCCGGGACACCCCTACAGGCTAGTGGCGCCAGCCGACCGCACCGCTCGAACCACCGCGGCCTGCGCGAGGGCCCGGAGCCACATCACATCGACGTCAACCTCGAGTTCACCGGTGGCCGCCGCCACCAGAGCGTCACCGTCGACCGCCGTGTGCGCCGGCAGCAGCGAGCGGGCGAGGCCATCGTGGCCACTCTGGGCGAGCAGATGGCAGTCGCCTTTCGAGATGCGGGCGTTGGTGACGATCACCCCGATGGTGGTGTTGGAGCGATCCGCCGACGTCTCGACAGCACCCTCGATTTGGCCGGCGGCGGGTTCGAAGGCCGGGGGTTGTGGCCGACCGGGCTCGTCACCCAGGGACCCGTCGTCTATGAAACCGAACGCATTCACGGCGATCAAAGCCATCACCACCAGTCGGGTGTCGCCGGCCTCGTCGACGATCGACTCGGCCACCGATTCGACGACGGTGGCCACACCAAGTCCTCCATCGATCGCACTGCCGCCCCACTTTCCAACGGTTGCGCCACAACCGGCGCCGATCCGGCCGCCGGTTATCGGGCGACCGATCGAGGCAAGTGCCTCCCGGCAGGCCGAGCGTCCCTCGTCGCGGCCCGGACGAATCGCGGGATCACCGACGCCGAGATCGTACAGGGACATGCCAACCACGATCGGCACACGACCGAAGCGCGTTGGGAACCCACGCCCGGCATGCTCCAACTCGGCCATCACACCATCGGCGGACGCCAGACCAAAAGCCGATCCGCCCGACAGGACGACCGCATCCACGGAGGCCACGATCCGGCTCGGATCGAGCAGGGCGAACTCCCGGGTAGCCGGCGCGCCGCCTCTCACCTCCCCCGAGGCCACGGTTCCGTCGGGGAAGACGATCACCGTGCAACCGGTACGAGCCTCGGGATTGGTCCAGTGGCCCACGCCGAGCCCGCCGATCGTTTCAGTCACGGCTCAAGTATGCCGGGCCAGGGCACGTCGAGCCGGCGTGGCGGCCGGGGTGGACGTGGTCTGCAGGCGATCGACGACGGCATCGAAGCGGTCGTCATAGACCCGGGCGATCGTCGACCAGTCGAACCGGCGCATACTCTGGGCGAGGCCGAGGGTCGCTGATCGGAGCTGATCGATGCGGGCCACGGCGTCGACCAACCTGGTCCCGAATGTTCCAGGCTCGTAGAGCGCGAACTGATGCCAGGGCGGGCGGATGAGCTCGGGGTAGCTCAGGTCGTCGGGAAGGAGGGGCACGCAGCCGCTGGCCACGGCCTCCACCACCGCAACACCGAAGAACTCGTGGCGGGCGCAGCTGACGACCAGATCGCACTGGCGAAGCGCGGCCAGATACTCGGACCGGTCCAGCTCCCCGGCGGCCACGATCCACGAGCCGAAACGCTTCTCCGCCTCCGCCCGCTCGGCCGCCGCGTGGCTGGAGCCGCTCGGCGGATCCTGGCCGGCCAGGACCAGGCGGAATTCGAGTCCCGATGCCACCACCTTGTCGAGTGCCTGGAGGAACGCGGCCGGGTCCTTGTCGCGCTCCCACCGGTGGGGCCAGAGGATCACCGGCGGCCCGGTCCGTTGGGCCGAGGGGTACGGGTCGGCTTCGGTCACCTCGGCCAGGTCGACGCCGACCGGAAAGACCTCGAAACGGCCGACGACCTCGTCGATGCGGGGCACGTGGGTCTTGTCGGGGAGGTTGGTGACGAATCCCGGCAGTGCATCGGCCACCGCCCGCAGATGGTAGTAGCTGTTGAACAGCACCAGGTCGGCCGCGCACCAGGACATCCAGTTGCGCAGCGCGGCGCCCTGGTCGTAGTTGCCGTTCGCGATCGGGTACACCAGCTGGCTCTCGTGCTGGTAGATGACCACCGCAACGTCGGGGGCGATGTGGCGACGGACGAGCCCGAGCAACTCGGCCACGTCGACCAGTCCGGACACCAGGAGCAGATCAGGCTGGCCGTGGGTGTTGACCCAGGCGGCGACCTTGTCGGCCAACGGGAGCGCACCGCCCCGGAGCCGCCAGCGCCACAGCCGTCCCGGCAGCCCGACGATGTGGACCTCATGACGGCTGGCCGCTTGGTACCCGGTGGCCCAAGCCAGATGTGAGCCGGTTTCCCAGGGCTCAACCAGCAAGATCCTCACAGCAAACTCCTGATGATCGTCCGCCGGGACTCGATTGTGAACCACCGTTGTTCGAATTCTAGTCCACCGGGGCCGCCGGAGGAACGATGCGATTCGGTCGCCAATCCGACTCCCTACACTGGTCGAGATGCCCGACAACGCGGCACCAGCCCGGACCCAGATCGCCGATCCCGGTCCGATCGCCAGCCAACTTCCCCCCAATCCGCCTCCACCTCCCGATCCCTGGTTGGCCGGCGACTTCGCCATCCAGGCGGTGAGCCTCAGCAAGCGGTTCGGGCAGCACCAGGCCGTCGACCGGATCACCCTGCGGGTGCCGACCGGCACGTTCTACGGGCTCCTCGGCCCCAATGGCGCCGGCAAGAGCACCACGCTGGCGATGGCCACCGGCCTGCTGCGGCCCGACGGCGGCAACGTGATGGTCAACGGCCTGCCGGTCTGGCCCGATCCGACCGACGTCAAGGCGACGATCGGCGTCGTTCCGGAGAACCTTCTACTGTTCGAGCGGCTGTCGGCCCGAGAGTTCCTGACCTACGTCGGCCGATTCCGCCGGCTCAGCGACGACGACATCGAACTCCGCACCAGCGACCTCCTCCGTGCGCTCGACCTCGAATCGGCCGATCGCAAACTGATCGCCGACTACAGCCAGGGAATGCGCAAGAAGATCAGCCTGGCCGCAGCCCTCCTCCACTCCCCTCCCCTTCTCATCCTCGATGAGCCCTTCGAGTCGGTCGACCCGGTGTCGCAGCGATCGATTCGCCACATCCTCGATCAGGTGATCGCCCGGGGTCGGACGGTGGTGTTCTCCAGCCACGTGATGAGCACGGTCGAAGAGCTCTGCGACCACATCGCCATCATGGACGAAGGCAAGATCATCCGTAGCGGACCCATGGGCGAGGTGACGAGCGGGCGCCGTCTCGACGACGTCTTCGCCCAGGCGGTGGGCACCGACAAGGTTGCGCCGCCGAGCCTCGACTGGCTGCAGTGACGGCAGTCGGAAGTCGCCCCGAACCCGCCGTCGAAACGGTGGAACCGCCGATGAGCGACACGTCGCTCGACTGGCGACGGGCCCGATCGATGGCGGCGCTGAAGTTCCGAATCATCCGCCACTCACCGCAGGTCATCGTGGGGATGCTGCTCGGCCTCTTCCTCGGCGGCAGTCTGGCCCTGGGTGCCATCTCGACGATCATCAGGCTCGAGGACCATCCCGTCCGCGGGTCGATCATCATGATCGGCACGTCCGTGCTCGTGGCTCTGTGGCTGGTGGCGCCGCTGGTTCTCGGCGGCGGCGAACTGATCCTCGACCTGAAATCCCTGGCGCTGTACCCATTGAACCTGCCGACCCTGATGGCCGGGCTGTTGCTCGCCGCGGTGATCGGCATCCCGGCGTTCATGACGCTGCTCGTCTCGCTCAGCCTGCTGAGCCACGCCTCAGGGCTGCTCACCGCTGTGGTGCTGACGGCCTGTGCGATCCAGTTGACCGTTACCGCCGTGCTGGCCGGACGCCTCACCGTCGCCGCCGTCGGGTTGCTGGCCTCGACCCGGTTCCGCTCCGTCGCCGGCAGCATCACCGTGCTCGCCGCGATCAGCCTCGGCATCTCCTCGCAGCTGATCGCGCTGGCGGTCGACGACTTCGATCTGGCCTGGTTCTCGACCGTCCGCAGGTTCGTCCGCTTCCTGCCGCTCGGATGGACTCCCGAGGCCATCGGGCAGGCGTCCATGGGCAACCTCCGGTCAGCGGTGTTCTTCCTTGCGTTGGGCGCAACGGTCCCCCTGGTATTGCTCATCCTTTGGCGGACGGCGCTCGACCGGACGCTGGATGGACGCGAGGCTCAAATCAAGACGAAACGGGCGAAGCCGCTGGTGGCGCCTTGGATGGATCGGATGGTCGACCGCCGGACCGCGGCGGTGTGGGCCAAGTCGGCCCGAGCCATTCGCCGGGACGTCCGCGAGTGGACCGAGATCGCCGCCTTCCTTCCCCTCATCCTGGCCTTCGCCCTGCCAACCATCACCGAGCTGCAGGCCCGCGACGCCCGCCTCGTTCTCGTTCCCTTCCTTGCCGCGGTTTCCGGCGCGACGATGACGTCGACCAACCTGTTCGGCGGCGACGGGCCCCGTTTCACCGCCGATGCGATACCCGGCGACGACTTCCGTCCGATCCTGCTGGGCAAGCTGCTACCCCGGTTGATCCTGGTGGCGATCATCGTGGCGACCGGCGCCTTCATTCTGGCGTGGGTGATGCGGGGGTGGCGATTCCTCCCCGTCAGCCTGCTCTTGATCGGCCAGTCGCTGATGCTGGGGGCGGCAGCCGGGCTCTTCGTCACGATCCGTTCACCCATCCCGCTCCCGGAGAAGATCGGCGGATTCAACGCAACCAACGCCGGATGTATCGCCCCGCTGATCCAGCTGGGAGCGCTGGCGGTGGCCGACCTCGTTGCCATCGGACTGGCCCTGCCGGCCATCGGGGTGGCTCTTGCGGTGAGTCCGTGGTGGGCGTTGCTGTGCCCGGTCGTCACTCTTCCCGCTTCGTGGTTCCTGACCCGCCGACGGCTCCGCACGGAATCGGTACGAGCCCGTCAACGCATCCCGCAACTGGCCGCCGCCCTGGCCCGCCGCAGTTGATGATCGGCTGATCCGTTCGCTACTCCTCCCCGCTGTCGCTCATGAACTCGCCGCGGAACTCCTCCTCCGACAGTTCGAGCGACGCCGAGTAGGGGTCCACGTAGGGCTCGTTGACCGATTCGATCAGCGAACGCCACTCGTCCCGATCGATCTCGGTGAGGCCTTCGATCAGCTCGATCGCCGCCTCGACCATGTTGGCCTCGCTGGGCGGACCGCCTCGGACCGGTGAGGTCCAGCCCACGGTTGCCTCATAGTTCCCCGCCTCGTCGTACCAGGTGATTCTCGTCTCCTCCGGCCACCTGATCAGATAGCGGTCGTCTTCGAGTGGGGTCAGGAATCCCGCTGCGGCCATGTTGCCTATCCGTTCAATGACCGAACCGTGGTCGGTCGTCCAGATCCGCAGCCACAGCTCCAGGTCATCTCGAACCCAGGTCGAGGTGACCATCTCACCCCAGTGCGCCGGTTCGTCAGATTCAAACGTCAGCCGGTAGGCGGGGTCGGCGTGGTCGAACCCGTTGACCACGTCGCCGCGCGGTTCGAGACCGTTGGAGAAGGCCGACAGGTCACCAAGGCCCATGTTGGGGGACGACAGACTGATGTACCAACGGTTTCCGGAGACAAGAAACGAGGAGCCCGGGCCGGGCGCTGCTCCCGGGTCCCGCGAAGCGCAAGCGTCCGAACCCAGGGTCGTCGCCACCCAGGAGCCCTCGCAGATGTAGAGCGGCGCCCGGCTATCGGAGGTCTCCACGGACACGACGACTTCAGGTAGCGCCGACGTGCTGCCTGCGGCCTGGAACGCACCGATCCAACGACGAGCGCGCGGCACCGAGGCGCCCTGAGTGCGACTCTCGAACCGCTCCATCGGCGACCAGAGCGACGGGTCGAGGGCGGAGATCGGTTTCCAGGAGCTGTCCGGGGCGAGGCGAACGGCCGGGGTGGTGTCGCCAGACTCGGCCACCCAAGCGCCGACGACACCTGCGGCGTCAATCCAGGCCCGGTCCCAATCGGTGCCGTCGAGGATTTCCGTCTCCGTCACGAGCTGATCGAGGGCCGGGCCGCCAGGTCCCTGCCAGTTGACGACGGTCGAACCGACCGACGCCAGGGCGTAGCGGCCCAGCTCCCCCTCGTCGATCACGAACCGCATGGTTCCATCCCGGGCCCGAACGAGGCGAACCTGTCCGAGCGAACTGGCCTCATGCAGCTCGGAGATCATGTCGGTGAGGTCGCCCCGCCGGGTCGTCTGGGACACGATGCGGCTCGTGTCCAGCTTCCCTCCGGTCCTCGGAGCCCAGGTGATCTGGGCGTAGCCCGCCTCGCCGTCGGTCCCGGATTCGGGACCGTCGTTGTGATCGCGAGCGACCAGCTCGGCACCGGGGAGGTCCCAGCCGTTCGGACCCGGAGTCATGGATCGGGCCGCTTCCTTGAGCGCCGATCCGGTTGGTGCCTCGAGTCGATCGTCGAGAGCCGACGCCTGGAACAAATAACGATCCGCACCCTCCACCCACGACAACCCGGCGTGGCGTCCATCACCCCAGGGGACGGCTTCGTCGATCGAGCCCGGTTCGCCGGCGGCGAAGGGCGACCCGTGTTCGATAATCCAGAGGTACAGCACGGCGGGATCGACCGTGTGAAACGCTGCGGCCTCCGTCGCATAGTGCCGGTCGTCGGCGGCGTCGTCACCGCTTCCGTCCTCCCAACGGACCATGCTGACGGCGACAGGCACCCAGCCGGTCGAGGTGCTCAGTGCCCGGAGATCGGCCGGTACCGCCGCAGCGTCAGGATC
>JAOTVU010000207.1 GCA_029863385.1 Acidimicrobiia bacterium
TTTCGCTCCGCTGATTGCACGATGGTCAGCCGAGGGCCGCTCTCATGCCGGGGTGATCTTCACGAACCCGAGACGATTCAACCGGGCGAATCTCGCCTACCCGGGGAACCTGGTCACCGCCCTGCGCCGGTTCGCCGGTGATCCACCGGTATCGGGTGAATCGTGGGTTTGGTGGCTGTCGCTCGACATCGTCCAGTAAAACACGGTAGACTATCGCTGTCTATCGGGAAGGAGCTTCGTGGACGCCGACTATCCACCGATTCTCGACGCCGCCCAGGTGTCCGAATTGCTCGGCATGAACGTACAGATGGTCCGCAAGTACGCACGGGAGGGGCGGATTCCCGCCTACCGGTTGCCGGGCGGGCGCACCTTCAAGTTCTTTCGTGACGAGATCTTCGAATTCGTGAGATCCCACCCGGTTACCGACGACGCCGACGTCGAGGAGACCGCTACCTCCGACTGAGGGCCTGGAGCACCATGGCGATGTCGGCAAACCGCACGAACCACTCGGTGGACCCGGCACCCCGGACCACGATGTGGTCGGCGGCGGTGACGGTTATCCGTCCGACCAGCATGTCCGGCAGCGTGGCGACGACCAGGCCGACCAGTTCACCCGTCATCTCGAACTCGGCGAGGCGAGCCTTGAACGATCCCGAACCCCCCGAACTCGAGGTTCCACCCGAACTGGCCGTCTCGACGCACCGCAAGGTCACCGGCCCGGCCAGGTTCACCGACACCAGGGCATGGCCGGTCGCAACGATGGCCAGATCACCCCGGGCGTGGCTGATCGTGCCCACCACTGTGAGCGTCGGCGTCGAGGCGGCGATGACGTCGCCGCGAGCCATCGATTCCCGGGCTACATCGCTCAGGGTCCGCTCGCGGAGGACCTGTTTGAGGGTCTCCGATTCGACGTCTTCGGCCTCCCAGCGCAGCTCACGGGCGATCCGCTGTCGGAGTTCGGCGGCGAGTGCCTCCAACTCGGGGTTGTCGTCGGAGAAGTTGGCGCTCATGGCAGGGCATCTCACTGGCAGTGACGGAATGGTCACCGTATCATGCCAGGTCCAGGGAGGGAATTGATGGCGGCGTCCGCAGACGAACACATCCAGACAATCGGTCATGCCACCCCAAGCCGGGGACTTCTCTCCCGTCTCTCGCTCGGTCATGTCGTCATGATCGTCGCCGGACTCCTGGCCGCCCTCCTCAACTTCACGTTGCTCCAATCAAACGAGGAGACGTTCCCGGTGGCAGTGGCGGCCGCCGATCTCCTGCCCGGACGGGTCGTCACGTCGGCCGACCTGCGATTCGAGGAGATCCGGGCCACCGAAGAGGTCCTCGTGACGTTGCTGCAGCCCGCCGATGTCGTCGCTCTCGAGGGCCAGGTCGTCGCCCGGACCATCGCGGCCGGCCAACTCGTCTCCCCCCAGGACTTCCGTGCTCCGTCGGCGCCGCTCGAGCAGCGGGCGATCAGTGTTCCCGTCCAGGGTGACCGAGCGGTTGGCCGGGCGATCGGTATCGGCGACCGGGTGGATGTCATCGTGGTCGACCGGGACGACATCGCCCACTACGTCGCCACCGGGCTCGAGGTCCTTGCCCTGCCCGGCGAGGCACGCCAGATCGGCGGCGTCGACTTCTTCGTGACCGTCGCGGTCGATGCCGAGACAGCCCTGCGCGTGGCGTCGGCCATCGAGAGCGGCGAGATCCATATCGTGCGATCGACCGGTTCCACCGTGCCCGACGTCGAGTTGTTCGACCCGTCCGCCATGACCCCGGACGAAGAGGTCCCTGCCGAGCCTCCCGTCGAGGGTGGCGGCGGATGAGTGTCGAGACCGAACTCGGCATCGTCGTCTCGGCCAGACCCTGGGCCGAGAAGCTGCACCGGTTCACCGTCGATCACGGCGGCGCCCGGGTCCGGACCAGGGTCCTGCGCCCCGAAGACGCCGTCGAGCAGGCCTACGACGTCCTCCTCATCGACGACATCACCTCGTTCTTGAATCGCCGCCTCGTCCAGCAGGTCCACGGGGCAGGGCGTCGCATCGTCGGCGTGTACGACGGACAGGACAACCCGGAAGGGAAACGGTTCCTCGCCGAACTCGGCGTCGACGAGGTGATCGACGCCGGCGCGTCCCCCGACGAGTTCGTGCGGGTGATCTCCGGCCTCCAACCGGTCAGAACGGTGTCCGGCGACGATCCTCGACCCGACGAACCGGTAGCGGCTGCCGACGGCTCTCGTGACGGCGTGATGATTGCCGTTGGGGCCGCCTCGGGAGGGGTCGGGGCGACGGAGGTGGCACTCGGCCTCGCCAGCACCATCTCGGGCGGGGTGCGACGTGCCCTGGTCATCGATGCCGACGACGTGTTGCCGTCCGTAGCCCAACGTCTCGGGCTTGCCCTGCACCCGAACGTCCGGACCAGCGTCGATGCCTTCCTCCATCAACCCGATGTGCTGCCAGCAACCATCCAGTCCCTGCGGAAGCGTCCGATCGACGTGATCGGCGGCCTCTCGAATCCCAAGGACTGGATCGAACTGCGACCGGCCGATGTCGTCGCACTGGCCCGGGACCTGTCGGTCGGCCGGCCCGCCGCCATCGTCAACGTGTCCAGCCGCGCCGAGGACCTGGCCTTCTACGGAGGGCCGGGCCGGTACGGGCTGTCGCGAGCGCTGCTGGCGGCAGCGGACGAAGTCGTGCTGGTGGCCGCCCCCACCCCGATCGGTGTCGCCCGCCTGCTCGACTCGGTGGCCGACCTGCGGGCCGATCGGCCCCACCACAGTGTGCATGTGCTCATCAACCGGGCGCCCCGGTCGGCGTTCAAGCAGGGTGAACTCATCCAGGAGATCTCCCGGACCTTCACACCGGCCTCGCTGGTGTTCGTGCCCGACGATCCACGGGTCGCCGAGGCGGCCTGGGCCGGCGAGATCGTCACCAACGGGCCCTTCGCCAAGGCCATGTCGGAACTGGCAGCGGGTTTGGCGCCCCTGGCGGCGAGCAGAGCCTCATGAGCGGGTCGAACGCCTACGAGGAGATCCGCAAGGCGGCGGTGGCGCTCATCGAGGAGCGCCGGATCGATCCCGTCGCCGATCGGTCCCGGGCCAGATCGGTCGTCGCCGAGACGGTGAACGACTACCAGCGTCGCGCCCACCTGGGGCACACCCGGGCCCTGCGCGACCCGGCCGAGATGACCGACCGGGTGTTGGGGTCGATCGCCGACTACGGGCCGCTCACGGAACTGCTCAGCCGCCCGGACATCGAAGAGGTCTTCATCGAGGGCTCTCAGGTCAGTTTCATCGACAGCAGTGGCATCCTCAAAGCCCTCACGGTGCCGACCACCGAGCACGAGAACCGTCAGGTGGTCGATCGTCTCCTGGGGGCGACCGACCGGCACCTGGACACGTCGAGCCCGATCGTCCAGGCCAGGGTGCTCGACGACACCGCCCGACTGACGGCAGTCGTGTCGCCCATCGCCGACAAACTCTCGGTCACCATCCGCCGCTATGCGCTTCGCAAAGAGACTCTGTCCTCTCTCGTCGAATTGGGTTCGCTGACACCATCGGCGGCCGGGTTCCTGTGGTCGGTCATGCAGACCAATTTGAGCGCGCTCGTCTCGGGTCCGCCCGGGGCAGGCAAAACCTCGCTGCTGTCGGCAATGATCGCCGCCACCCCGGCCACCCACTGCATCCGGTGTTGTGAGGAGGTCAGGGAACTCCATGTCCCGATCGTCCACGGTTCGTACTACGAGGCCCGCCCGCCATCGCTCGACGGTTCCGGCGAGATCTCCCTGCGCGATCTCGTGAAGGTGGTCCTCGCCATGCGGCCCGACCGGATCATCGTCGGGGAGGTGCGCGGCTCGGAAGCCTTCGAACTGACCAGGGCCGTCAACGCAGGGTGCGGCATGTGCTGCACGGTGCACGCCAACTCCGCCCGGGATGCGCTGAACGCCCTAGTGAACGCTGCGCTCATGGCCGGCGAGAACGTGGCCGAACCGATCGTCCGGCGGGTATTCGCGGCATCGATCGACTTCGTCGTCCACCTCGACCGGGATTCGTCGGCGGCCACGGCCACAGGCGGCTTGCGTCGCCAGGTCATGGAGATCCTGTCGGTGGTCCCGTCGATGACCGACGACTTCAGCACCGAACCGCTGTTCAACCGGGAAGCGCTCGGCAAGCCCCTCGAGTGGACCGGGACCATGCCCCCCGATCAGGCGACCAGGGTGATCGAAGCATCGCTCCCCGAGGGCATGACCCTGCGGTCCGTGCTCGAAGGCCGGGTATCGCCACTATGAGACTCGCCGCTGCGCTTCTGGCCGGCTTCGCCGTGTATCTCCTGGCCGGCTTCCTGACCGGACGGGGACCACGGCTCGAGTGGCCCGCCAGGAGCAAGCCGACCGTGTCGGCCCGCCAACTGTGGCTCACCCAGGCCGGGGTAGATCTCAGCCCGCGCCAGTTCTGGGCCGTGTCGGTGACGGCCGGCGGGTTCGCGTTCCTCCTGGTTGTGCTGCTCACCCGTCTCCCGATCCTTGCCCTGGTCCCGGCGGTGTTCGTCGGCCTGGCCCCGCGCGCCTATTTCGGCCGGTTGCGGATGCGGCGGCTGTCCGAGGTGGCGATGGTGTGGCCCGACGGACTCCGGGACCTCGTCGCATCGATTTCGGCGGGAATGTCGTTACAGAGGGCGATCGAGAACCTCGCCGACAAAGGCCCGGCCCCGCTGCAGCGGGCCTTCGAGCGTTTCCCGCTGCTCACCCGGACCCTGGGTGTCGTGCCGGCTCTCGAAATCATCAAAGAAGAACTGGCCGACCCGACGTCGGACCGGGTGATCGAGGTGCTGATCATCGCCCAGCAACGAGGCGGCAACATCGTCGGCGAGATCCTCACCGACCTCGCCGAGGCCACGACCCGCGACCTGTGGACGATGGAAGAAGTCCGGACGGCTGCCCTCGAACAGAAGATCAATGCCCGGGTCGTGTTCGTTCTGCCGTGGGCGGTCCTCGTGGCGCTCACGGCTTTCGAGGAGTCGTATCGGGACTTCTACGGGTCACGACTCGGCGTGCTTGTCGTGTTCGTCGGTGCGCTCATGTCGGGCTTCGGTATCTGGGTGGTGGGCAGGCTCGGCAGGGATCCCGAAGAACAGCGGGTCCTGGGCGGATCGGCGGTTGTGGTGGGAGCGTCCAAATGATCGAAGACCAAGTCTCCCATGTCCTGCTGGCCGCTTTGCTGTCGGGCGTGACGATCGCCGGAGTTGCGGCGCTCATCGTGCCGCCCACCCGGCGCCTCGCCACCCGGGTCCGTCCGTATACCGTGATCAGCCGGACCAGCCTCGGCCGGGCTCCCGACCTCACCGACCCGGGGGCCTCGTCGGTGCTCGGCAGCGGTGCCTTCGGCCGGGTCTTTGGACCGATCGTGTCGAGCATCGCCCATCGTTTCGGCCGCCTCCTCGACAGTGGCACAGAAACCGCCATGGCGCTGAAGATCCGCCAGGCGGGGATGTTCCGAGACGCCCCGGAAGGCCAGCGAGTCGCCGAATTCCGCATCCGCCAACTGGGCGCCGGAGCCCTCGGCTCGGTCACGGGTTTTGTTGCCGGGCAGGTGTTCGTGATGGGCACCGGCGTCACGCTCGCACTGGCGGCGCTCGGCTTCATCGGTGGGGTCGGCCGGTACCGGGGGGCACTCGAGAGTGCCATCGAGGACCGGCGCAACCGGATGCGCATCGAGATCTACACCGTCAACCAAATCCTCGCCATGCACGTGCGGGTGGGAGGTGGTGTCGTCCAGGCGGTCCAGCAAGTGGTGGGGCGTGGCGTGGGCGATGTCGTCGACGAACTCGCCGAGGCGCTCAGACTGCACCGGCACGGGATCCCGGCCGCCGCCTCATTCAGCCGCGCCTCGCGCCTCACACCCGAACCGGCTTGTGCTCGCACCTACATGCTGTTGGCAGCCGCAGAAGAACGGGGATCCGACCTGGCCGGAGCCCTGCTGGCGCTCGCCGAAGACGTCCGTGAGGCGAGACGGGAAGCCGTCAAGGTGAACGCTGCCAAGCGACGAGCCGCCACCCTCATCCCCACGATCGCCATCCTTGCCCCGGTGCTGCTGATCTTCGTGGCGGCACCACTCCCATCCATCATTTTCGGGACGTTCTGATGACCACACACGACAACGGAGGGATCATGTCGACACAGGGAGGGAACCGATGATGCTTGCAGTGTTCCACGAAGTGGGGCGCCGCCTGGCGCACATCCGGGACGACGAACGGGGCCTCAATACGGCGGAACTGCTCGGCAATGCCGCGCTGGCCATCGTGGCGCTCATCGCCATTTGGGGAGCGTTGCGCATCCTGGGTGTTGACATCATCGACGAGATCCGCAGGCTTGTCTTCGAAGAAACCGGCTGATTCGGGGGCGTCCACCCCGGCGGTTCTGATGGCGACCGGGTTCGCCATGATCCTGTTCGTCGCGCTCGCCAACCTGGTGGTGTTCCAGTACGCAGCCGGAGTGGTCCGTTCGGCGCTCGACACCGGCGCCCGCTCGGCGTCGCTCCTCGACGCCCCTCTGAATGCCTGTGAGATCGAGATCGCCGAGGTCCTCGACGGTCTGCTCGGCGGGGCGATGGGCGACGGCGTCGCCTACTCGTGTGCCCTGGATCCGACCGGACAGACCGTCGTGGCTGCTGCGACGGTGACACTGCCGGGCTTCGCTCCCATGGTGCCCGACTGGTCGTTCGACGCCCAAGCGACCGCCATTAAGGAGCAGGCGCCATGATCAGAGACGAGCGGGGTGCGGCCGCCATCGAGTTTCCCCTGGCGGTTGCATTTCTCCTCATCCCGGTCGCCTACCTCGTGCTGATGGTGGCTCCGTGGTCGGCCCGAGCCAACATGGCCCGGCTGGCTGCGGCCGAGGCCGCCCGGGCCATCGTGCTGTCGCCGACCGCCGACCCCGACGACGCCCTGGTGTACACGCTGGTCGACACCATCGCTGCCAACCATGACATCCCGGTCGGCGACGTCGATGCCGACCT
>JAOTVU010000208.1 GCA_029863385.1 Acidimicrobiia bacterium
GTCGTCGACGAGGTGGCGGTCTCGCCTGCCGAGCTGGCGGTCTCGCCTGCTGAGCTGGTGGCACCGACTGTTGTCGTCGATGGCGCC
Organism: Acidimicrobiia bacterium; assembly: GCA_029863385.1. Lineage (GTDB taxonomy): Bacteria > Actinomycetota > Acidimicrobiia > Acidimicrobiales > SZUA-35 > JAHELU01. The sequence goes on from JAOTVU010000208.1 coordinate 88, forward strand.
GTCTCGTCCGTTCCGCAGCCGACGACGAGCGTCGATACGACGGCCAGGGCCCAGAGAGCCCTGCTCCACCCGTTCCGTCGTGATCGTTGGAACGTCTGAGGGATTCCCGGCCAGGCAGCGCTGGTCGAGAAGTCGGTCGACGTCGCCGGCCAGCGACAGCGTCTTGGCCGGCGCGCCCCCGCCACCGGCGATGGTTCGACCAGCACGTCGATCACGGTACACCAATGACTCGGGCTGGACACATCGATCACCGAGCCCGGCACCCTGGAGGTTCTCCGTTGGTCGAGACCATGCCGGCCTGACCGGCACCCCAAAGCGATCAACCAGGACCTGGCCCCGGTCTTGATCCACATCGCGACACTGATTTCGGTCGTGCTGTTGGATTCAATCCAGGTGGTCACTGCGGCCGGGCGAACGTTGTCAGAGCGTGCGATGCTTGTTGGATGGCTGAGGTTGGTCCACCGGTCGGAACGGTGACGTTCTTGTTCACCGATATCGAGGGTTCGACGCGTCTCTGGGACGAGCATCCGGATGCGATGGGGAAGGCGCTCGCCAAACATGACGAGCTTTGCCGAACGTTGATCGCTGATTGCAACGGCTTCATCTTCTCGACCGGTGGCGACGGGTTCGCGGTGGCCTTCGGCCGGGCGTCCGACGCCCTGACCACCGCCATCGACATCCAGCTCGGCTTGCAGGAGGAATCGTGGCCGGCGTCGGTGGCGTTGCGAGTGCGGATGGGGCTTCATACCGGTGAGGCGCAGGAACGCGACGGCGACTACTTCGGGCCACCGGTGAATCGAGCGGCTCGTATCATGGCCGCCGGACACGGCGGCCAGATCGTGGTGTCGGCGGTGACCGCCGAGGTGATTGGACCGATGCCGGGTGTCGAGTTCATCGAGCTCGGGACACAGCGGCTCCGAGGGATCGTCGACCCGGTGTCGGTGCTCGGGGTTCGCGCTGACGGTCTTGAGTGGATCGATCGGGCGTTGACCACGGCGATGGGTGCCGTGGGGAACCTGCCAACGACGGTCGACGACTTCGTCGGGCGGACCGACGAAGTCCGCTATCTTGCCACCGAGCTGCACTCTCGTCGTCTGCTCTCGCTGACCGGTGTTGGCGGGTGGGCAAGACCCGGTTGGCGATCGAGGTCGCCGAAATGGCGGCCGACGAGTTCCCCGACGGGGTGTGGCTGGTGGGACTGGCCCCGGTCGCCGAAACCGCTGCGGTTGTCCAGGCCGTGGCCGCCACGTTGGCCGTTCGCCACCAGGTGGGTATGACGCCGCTGGAGTCGATCGTCGATGTGCTGGGATCACAGCGAGTGCTGGTGATTCTCGACAACGCCGAGCATGTGCGAGCCGCCGCCGCCGAGGTGGCCTCGGCGATCATGGAACACTGCCCGATGGCTCGCGTGCTGGTCACGAGCCGCGACCCGCTCGGTGTTCGAGGAGAGCAGGTGCACACGGTGGTGTCACTCGACCCGATCGAGGGATTCGAGTTGTTCTGCGCCCGGGCCGGCGCGGTCGACGACGCCTTCTTCGTCGGCACTGAGGATCGGGTTGCGATCGAGGCGATCTGCCGACGGTTGGACGGGATCCCGTTGGCGATTGAGTTGGCAGCGGCACGAACCAGGTCGCTCACCCCGAGCGATCTGTTGTCCCGCCTCGACGACCGGTTCCGTTTGCTGCGGGGCGGGCGCAGCGCCGTCGACCGCCATCAGACGTTGCAGACGGCGCTGTCGTGGTCGTACCAGTTGCTCACCGATCCCGAGCAGACGTTGTTCGACCGGCTCTCGGTCTTCGCCGGGAGTTTCGGACTCGCCGAAGCCGAGCAGATCTGCGGCTTCGGAACGGTGGAGGAGGCCGACGTGCTCGACCTGGTCGGTTCGCTGGTCGACAAATCGATGGTCGTCGCCGATCGGCACGGTCGCACGGTGCGTTACCGGCTGCTGGAGACGATCCGCCAGTACGGCGCCGACAAGCTCGTTGACCGGGCCGAGGCCGACGAGCTCAACGATCGTCACCTCGATCGCTACCTCTCGGTCGCCCACGACATGGCGGCCCGGGCGATCGGCCCGCACCAACTCGAAACGCTGGCCGATCTCGATCAGGAGCTCGACAACTTTCGTGCTGCGTTCGAGTGGGCCTGGCCGACGTCGGATCTCGACCGGGCCGCCGAGCTGGCCCTCACCATCTGGGAGATCGCCATACTCAACTTTGAGATCGCCGAGTGGATCGATCTCCTTCGCAGCGCCATCCCACCGGAGCACCCCCGGGCCGAACCCCTCGAATGGACGGCAGTGTGGAGCGGCATCCTGGCCGGCGACTCGAGGCCGGCGGTGGACTTCTACACCCGCGTGCTCGATCGACCACACCTTCCGGTCGAATACCAAGCCTTGGCCTGGCGCTTGTTGGCCACCGCTCACCTGAACACCGGTGACGCCGAGACCGGGCTCGCTGCGGTCAAACGAGGAATGGCCCTGGCCGAAGAGCATACATTCCCCAAAAAGCTACTGGCGTTCGTGGGCTGCTGGTGTGCCTGGGGCTGCGAACCGGAAGCGGTCGCCGGCTACGCCGCCATCCACGAGGAAGCCTCCAACCTGACCGGCGCTCCGCTCGACCGCTCCCAGACATTGTTCGTTCTCGGGGTGGCTGCTCTCGTCGATGCCAAGGTCGATGAGGCCCGAGCCCACTTCGCCGAAAGCCTCCGACTGGCGCGCGGGACGAAGGGACTCGACGAGGGGCAGGCCCTGCAAGGCCTGGCCGCGGCGGCGGCAGCATCCGGCGATCCCGCCGAGGTGGCCTCCACCTTCACCGATTCCCTGACCCATCTCTACGAAACACGGTTCTGGATGTACGTCTGGATCGTCATGGAGAACCTCGCTGTCCACTGGGTCGACCGCGGCGACCTCGAAGGTGGCGCTGTCCTGTTCGGCCACCTCGCAGCACACGAGCACGCCCATGGCGTCTTCGCCAACGGTCGCCGCCGATCGCTCGACCTGCTCAACAAGGACCCCCGATCGTCTGAGCCCATGCAACGGGGCGCATTGATGACCAGAGATGAACTCGTCAGCTACGCAATCGAACGACTCGCCGCTCCGGTACCGCCGACCGGTCAGGCGAACCGGTAGAACGATGGGACCGCAGCGGCCGTGCCCGAATCGCCGGAAACGTCAGGTGATCCAGTCCCGGCCCGCCACCTCGCCGAGACAGGCAATGTCCTTGTCGTGGAAGCCGAGTTCGAGCCCTCGACGGGTGAGGTCCCGCACGGCATTCATCACCCGGCTGGTGCCGAGTTCCTGACCCACCAGCTCCATATCCTTGGCCGCCTGGCGTAGCGAGAACCCTCCCTCCGGCGCCGTTCCGGTGATGGTGCCGGCCCGGGCCGCCGCCAGCGGCGAGATCCTCTCGATCACCGAGGAGAAGAGCTCCAGGTCGACGTTGGGGTCGGTCTCCACCAGCCATGTCATGGTCTCGGCCGCGGCGCCGATCACCGCAACCAGTAGCCCGTTGACGGCCAGTTTCGCCGTTGACCCACTGCCGATCGGTCCGAACACGACGGTTCGGGCGGCAATGGCATCGAACAACCCCTGATAGCGGTCGAAGAGCTCCTGATCGCCGCCCCCGAGGATCGTGAGCTGTGCGTTTTCGGCTGGTTTCACCGAACCACTGACCGGGGCATCGAGATACCCGAATCCGGCCTCGGCCACCTGCGAACTGATCCGGGCGGTGGCCGTGGGACCGATCGTCGATGACTGGATCAGAATCGCTCCGAAGGCGGCCCCTACGGCCCAGCCATCGTTGCCGAACACCACCTGCTCGACCGCTTCGGCATCCGAGACCATCAGGAAGGCGACGTCGGTCTGTTCACCAACCGCCCGGGCGGAGTCGACCAACGTCACCCCCTCCGGTGGATCAGCGGGCGTCCGGTTCCAGGCCACGACGGAGTGGCCGGCCGCCGCCAGGTTGCGGGCCATGGGCCTTCCCATGGCGCCGAGTCCCATGAAGCCGACATCCATTTCAGGTCTCCTTCCCTCGATTCCCCGTCAGCCCGTGCCCTGTATTTCGAACACCTCGGATTTGTGCCAGAACAACAGTTTCCGTTCGGTCCAGGCAACCAGGCCGAACAGGATGATCCCGAGGACCCCGAGGTAGGCGATCATGGCGAAGACGCGGTCGATGCGCAGCGTCTGGGCCGACAGCCTGATCAGCTCGCCGAGGCCCTTGCCTCCGCCCAGGTACTCTCCGACAACAGCTCCAACCACGCTGAAGACGGCCGCCGTCTTCAACCCGGCGAAGATGAAGGGTAGCGCCGAGGGCAGCTTCAGCTTGCGAAGAGTCTGCCACCGGCTGGCCTCCATCGAGCGGAAAAGCATCAGGGTGTCGCGGTCGACCGATCCCAGACCGGCCGCAGTGTCGACGATCACGGGGAAGAAGGCGATGAAGAGCGCCATGACGATCTTCGAGTTCACCCCGAAGCCGAACCAGGCGACGAAGACCGGAGCGAAGGCGACCTTGGGCAGGGCGTTGAGGGCGACGAGATAGGGCATGATCGCTCGCTGCCCGAGTCGGGTCTCACCGACGATCACCCCCAGAACGAAGCCGGCGACGGCGGCGGCCAGGAAGCCCCAGATCACCTCCTGGGTGGTGATCCACAGGGCCTCGAAGATATGGCCGCCGGTGAAGATGTTCTTGGACACGTCCCAGAGCTCCGAGAACGTCTCGGACGGACCCGGAAGGAGGATCCGCGAGACGAACTCCATCTCGGCCACGAACCACCAGACGGCAAGGAAGGCGCCGCCGAAGACCGATATGGAGAGCCACTGCGGGATTCGGTCGATCCACGACCCCGAATACCACAGTGCTTCGGCTTCCGACATTTCGGCCGGGGCCGTTGTTGTTGTTTTCTTGGTTGCCGTCATTGCTGAGCTCCTATGATCCCGCCCAATTCGTCGAGCCGATGGCGCACGTGGCGTACGAGCGCACCGAATTCGGGGCTGGTCATCATGTCCAGGGTTCGGGGACGGGGCAGATCGACGTCGACGACCTCGGCGATCCGCCCGGGACGGGCCGACATCACGAACACGTGATCGGCCATGAAGACCGCCTCCGGAATGGCGTGGGTGACCATGAAGGCGGTGGCGTCCCGTTCCCGACATATCCGCTGCAGCTCGACGTTCATGTATTCCCGCGTCAGCTCGTCGAGCGCTCCGAACGGCTCATCGAGCAGCAGGATGGCCGGGCCGGTCACGAGCATCCGGCAGATGGCCACCCGCTGCGCCATTCCGCCGGACAACTCGAAGGGATGAACCTTGTCGAAACCCTCGAGGCCCACCAACTCGAGGAGCTGGAGGGCGACGTCAGATTTGGCCTGGGCCGCCGCGCTGCCCAACCGGATCTCAATGGGAAGCAGGACGTTCTGCAACGCAGTGCGCCACGGCAGCAGGGTCGGCTGTTGGAACATGATCCCGATGTCCTGGCGCGGGCCGGTCACCGGCTTGCCGTTCAACAAGATCTCTCCCGAGGTGGCGGGAATCAGGCCGGCCATGATCTTCAGCAGGGTGGATTTCCCGCAACCGCTGGGTCCGATGACGCTGGTGAACGTACCGTGCCGCAGAGTCATGTCGACACTGTCCAGCGCTTTCAGCCCGCGCTTGTGGAAGGTCTTGGACAGATTCGTGATCGTGACGACTTCGTGGTCGACCGCACGGGACCCACCTCCCGTCTGGTCGATCCCACTGTCCGAAGTCGTCATCTGTCGATCAGCCTGCGTCGGCGTGAGCCTTCTCGACGAACTCGTTGGTGAAGGCCGGAGCCACGTCCGGCAGCTCGTCCAACGTACCGTCATCGACCAGGCTCTGACCCCAGTCGGCCCAGGCCTGGGCGTCGTAGGTTCCCCACGGCTCACCACCCAGCGGCTTACTCACCACCAGTGTCAGATCCAGCAGGGCCCGAGCCAACTCGGGATCGGTCGCCTCCTCCGGGTTCATCTCGGCGCAATCCGCTTCCGCCTGGTCGGGGTCGTTCTCGGCGAAGAGCGCTCCCCTGACCAGTCCGTTGACGAAGCCCTGAACGAGATCCGGATTCGTGTCGATCAACTCCTGGGTGGTGGCATAGCCGTTGCCGAACACCGTCTTGTACTCCTCCGGCGTGATCTCCCTCAGTGGCAAGCCGCGAGCCTCGATGATGGCCATGTCGGGCACGGCCGCCGCGTAGGCTTCGATCTCACCGCGTTCGAAGGCCGCCGTGGCGGGTCCACCGTCGCCCACCGGCAGGAACTCGAAGTCGACGTCCTCCTCGAGACCGGCGTCGACGAGGATGGGCCGCACGAACGTCACTTCAGATCCCTCGGCGGTTCCCACACCGATGACGATGGGGCCGTCATCACCCTTGAGATCTCCCGGTTGCTGGTAATCGGACTCCTCGGTTACGACGAGGCCGAACAAGGCTTGGGCGAACCCGTTGTAGATGGCGACGAAGTCCTCACCCTCGCCTCGAGCCGACAGCAGCGGGCCCGGTCCGGGAATGCCGAACTCGGCCTGGTCGGCGGCCATGGCCTGCAGCACAGCGCCCGATCCGTCGACCGCCTCAAAGGTTGCGTCGATGCCTTCCTCCTCGAGGAATCCCTGGTGGATGGCCGAACACAGCTGGAACCAGATGACGGCCGAAGGGTTCGGAGCCAACACGGTCACGGATGTCAGCTCTCCGCCGTCGGCCGATGTGTCGTCGGAATCGCCTCCACATGCGCCGCCTATGAGCGCCATCGCCATCAGCAAAACAAGAACAGAACGCCTGCGTATCATCCGACACCTACCTCCCTGTCCGACCATCGGACTGCAACCACATACGTGTGGTCATATCACGCTAGCAGGAAGGCGGTCGGGGTGGTAAATGACGGGCACGTCGAAC
>JAOTVU010000060.1 GCA_029863385.1 Acidimicrobiia bacterium
GGAATCACCCGCGACATGCTGGTCCTACGTATGTCGGAAGATGACTTCTCCGCCGTCGTCGACGCCAACCTGACAGGCGCCTTTCGGGTTGCGAAGCGGGCGATTCGCCCGATGATGAAGAACCGGTGGGGGCGGATTGTGCTCATCTCGTCGGTGGTCGCGGCACTCGGTCAGGCCGGTCAGGCCAACTACGCGGCATCCAAGGCCGGTCTCGTCGGCCTGGGCCGATCGCTGGCCCGTGAGTTTGCATCCCGGGGTATCACCGTCAATCTGATCGCCCCCGGTCCGATCGAGACCGACATGCTGGCCGCGGCCGGCGATGCCACGATCGAGGCCATGGTTGCGGCAGTTCCCGTGGGGCGGGTCGGCCGCCCCGACGAGGTGGCGGCGGCCGTTTCCTTCTTGACTTCCGAGCGGGCAGGCTACATCACCGGTGCCACCATTCCCGTCGACGGTGGGCTGGGTATGGGCGGCGGCTTTGGAGGCTAGAAAGCGCCACGTTACCGTGAGGGGTCCCGGGCGTTCCGGTGCACAGGTGGGGATCCCGACAGCGAGTCCCCGCAGCAAGTCCCAGCAAGCAATCAATGAGCAACAAGAAACAGTTCCAGGAGGAACACCGTGAGTGATGATGCGAAGTTCAAGGCATTCCAGAAGTGCGCCGTCGAGGTGCTCTCGGTCGATGCCGACAAGGTGACCCGCGAGGCTCGGTTCGCCGAGGACCTCGACGCCGACAGCCTCGACCTGGTTGAACTGGTCATGGCGCTCGAGGAGGAGTTCGGTGTCTCGGTCGAGGAGGAGGAGCTCGAAGGCATCGAGACCGTGGGCGCCGCCTACGACCTGGTGGTAGGGAAGATCTGATGGACGGGGCGGTCGCCGTCACCGGCGTTGGGGTCGTGGCACCCTGCGGCATCGGGCCGGACGCTTTCTGGGAGGGTCTCCTGCGCCCGCCGGCCGACGGCGATCGCGTCATCCCCGACTGGGATCCATCACCGTGGTTCTCCAATCCGAAAGAGGCCCGTCGGGCCGACCGGTTCACCCAGTTCGCTCTCGCGGCGACCGACATGGCCCTGGAGCAGGCGGGCGACCTCGCCGCCGATCCGGCTCGCATGGGGGTGATGATCGGTACCGGTATCGGCGGTATCCGAACCAACGAGGAACAGATCATCATCCGCCACGAGAAGGGCGACCGGCGGGTGTCGCCGTTCCTCATCCCGATGATGATGCCCAATGCCGCGGCGGCCAGCGCCTCGATGCGTCATGGTTTCCAGGGGCCGTGCGAGGCGATCGTGACCGCCTGTGCCGCCGGCACCCACTCGATCGGTGCCGCCCTCAACACGATCAGGATGGGCCGCTGCGATGTGATGCTGGCCGGTGGTAGCGAGACACCGACCTGTCCGACCGCGCTGGCCGGGTTCAGCAACATGACGGCCCTGTCGTCGACCGGGGAGTCCCGTCCATTCGACAACCGGCGAAACGGTTTCGTCATCGCCGAGGGCGCCGCCGTCCTCGTTCTGGAACGCCTGGAACACGCCAGGGCCCGCGGTGCCGAGATTCTCGCCCTGGTGATGGGCACGGCGAGCACCGCTGACGCCCACCACATCACGGCGCCGGCGCCGGGAGGGTCCGGGGCGGTCCGCTGCATGGAGCTCGCTGTGTCCGACGCCGGTCTGTCGGCCGGCGACATCGCCCAGATCAACGCCCACGGAACCTCCACACCGCTGAACGACGCGGCGGAGGCCGAAGCCATCAGCAAGGTTTTCGGGGCGCCCGGGCCGCCGGTCACCTCAACGAAGGGCGTAACCGGCCACGCCCTGGGTGCTGCCGGTGCTCTGGAGGCCGCCGCGGTGGTCATGTCGATCAAAAGGAAGCTGATTCCGCCGACGATCGGCTTCGGCGAACGCGATCCCGAGCTGCCGGAAATCGACATTGTCGCCGACGAGCCCCGGCCCTGGACGCCCGGCCCATCGATCTCCAACAGCTTCGGCTTCGGCGGTCACAACGGCTCGATCATCATCGGTCCGGCCGCCTAGTCGGGCGGGATCAGCCGTCGGCCAAAACGAACATCAATTCGGCCTGACAGGCCGTCTCGCCGTTGACCGATGCCACAGCCTCACCTTTCCCGGCCCGACCGGTCAGACGAGTGAGCTCCACCCGCAGGTCGAGCGTCTCGCCGGGAACGACCTGGCGTCGGAACCTCACCTTGGACGAACCGGCCAGCAGCGGGATCCTTCCGGTGAACCGAGGATCCGACAGCACCCCGCAGGCCCCGGTCTGCGCCAGTGACTCCAGCATCAACACCCCGGGCAGCGTCGGCCGGCCGGGGAAATGACCCGGGAAGAACCATTCGTCGCCGGTGAGCCGCCACGTACCCGACGCCAATTGCCCCGGGACCAACTCGGTGATCTCGTCGAGGAGGAGAAACGGGGCCCGGTGGGGTAACAGATCGGTTGGATGGGGAATCGCGCCGTCGCTCATAGGGCCTCAAGAGTAACCGTCCGTTGCCGGGCGGGTGGGACCGGTGGTGGTGAAACATGCCGGCCCAAGACGATGATGGACGCCCCGGAGGGCGTCCATCGATTCGAGAGACGGTACCCGGAACCACGATCGGTGGTGCCGGCACATCTCCAGTCCCCGCTGTCGGGCGGCGGGACCAGTTGTCGGCGCAGTACCGCCGATGAGCCGGGTCAGCTGCCCTTGCCGGCAGCCTTCAGCTTCGTCAGGGCGCTCACCTTGGTTGCGGTGGAGGCCGGGATTTGCATCTTCTCACCGGTCTGGGGGTTGTGACCCATACGGGCCTTGCGGTTCACCCGCTCGACCTTGAGCCAACCCTGGATGGTCACGTCGCCACCGTCGGCGACGGCGTCGGCCATCACGTCGAACATTCCGGAGATGGAAGCCTCGACGTCTTTCTTGCTGACGCCGGTGCGATCGGCGACATTGTCCACTAGCTCTGATTTGTTCATGCGAACTCCTTTGGGGTATCGGCCCGCCTCTGCGGGGGACTCTGGAAAGTGGAGCCTCCGCGAATCACAATGTCAAGGATTTAGCCATCATTCACCTGGCTGAAACCCGCGCCATCAGTGCGGAATCGGGCCGTCTTTGCGAATCACAAGGTGCCAGCAAGACTATCCATTTTGCAACCTTCGAGGTCGGATAGCCCAACATTTCGTGATGGGTCGATGCGTGTCGTTTCGACCCCATTCAGCGATGTCAACCGACTTGGAGGGTCGAACCGGTCTTGCCGGGCGCGGCCACGGAACCCCGTTTTGATGTCATATCCTGTGCATCTGACGCCCGTCCGGCCCACCCTCGGGCCCGGCGCCGGCGCCGGGCCGCTCCGGCGAGGGAATAGATTGAAGTTGCGGCCAGTTCCGAAGTGGATGGTGACGTTGGTGGACTCCCCGAAGACAACGAATGACCGCCGGTTCGACGAGTACATCCTGCCCGAATTCGAGGTGCTCTACCGAACGGCCTGGTCGTTGACCCGCTCCGACGCCGACGCCCAGGATCTCGTCCAGGACACGCTGCTCCGGGCCTACCGCTCAATCGACCGATTCGACGGCCGCTATCCCCGTGCCTGGTTGCTCACGATCATGCGGAACGCCAATATCAATCGGGTTCGCAAGAAGAAGCCGGATCTGTTGAACGATCCGGATCTCACCTTTGAGCGGTCCCTGGAGTTCGCCGATCACAATGACCCGGAGGCTCTGGTTGTGTCTCCTGTTCTCGACGCCGCCATCGAGGACGCGTTCGATCAACTGTCCGCCGACTTCCGTGAGGTCGTCGAGCTTGTCGATCTCGATGGTCTGGCCTACCAGGAGGCGGCAAACGTCCTCGGAATACCGGTCGGAACGGTCATGAGCAGGCTCCATCGTGCGAGGGGCCGGATACGGGAACATCTGGGACGGACGGGTTTGGACCAGGAGATGAGGACCCGATGAGACGACTACTCGACCGACTTCGTGGCACCATGTCCTGTGGTGACGTGCTCAAGGTCATCCAGTCCTACATCGACGGCGAGATCAACGCCACTACCGCCCGCCGCGTGGCGGCGCATCTCGAACAGTGCGATCCGTGCGCCGATGAGGAATACATCTACGGCCAGATCAAGGCATCCCTGGCTCGTCGGCGCCACAAAGTGGACATGGACGTTCTCGATCAGCTCATGTCGTTCGGCGAGCGTCTGAAAACCGATCCGAACCTCGGCGACTGAAATCTCCGGGCGTAGGAATTGTTGGCCATCGGCTGAGGCCGGTGCTACGATCACCAGGGTGTTGCTGCTGCTCGACCTTCGACTTCTGAACCCGGCCGCTTAGTCAAGCGCGTCGGGATTCAACACGTCGAAGTTCAAGCGTCTCAATCGCTTTGGCTCACCCCCTCCGGTGCCGTCGCAGCAGCACGCCGGTTTCGTCCGCTCCTGGGGGCCGCCGGCGATTGAGGACAGGGAACTTCCTGCCATGTTCGCACCTCGACCGATTCGCTCGGTGCCGGTGCACTCACCAGTCCAACCCCGCCCCACCGAACCGCTGACCCATCGCCATCGGGGACCACGCAAGGAGACCCTCAATCGTGTCAACACCCAACCGAATGCCCATCGAGAAATACCAGTCGTTCACCCCAATCGATCTGCCCGACCGTACCTGGCCGACCACCGTCACCGCCAAGGCCCCGCTCTGGTGCAGCGTCGATCTGCGTGACGGGAATCAGGCACTCATCGAGCCGATGGACCCCGACCGCAAGCGGATGATGTTCGAAACGCTGGTCAAGATCGGCTTCAAGGAGATCGAGGTCGGCTTTCCCGCCGCCTCCGAAACCGACTTCGACTTCGTCCGCCAGATCATCGCCGACGGCGCCATCCCCGATGACGTAACCATCCAGGTACTGACCCAGGCCCGTGACGAGCTGATCGACCGTACCTACGAGTCGCTGGTCGGGGCCAAGCAGGCCATCGTCCACCTCTACAATTCGACCTCGACCGTGCAGCGTCGGGTCGTCTTCGGATTGGACGAGGCCGGCATCACCGAGATCGCGGTCAAGGGCGCCCAGCGTTGTGTGGCCAACGAGGCCAATGTGGCGGGTACCGCGATCCGCTACGAGTACTCGCCCGAGTCGTTCACCGGCACGGAGCTGCCGTTCGCCCGTGACGTCTGTGAGGCGGTCATGGATGTGTTCGAACCGACTGGCACCGATCCGCTGATCCTCAACCTGCCGGCCACCGTGGAGATGAGCACCGCCAATATCTACGGCGATCAGATCGAGTGGTTCCACCGCAACATCAAGAATCGCGAAGCCGTCGTGCTGTCGCTGCATCCGCACAACGATCGGGGCACCGCGGTGGCGGCCGCAGAGTTCGGCGTGATGGCCGGCGCCGATCGGGTCGAGGGCACGCTGTTCGGCAACGGTGAGCGAACCGGCAACGTCGACGTGGTCACCCTGGCCCTCAACCTGTTTAGCCAGGGTGTCGACCCGGGGCTGGATCTGACCGAGATCAACGAGCTTCGCCGGGTGGCCGAGCATTGCAACCAGCTTCCGGTCCACCCCCGTCACCCGTATGTCGGCGACCTGGTCTACACCGCGTTCTCGGGCTCGCATCAGGATGCGATCAAGAAGGGGTTCGAGGCCATGGAGCGCACCGGTCAGACCCTGTGGGAGGTGCCGTACCTGCCCATCGACCCCCGGGACGTCGGCCGGACCTACGAGGACGTCATCCGGGTCAACTCACAATCGGGCAAGGGCGGCGTGGCCTACCTGCTGAAGACCGAGCAGGAGCTGGATCTGCCTCGACGTCTGCAGATCGAGTTCACCCGGGTCATCCAGCAGATCACCGACACCACCGGCAAGGAGATCACCGGCAACGAGATCTGGCAGGAGTTCCGCAACCACTACCTGGCTCCCTCGAAGCCCTATGAGCTGGTGTCGTTCGAGACCTCGCAGAACGTCATGGGTACGGATCGCTCCGTCGTCAAGGCCAACGTCAACGTCGACGGTGAGAAGGTCCGGATCGAGGGTGAAGGCGGCGGCGCGGTCGAGGCGTTCACCAACGCCTTCCGGAGTCACTTCGACGCCGACCTGCGGGTCCTCGACTACCACGAACATGCCATCGGGGCCGGAGCCGACGCCCAGGCCGTCTGCTACATGGAGCTCAAGGTCGGCGATCGTGAGTTGTGGGGCGTCGGCATGCACGGCGACATTGTGACCGCCTCCCTGCGGGCGATCGTGTCGGGCGTCAACCGGGCCAGGGAGATCTGAGCCAACATCCGACGACCGGCATCGCCCTGTTCGGTCCCCACCCACCCGTGCGCTCCAGACCCGATTATCCGGCTCTGGAGCGCACGGAAGGCGGGTGGTGCACCGCTCGATCCGGATTCAGCCGTCGACGATGGCGGTGTCGGGGTGATAGCCCGACCAGGCGAACCAGAACGTGTTGAGATGGCCGACCGGTTCGAGCCGTTCACCGGCCAGTGGACCGCTGACGGCCTCGCCGGTCACGGTCCAGGTCGAGCCGGTCTGATCGTCGACGAAACCGTTCGCGTCGGCCGAGAAGGTCAGAGACTCCCCGTCAGCTGAACGGGGCACGAACACGCCGGTCTGTCCGACCTCCCGGCCGGCGGCAACAGACGCCCGGTCGAGGGCCGAGGCCAGACCGGGCCGGTGAAAAATGACCAGCGTCTCGTCGCCGATGTCGACCTCGTGAACCGACGATGTCTCGTCCGGTTCCAGGGTGGCTGCGTAGGCGTCGCCGTTGCGAACGATCCCGACGACCCGGGCCTTCGGTTCGAGGCGGGGGTCGACCTCACCCTGAAAGAACCCGCTGATCGGGCCCGACGACTCCTCGTCGTAGCCGATGTAGGGGTTGGTGCCGTAGTCCCTGGAAACGCCGGTGTCCCGTGACAGAACCAGGCCGTCCGGGTACCGAGCGTTGAACTGTTCGAACGACAAGGTCTGGACCGGAATCGGCTCGAGGCGGGCGCCCGCGTAGTGGCCGACGACACCCTCGCCGGTGAAGTGGGCCCACAGCGATTCGGTCTGGCGGTCGTACATGACCAGGGCCGACTGGTAGAGCGAGCCGGACGTCCCGAAGTCGAGCACCCGCTCCCCCACCCGCCGGTCGAAGGCGAGAGCTGAGTTGCACAGCGGGCAATAGGTGACGCTGACCGGCACGCCGCCGATCTCGTCGTTGACGATCTCGTGCCACACCAGGACCTGGACCGGATAGGCCCGAACGTCGCTGTCGACCTCGGCGACGACAACCGCCTCGTTCGGTTGCATGAACTCGACCTCGTCAGCGTCGACGAACTGCGGATCGTCGATGGCGGGGATGACATCGGGGCCGAGAACCGGGACGATGGCAGACGGCGAGATCAGCGGAGGTGGAAAGTCGGCTCGGTTCCGTTCGCCCTGCAAAGCCGACCCGACAGCCTCTGCGTCGTAGTCGACGTCGTCGTACGCCGCTCCCACCACCTCAAAGCCGGCCTGGTTGACGCGCGTACCCCCGGCCCGCGGGTCGGTCCCGCCGTCGGCGACGCCATCGTCCACGGTGGCCTGCTCACCGTTGTTGTCGGCGATCTCTCGATTTTCGGACGTGGCGGAGCTGCACGCCGCCAGGATCACGACGAAGGACGACACGATGGCCACCGAGATGGATCGACGGCGCCAACAAAGACGGTCGGTGGGCGGGCTTCCGATCGGGGTGGCCATGAAGGAACAACCGGCGATTCCCGACGAAACTTCCCGATCAACCTACGGCTCGGCCTCGATCCGGTCGCCGCCGACGCCCGTGTAGCGGGACATCGGCCGCGACCAACGCTTCTCCCACCAGCCGTTGTCCCGGGCGTGGGCGTGGAAGTGGTCCGGCACCTGTCGCATCTCCCGATCGACCGCCCAGGCCGTCGCCCCGAACCGCTGATTGGCGGCCGCCGTCAACAGGGCCAGCAGTCGATCGATCACCTCGTCGCTCGGTTCCGGGCCGTGCCGCCACCAAACCGCCATGGGGACCGAGCAGACCTCGCAGTCGGCGACCCAGCCCTCGTCGGATATCGCATACCAGTGGGTGAACCGGGCGGCGGCGCAGAGTTCACAGTCGGGTTCGTCGGGAGGAAACGGACGGGGACCGACGGCGGGCGTCAACCGCGACCCTGGCCCGCCGGGCCCGACGCCACGGAATCGAGGCCGGCCCTCAGCTCCGCCACGAAGTCGACGGCCGGTTCGATCGAACCCGAGTCAATGATCTTGCGGATCAAGGCCGATCCGACGACAACTCCGTCGGCCACCTCCGCCACCTCGGCCGCCTGCTCGGGCGTGGAGACGCCGACGCCGATCAGCACCGGCTTGTCGGTGATCTCCTTCAAACGGCGGGCGATGTCGGCGGCACTGGAGGCGAGCTCCTCCCGCTCACCGGTGATCCCAACCAGACCGACGCCGTAGACGAAGCCACGGGACCGCTCGACGATGGCCGGGAGGCGACTGTCAGGGGCCGTGGGAGCGGCCAGCAGGACCGTCTCGATACCGGCGTCGTCGGCGGCCCGGGCCCAGGGCCCGACCTCTTCGAGCGGCAGATCCGGCAGGATGGCCGCGCAGATACCCGCCTTGTTCAACTCGGCTGCAAACCGACGATGGCCCATGCGGTAGCACAGGTTGTAGTAGGTCATGACGGCCAATGGGATCTGGGGGTTTGTCTCACCGAGCCTGGAGAACGCGCCTTCGGGGGTGATGCCCGCCTTCAGTGCCGCCGTCGACGACTCCTGGATGGTGGGACCGTCCATCACCGGATCGCTGAACGGCACCCCGATCTCGATGGCGTCGGCGCCGGCGGTGGTCAGACCCTCCACCAGCAGATGCCAGCTGTCGCTGGGGTAGCCGGCGGTGATGTAGGGAACGAGCAACTTGCGGCCTTCAGCTCGTAGCGCACGGAGGTGGGTCTCCAACCGGCCGGGGGCCGTGGCCCCACCGGCTCGAGCCGGTGTGCCGGAAGGCTTCTCGATGTCGGTCATGGTCGTCTCCGCAGTCTCTCGATCGGGCGGGATCACTCAGGCATGCTCGGGCGAGCGAACCGGCATCTCCGGGTCGAAATCGACCGTCTCGAGGGCCAAAGGATCACCGGCCCGGATGGCCTGAACCTGGGCGACATCCTTGTCGCCTCGACCCGAAAGGTTCAGCAGGACCGTCCGGCCATGGAGAGCCTCGCGGTTCTCGACGATCCAGGCCAGCCCGTGGGCGGGTTCCAGCGCCGGGATGATCCCCTCGGTACGCGAGAGGAGCTCGAAGGCATCGAGGACCTGGGCGTCGGTCACCGCCTCGTAGCGGGCCCGACCGATGTCGGCCAGATGGGCATGCTCGGGTCCGACGCCCGGGTAGTCGAGTCCGGCCGACACGGACTGGGCCTCGAGGACCTGGCCGGCTTCGTCCTGCATGAGGTACGACATGGACCCGTGGACGACGCCGACCACTCCCCTGCCGATCGCAGCCCCACCGGCCGGTTCGACACCGACCAGTTCGGCATCGGTGTCGACGAAGCCGGAGAAGATGGCGATCGCGTTGGAGCCGCCACCCACGGCGGCAACCACCGTGTCCGGCAACTCGCCATCGAGCAGCTCGAGGCACTGGGCATGGGCCTCCCGGCCGAGAACCCGGTGGAACTCCCGCACCATGTAGGGATAGGGATGGGGCCCCATGACCGATCCGAGCAGGTAGTAGGTGCTGTCGACCGAGGCCACCCAGTCACGAAGCGCCTCGTTGACCGCATCCTTCAGCGTCCGGCTGCCGGACAACGCGGGCCGGACCTCGGCCCCCAGGAGTTCCATGCGGTACACGTTGAGCGCCTGACGGCGGACATCGACCTCGCCCATGTAGACCACACAGTCCTGGCCGAGCAGCGCGGCGGCCGTCGCGGTGGCCACGCCGTGTTGGCCGGCTCCCGTTTCGGCCACGATTCGGGACTTGCCCATCCGCTTGGCCAGCAACGCCTGGCCGAGGACGTTGTTGATCTTGTGAGAACCCGTGTGGTTGAGATCCTCCCGCTTCAGCAGGATCCGGACGCCGAGTTCGGCCGACAGGTTGTAGCACTCGGTCAGTGGGGAGGGACGCCCGGCGTAGCCGCTTAGGAGCTCGTCGAATTCGGCGTGGAAGTCCGCATCGGACCAGGCATCCCGGAAGGCCGCTTCCAGTTCCTGACAGGCCGGAACCAGGGTTTCCGGAACAAACAGCCCGCCGAACCGCCCGAACCGGCCGGTTGAGCCCGGATCACCCATCAGGGACCCGCCGTTGCCGCTACCGTTCGGATCGGCAGGAGCCGAGGCCGTCGAGTCTGCGGTTTCTACCATGTTGTCTCCTCGTAGCGTTGATCGTCGCCGGCCTCGTCGATGCCGAACAGCCCGCCTGTGTGAGCCTCTGAGTGGCGGAGATCGGCTGCCGCCCGCCGGGCATTGGTGATGAAGTGACGAACCTTGGTCGGGTCCTTGCGACCGGGAGCGGACTCGACGCCGCTGGCCACGTCGACCCCCCAGGGTCGTGCGACATCGATGGCGTCGGCCACGTTCTCCGGTGTGAGTCCACCGGCGAGAATGAAGGGTCGGCCGCCCAGGACCAGTTCGAGGTTCGACCAGTCGAACACCTGGCCGCTTCCCGGCCGGGGCGAGTCGATCAGGAGGCGGTCAGCTCCGAAGTCGTCGCCACCGTTCAAGGCCGGGTCGGCGATGCCGAGCGCCCGGATCAGCCCGGGGACCCGCTCGGCCACCCACCGGCAGTCCTCGGGTGTCTCATCGCCATGGAGCTGGACGACCCGGACGCCGAGTTCGCCGGCGGTTTCGACCACTTCCTCACGGCTCTGGTTGCGGAACACCGCAACCGCCATCACGTCCGGTGGGAGACGGTGCATGATCTCGCGAGCCGTCTCGAGGGCGATGTTACGGGGCGAATCCGCGAAATTGAGGCCGATCGCGTCCGCTCCGAGACCCGCGGCCAGCAGGGCATCGTCGACAGTCGTCACGCCACAGATCTTCACGAACACTGCCTTGCACGGTAGCGGCTCGATGGCTCGGTCAAGGCGGAATTCGCCGGTCGATCAGGCGTTCCGGATCAGGCGAGTGTCGCCGCCCGCATGGCGGCGACAGCAGCGGTCGGATCGCCGCTGCGAACCAGGGACTCACCGATCAGTGCGGCCTTGTAGCCGACGGCGGCCAGCGGAAGCAGATCCGCGGGCTCGCCGATGCCGGACTCGGCCACCGAGACCACCTCGGCGGGAATGGCGGCCGCCACCGACAGGGCCCGCCGTTGGTCGACCTCGAACGTCACCAGATCCCGCTGATTGACGCCGACGAGCACGGCCCCCACCGCCAGGGCCCGCTCCACTTCCGGCTCGTCGTGGGTCTCGACGAGTGCGTCGAGCCCGAGTTCCACAGCCAGATCGTGAAAGTCTTGCAGCTCGCGGTCGTCGAGAGCGGCCACGATCAAAAGCACGGCATCGGCGCCCATCAGCCGAGCGTCGACGACGTCGTGGGCGCTCACGGTGAAGTCCTTGCGGATCACCGGTAGATCCACGGCGGCCCGTGCCCGCTGAAGATCAGCGGGCGACCCGCCGAAGAAGTCGGCGTCGGTGAGGACCGACAGACAACTGGCGCCACCAGCCGCGTAGGCACGCGCCAGCTCGGCCGGATCGAGGTCCGGGGCCAGGGCTCCCTTCGACGGTGAGCGCCGTTTGACCTCGCTGATCACCGCCATGCCCTGGGTGGCGGCCAGCGCGGCACGGAATCCACGTGGCGGCTCCTCCTCGGCCATCGCCTTCTCGATCAGTGCGTCGAGCGACCGCCGATCGGCGGCGGCCGCCTCCCGATGGGCGACGAGGATCCTGTCGAGGTAGGTGGCGGCCACGGGCCCTTTATACCGGACGCCGAGTAGCAACGGAACGGGAATATCGGGTCAAGGAGTACCCATTGCAGCGGGAGCGTATCCAAACATCCAACGGGCCGTCGTCAGGAGTGGACGGAGCGTGGCGGGCCCCGAAGCCCTGAACACCGTGAATGAGGTTGACGAGATGACGTCAAACGTCGCGTGCCGGATTATCGCGTGGCGGGCCAACCGATACCGCCGGCACTGGAGCGCCCGGGTCAGCGCTGGCTGGGCGAGCGTTACGGAGTGCTCGGCCTGCCGGGATTCTTGACTCTCGGTGGAGGGCTGGGTGTTCTGGTCAAGGGGCATAGTCGGGGTGCCGACATGTTGGGGGTGTCGTTTGGACCCACTCGTGGTGCGTCGGAGGACGCAGCCTGGCCGGCGAGGCCGATCCGGGCCGTCGTCGTCCGGTTGGTGGTGTTCCTAGGTCCTGTGGTCGCGTCCTATGGCGCGGCCCGGATCGCCGCGCCGGGGTTGTGGCGCCCTGCCGGTGGTTACGGCGTCGCGGCCCATGTGGGTCAGGTGGCGGTTGTCGGGATCGCGGCTGCAGTATTGAGCGAACGGGCGTTGCGGCGGCTCCTTCCGCTGGCGTCGTTGTTCAACTTGACCCTGGTGTTCCCGGATCGGGCGCCGTCGCGGTTCGGGTTGGCGCTGCGGTCCGGGACCGTCCGGCACTTGCAGCGCGGATCGGTCCGCCTATCCTCGGATCATCAGCAGGCGGCGGAGGAGCTGGTGGCGATGGTCACGGCCCTCGGGCGCCACGAGCGCCTCACCAGGGGCCACACCGAACGGGTCCGGGCTCATGCCGATCTGATCGCCCAACAGCTCGGTCTGTCGGAACGAGACCGGTCGCTGTTGAGCTGGGGTGCGTTGGCGCACGATGTCGGCAAGTTGACGGTCCCAGCGCAGGTCTTGTCATCGGATGGGCGACCGACCGATGACGAGTGGCAGGTCCTGCGTCAACATCCCGCGGCTGGCGGCGAGATGGTCGAGCCGTTGGCCGGCTGGCTGGGCGAGTGGCGCTTGGCCGCAGCTCAGCATCACGAGCGGTGGGACGGCCAGGGCTACCCAGCCGGTCTGTCGGGTACCGAGATCAGCCTGGCCGGCCGGATCGTTGCCGTGGCCGACGCGTTCGACGTCATCACCTCGAAGCGCTCTTACAAGGAGGCGATGTCCCTCGAGGCGGCCAGGGCGGAAATGGTCCGCTGCGCGGGCACCCAGTTCGACCCCACCGTCGTGCGAGCCCTGCTGGAAGCCTCGCTCGACCGGTCCCGATCCCGCTTCGGGTTCCTCGGTTGGGTCGGCGAGCTCGGCGGCTGGAGCGCCCTACCCCGAGGGGTGGCCCAGGTCGTCACCGCGACGTTGACCGCGGGAGCGGTGTTGGTTGCCGCAGCCAACCGCGGCCCCGTCACCACCGACCCCGTCGAGCCGGACCAACTGGCGCTGACCGCGCCGGCCACCGATCCGAACCCGGATCGATCACCCGAACAACCACCCGGCCGTGACACCACGGGCTCCGGAGACGGGTCCACCACAACCACGACGGGCTCGGCCGACGCCCTCACCACCGTGACGACCCGATCAGCCGGCCTCGATGAATCCGACCCGGACCAACCAGACCAGACCAACCAGACCACGCCGCCCTCTGGCGACGATGCCAACCAGCCCAGCACCCCGGGGGCACCCACAACGGCAGCAGATGGCTCGACCACCCTCGCCAGGTCGGGAGCCAGCACAACAACCGGGACGGTTTCGACAACCACGACCACAGCGGCCCCGACAACCACGACCACAGCGGCCCCGACAACCACCACTGCAACGACGACAACAACCACGACGACTACGGCCCCGGCCGCGCCCAGCACCTGGGACCTCGGGAACCCCGGCACCGGGAACACCACCTCCCAAGCGTTGCTGCCCCTCGCGGGAGGCAACAGCCCCGGATCGCTGCCGAACTACGACACCGACCGCGACAGCGACCCAGGTCTCCTAGTCGCCAAGGGCGAGGGTCTCTCCGAAACCGACGTCACCAAGATGCAGCGATGGTCAAGCGACGCCGGCGACACCCGCCTCCAAGCCACCGTCACCCTCGACCTCTGGATCGCCACCAAGAACTTCGACACCGGCAAAACCGGACGACTAATCGCCGGGCTCTACGACTGCAACGAGAGCGCCGCCAGCTGCAACCTGCTCGGGAGCAACACCGCCCAGTTCAACCAAGCACCCTTCGGATCCGACTTCGGACAGATAACCATCGCGCTCGGCACCATCGACCACACCTTCGCCGCAAACCGAACCCTCGTCCTCAAGATCGCAACCACCAACGCCTCCGACGACGACCTCTGGCTCGCCTACGGCACCACCACCTACCCGACACGCCTCAACACCTGACCAACCGAGCGACAACACGCAAGCGATCGTCGAGTTGGCAGACGCTCCGACGTCGACCGGGTTGGAGGTCATTCACACCCTCCTAACAATGCCGTTCTACGCTGGTGGCATATGGGTACAGGTCGAGACCGCCGTTCGAGGGCGGATCGGTGACGGCGATCGTCGTCGTCGAGGACGAGCCCGACATCGGCGATCTGCTGGCCCTCTATTTTCGGCAGGAGGGCTGGACGGTGCACGTCACCGACAACGGCTCCGACGGGCTCGAGGCCATCCGGGCTCGCCGGCCGGACTTCATCGTGCTCGACGTGGGTCTCCCGGGCGATATCGATGGTTTCGACGTCTGCCGTGAAGTTCGCCGTAAGTCGAACACCCCGATCCTGTTCCTGACGGCCCGCGACGACGAGATCGATCGTATCCTCGGGCTCGAAATGGGCGCCGACGACTATGTCACCAAACCGTTCTCACCCCGGGAGATCGTGGCTCGCGTCAAAGCCATCATGCGCCGGGGCAAGGACGACCCCGCCCGGTCCGACATTTGCTTCGACACGATCCTCATCGACCTGGACCGCCACGAGGTGACCGTCGACGACGAGCCGGTGGCCCTTGCCACCCAGGAATGGTCGTTGCTGGCAGCCCTGGCCCAACATCGTGGAGCGGTGCTCAGCCGCCAGCAACTCCTCGATCTGGCCTGGGGTGTGGACTGGATCGGCGACCCGAGAACAGTCGACGTTCATGTTCGTCAGCTGCGGCGTAAGCTCGGTTCGGACCTGCCACTGGTAACCGTGCGCGGTGCCGGATACCGGCTCGGATAGAGTCCGCGATGCAGCGACGGCTCGCCCTGGCTCTGGCCCTCACGGCCCTCGCCGCCGTGGTCCTCGTCGGGCTCGGTGTGGTGCTGCAGGCGAATCGGGGAGCTCGAAGCGAGGCGACCGACAACGTCACCCGAGCCGCCGAGGCGATTGCCGAGCTCGCAGCCGGCACACGACGCCTCGGCGACTTCGCCCGCCAACTGGCGCAGTCCCGCCAGGCATTCGATCTCGAGGCCCTGCAGGTGGTGTCGGTGGGCGGCGACGGCGAGGTTGTTCAGATCGGTGGCACACCCCGGATCGGGCGGGGTGAACCACCGCCGCTCGGCGACCCGATGCCGGCGGAGCTGCCCTCCAGGCTCGACCTCGAACAGTTGGAGACGTTTCGGGCCGGGGACCCCGTCGTCGTCGACGGCGACGGCGTGATCATCGTGCTCGTCGAACTGGACGTGGACACGCCGGACTTCCGGCGAACCGACGGCCGGCTCGGCCTGGTGGCCGCCGAGCGGGTGCTGGCGCTCCCCCGCCGTGCGATCGGCTGGTTCCTCTGGTCGAGCCTCGTCGTCCTGGCCGGCGCTTCGCTGGCCGGAGCCATGCTGGCCCGGCGTCTGGTCCGCCCCATCCGAGCCATCCAACAGACCACGGCATCGATCGCGGCCGGTGACCTCCAAGCCCGGACCGAGGTCACCGGCGACGACGAACTCGCCGACCTGGGCAACTCGGTCAACGCCATGGCCACCGAACTCGAACGGTCCAAGCAACTCGACCAACAGTTCCTCATGTCGATCTCCCATGATCTGCGCACGCCGCTCACCGCGATCGGCGGTTACGCCGAGGCACTGATCGACGGCACGGCGACCGACGGTGCGGCGATCGGCGGAATCATCGGGCAACAGGCGCACCGGCTGGAGCGCCTCGTCCAGGACCTCCTGGACCTGGCCCGACTCGACGCCAACCAGTTCCGTCTCCACCCGTCGGCCATGGATCTGGCCGTCATCACCGGACGGTCGGTTGCGGAAATGGCGGCCACGGCGACGGCACTGGGTGTCGACCTCCGATTCAAGCGTGAGGCCGGCGTTGCTGTTCCCGTCCACGCCGATCCCGATCGGGTGGCCCAGGTGGTCGGCAATCTCGTCGACAACGCCCTCAAGTTCGCCGACGGCTCCGTGGTCGTCGAGGTCGGTTGCGACGGCTCGGACGGCGTCGTGTCGGTCCGTGATGACGGACCCGGCATCGACTCAGCCGACCTTCCCCATATCTTCGATCGGCTCTATTCGGGACGTATCCAGCCGAAGCGGTCGGAGAGCTCGACGGGGCTGGGACTCACGATCGTCCGGGAGCTCACCATTGCCATGGGCGGGAGCGTCACGGTGACCCGCAACACCAACCGGGGAACCCGGTTCGAGATGAGACTTCCTCTCGCGGCCGGCTCAGGCGAGGTCTGAGGGCAGGGACGGGAGGAGTGGCAGCAGGTCGACGACCACCGTCGTACCGTCGGCCGATTCGATCTCGGCCCCGCCGGGCACCACGACGGCTCGTTTGACATAGCCAAGACCGACAAGGCCCTGCGACGGCGACAGCGAGACACTGGTGACAGTGCCGGCTTCGGAACCGTCAACCAGCAGCTTCGATCCGGGCGCAGGAGGCGACACGGCGGGTCCGATCAGCCGTACCAGCCGGGTCGGGGTGTTACTGCCCCGGGAGTCGATACGGGCGACGAGCTCCTGGCCCACGTAGCAGCCCTTGGAGAAGTCGACCGACTGGTCGACGACACCGGCTGCGGCGGGAATGGTCGACGCATCGAGTTCCCTTCCCATCAGGGGGCGGCCTTGGAGAACTCTGATGAGTTCCATCGCCTCCGCATTCGCGGCCGGGCCGAACCGGTGATTCCGAGCCGTGTCGGGTAGCTCACCGCCTTCGGGAACCAGATCGACCCCGGGCACCGGTCCCCAGCCCGCATCGACCGGCGTGAGCCCGTCGGTGGAATCGATCTGCTCGGTGGCGTTGCGACTGCCCGGACCGCGGAGCGCGACCGCCGTGCGCCGGTCGAGGTTCATGGTCACATCGACCCTCAGTTTGAACCGCTCGAGCCGAGCCAGGGCGCCGTCACCGAATCCGGCGTCGACGATCAGCCAGAGCCGGTCGGGATCCACCCGGTGAAGACGCATCCAGGCATCGACCTTGCCCTGGGGTTGGAGGAGCAGCGTCCAGCGGGTCTCACCGATGGCCAGCGCAGCCACGTTCTGGCTCAGCTGACCCTGGAGATACTCCTCGGCGTCGGAGCCGGACACCGTGATCACATCGAGGTCGACGGCTCCATGGACGACGTCGTCGTGAACGGCCGCCTCGACGGCGGGCAATCCATCCGATCCGCTCACGACGGCCCTCCTTCCGTCCGCCGGTCCTCGGTCATCCGGCGAGCGGGCCCGACCGCGGCCAGCAGTGCCCGGGCCTTGTTCCAGCATTCCTTGTTCTCGAGTTCGGGGACACTGTCGGCCACCACGCCGGCCCCGGCCTGGACAGAGGCGCCATCGGGCCCGCACACCATCGTGCGGATGGCGATGGCGGTGTCGAGGTTGCCGGAGAAGCTGAGGTAGCCGACAACACCGGAGTAGGGCCCCCGTTTTGTCGGCTCCAGCTCGTCGATGATCTCCATGGCCCGAACCTTGGGTGCACCGGACACGGTGCCCGCCGGCATCGTCGCCCGCAACACGTCGATCACTGATTTCCCCCCTGTCAGCTCACCCGACACCTCCGACGTGAGGTGCATCACGTGGCTGTAGCGTTCCAGCGTCATCATCTCGTCCACGGTCAGGGAGCCGAATTCGACCACACGCCCGAGATCGTTGCGGGCCAGGTCGACCAGCATCACGTGTTCGGCCCGCTCCTTCGGATCCTCGGCCAGCTCCGCGGCCATCATGCGGTCATGCTGTTCCGTGCGGCCTCGCTGCCTGGTTCCGGCGATCGGTCGCGAGATGACCCGACCGTCCTGAACCTGGACCAGCGGCTCCGGTGAGCAGCCGATCAGCGTCAGCTCCGGGCGACGGATGAAATACATGTAGGGGCTCGGGTTGATCTGGCGGAGCACCCGATAGACGTCGATCGGGTCGGCGTCGAGATCGAACGAGAAGCGTTTGGCCAGCACCACCTGGAAGATGTCGCCGGCCCGGATGTACTCCTTGGCCGCCTCGACGGACTTCTCGTAGAGGCCGGCCGACAGGGACTCGACCACAGCCAGGGCATCGACGTCGGCCGCCTGAGATTCCTCGGATTCGTCCGGCGGTCGGACCATCGGCTCGTCGATCGGGCGGGCGCCGTCGAGGGCCAGCGTGTCGAGACGGGCGACGGCGTCGTCGTAGGCGGCGTCGACCTCCGCGGCCGACGGAGACGGTCCGAGCAGCGCAACGGCCACCAGCGTGACCCGCTGGCGCCAGTGATCGAACACGGCCAGCTCACCGATGACGTCGATGACGGCGTCGGGGTAATCGGTGTCGTCGACGGTGGTCTGGGGAATGTCCTCGATCTCGCGGATGACGTCGTAGCCCAGGTAGCCGACCAGGCCCGCCACCAGCGGGGGGAGGTCGGACAGCTCGGGGGCCCGGTACCGGTCGAGCAGGACCTCCAGCGGAGGCAGGATGCCCTGGTCGAGCGGCAGGTCGTCATCAGGCAGATTCCCGGAGATCTCGACGGTGCGGCCGCGGGCCACCAGCGTGGCGTGGGGCCGACGTCCGACGAAGCTGAACCGGCTCCACCGTTCCCCGTTGTCGACCGATTCGAGGCAGAAGCCCGACTCCTCGCCCACACAGCGCATGAACGCCGCGACCGGTGTGGTCAGATCGGCCAGCAGCTGACGGTGAACGGGGATGGCCCGGTAGGTACGAGCCAGCTCATGGAACTCGGATCGGGTGGTGGTCATGAGGTGATTACGCACCGAAGTCTCGGAAGAAGCAGGAGTACTCGCCGGTGTGGCATGCGCCCGCCCCTTCCTGACGGACGCGGAACAGCAGGGTGTCTGCATCGCAGTCATACGAGGCCTGCTGGATCCACTGGCGATCACCGGAGGTGTCGCCTTTGCGCCACACCTCGGAACGGGAGCGGCTCCAGAACACGGTGCGGCCCTCGGCCAGCGAGAGCTGCAGCGTCTCGGCGTTCATCCAGGCCATCATCAGCACCGCGCCGGTCTCGACGTCCTGCACGATCGCCGGAACGAGGCCGTTGGCATCGTAGTTCACGGCGGCCAACTGCTCGGCCGTCGGCTCGATGACACGACCCTGGGTATCGACGGTGGAGGCGGGACCATTGGCTTCAGACATGACTCCGAGGCTACTGATTCCTCCGGCCGACCGGACCGCAATTCCCGCGGCGACCGACCGGCCGGCCGACCGTCGGGCTACAGGTACAAGCCCATCGGTGAGTCGTCGAGCCGTTCGGCGGCCACGGCGTGAATGTCACGTTCGCGCAGGATGATGTAGTCCTTGCCGCCGACCTCGACCTCGTAGCGATCCTCCGGGTTGAAAAGCACCCGATCACCCAACTCCATCGACCGAACGCTGGGCCCGGTGGCCACGATCTCGGCCCACGTCAGCCGCTTGCCGACTTGGGCGGTGGCGGGAATGAGGATGCCACCGGATGATTTGCGGTCGCCGTCGGGACCCTCGAGCTGAACCAGAATGCGGTCGTGCATCATCTTGATCGGCAGACCCTCGCCCGCCCGGCTCGACCCTTTCGATGAGCTGGCGGTCACCGTCGAGGCTTCGACCGGTTTCTCCACGACCTCCGCGGCCCCGGTGTCGGCGTCGACCGTCGACGGTTCGGCGGTCGACACGTCGAGGCGGTCCTGACCCGGCTTGAGGGATTCGTCCTCGGTCAAGGCGTTCACCTTGTCGTCATCAGCGTTGCTCATCACCGGTCCAAGATACCGTGGTTGTCGGCTGTTCTTCGAACCCCGAGGCGAGCTGAGGAGGCCAACCCGGCACCATGTCCAATCCCTTCTCCGACGTTGAACGACTCGCCATCCACACGGTCGACGGAGTGGGCCTGCGGGCCGAGCTGCTCGACAGCGGAGCAGCCGACGGCCGGTCACCCCGTGCACTGGCCGTGCTCTGTCATCCTCACCCTCTCCACGGCGGCACGATGCACAACCATGTGATCAGCAGCCTGTTCAGCACGTTCGCCGACGCGGGTGTGCCTACCATTCGCTTCAACTTTCGCGGAACCTCAGGATCGGAGGGACGCCACGGCGGAGGAGTCGAGGAACGTCTCGACGTCATCGCCGCCATCGACACCATCACCGCCCGCCACACATCCCGGGACACTGTGCAAGGCGACGATCCGACCGACCCGGCGGCGGCCGATCCGACGGTTCCGCTGCTCCTTGCCGGCTACTCGTTCGGCGCCCTCGTCGCCCTGTCGGTCGACCATCCGAGGGTGAGCGGGTGGTTCGCGGTGGCGCCGCCGCTCGCGATGGTCGACGCCGACCCACCGTTCGCGGCCGGGGACAGCCGCCCGACGGTCATCGTGAGCGGAACCGTCGATGACTTCACACCGGCGTCCGACGTCGAACGGCTGACGGAGGAGTGGGCGAGCACAACCGTGATCCCCCTGCCTGGCGAGGACCACTTCCTCGGTTCCGCCTCGGCGAGGCTGAGATCCGAAGCCGAGGCCTTCGTCGAGGTGATCGCCCGCTACTGATCGACGGGCCGCACGGTGAGACCGGCCCCGGTCAACGCCTCCTTGGCGTCGGCCACGGTGGCCTGCCCGAAGTGGAAGATGGTGGCCGCCAGCACCGCGTCCGCTCCTCCCTCGGTCACACCGGCTGCCAGATCATCGATACTTCCGACACCGCCCGATGCGATCACTGGAACGGTGACGGCGTCGGCCACGGCCCTCGTCATCTCGTGATCGAACCCGTCGCCGGTGCCGTCGCGATTCATCGAAGTCAGCAGGATCTCCCCGGCCCCCAGCTCCACCACCCGTTGCGCCCACCCGACCACATCGATTCCGGTAGGGGTTCTGCCGCCGTGGACGTAGACCTCGAAGCCGGATGGCAGCGCCTCGGCGTCGACGGTGGACTCGTCCGTCGGTCGTCGACCGTCGATGGCCACCACACAACATTGTGATCCGAATTCGGCGGCGATCTCGGCCACCAGCTCGGGACGGGCAACGGCAGCGGAGTTGACGGAGACCTTGTCGGCTCCGGCCCGAAGGAGTCTGCGAGCATCGTCGACCGAACGCACCCCACCACCGATGGTGAAGGGAATGAAAACCTGCTCGGCCACCGCGGCTGCCATCGAGACCATGGTCTCCCGCTTCTCGTGACTGGCCCCGATGTCGAGAAAGACCAGCTCGTCGGCGCCCTGCTGGTCGTACATGGCGGCCAGTTCGACCGGATCACCGGCATCACGCAGGTTGACGAAGTTGACCCCTTTGACGACGCGGCCGTCGGCCACGTCGAGACAGGGTATGACCCGGATCGCTCTCATGGTGTCTCCTCACCGCCGGCCACGATGACCTCGGCGATTGCTCGACGGGCCTCGGAAACCGTGAAGTTGTTCTCGTAGAGCGCCCGACCGACGATGGCGCCCTCGAAGCGGCGCTCGACGCCGTCTGCGTCACGGACCCGGACGGCGGCCAGCGACCGCAAATGGTCGAGTGAGCCGACGCCGCCGGACGCGACGACGGGGATGGAAGTGGCGGCCAGAAGGGCGCATAGTCCGGTCTCATCGGGACCCTCGAGGGTCCCGTCGCGGGAGATCTCGGTCACGACGAGTGCCTCGACGCCGGTGTCGGCGAACTGATCGGCCAACTCGGTCACCGTGCGGCCGGTTCGCTCGGTCCAACCGTGGGTGGCAACCTCGTCGCCCCTGGCGTCGAGCCCGACGGCAACCCGACCACCGGACGCGACGACGTCGGCCACAAGCTGCGGCTTCTCGAGCGCGGCGGTGCCGATGACAACTCGATGTACGCCCGCCGCGAACAGGGCGTCCGCAGCCTCTCTCGTTCGTACCCCGCCACCGACCTGAACCGGCACCGAAAGATGCCGACAGATCCGGGCGATGACACGTCGATTGACCGGCTCACCGGTGAGGGCGGCGTCGAGATCGACGACGTGAACAACCTCAGCCCCCTCGGCCACGAAGGCCTCGGCCTGGGCCGACGGGTCGTCGCCGTAGACGGTCTGCCGGTCGTAGTCACCCTGGTAGAGGCGGACACATTTTCCGCCCCGCAGGTCGATGGCGGGAAACAGCTTCATCGTGGTCAGGCTCGAGCCGAGGCCTCGGCGCCGACCGCGGTCTCGACGTCGTCGCCCTCACCGGCAGCGAGACGGCAGGCGTCGACGAAGGTGGCCAGCAAGGCCAGACCGGGCCGGGCCGACTTCTCCGGATGGAACTGGGTGGCGAACACGTTGTCACGACCGACGGCGGCCACGACGGAACCGCCGTAGTCAACGGTGGCCACCGTGTCATCCCCGAGTTCCGCGGCAAGGCTGTGCACGAAGTACATCCAGGAGCCCTCGAGCCCGCCGAGCAGGCGGGAGACATACGGGCTGGTCTGGTCGGCCTCGACCACCACCGACAGGCGGTTCCACTGCATCTGGGGGCGTTTGACCGTGTCCGGCAACCAGCGGATCATGCCGGGCAGGAGACCGAGGCCCGGAACCCCGGGTGACTCTTCGGATCCGTCGAACAGCATCTGCATACCCACACAGATTCCCAGGAAGGGACGACCCGAGGCCACGGCCCGCCGAGCCTGCTCGTCGAGGCCGCTCGAACGGAGAGCATCCATGCAGGCACCGAATGCACCAACCCCGGGAAGCACCACACCGTCGGCCGACTCGATCAACCCGAAATCGGCGGTCAGATGGGCGTCGGCACCCACCTTCTGGAGCGCCTTCTGAGCCGAGCGCAGGTTGCCGATGCCGTAGTCGAGCACCGCGATCGTCGGCCGCAAGGCGTCGGAGTCGCCTGACCGGCCGTTGCCCACCGGGGCTGATTCACCGCCCGTCACAATCTCTTCGTTGCCGGTCACAACGTCCCCTTGGTCGACGGGATCGCCGAGCCCTCGACCCGCACCGCATCACGAAGGGACCGGGCAAGGCCCTTGAACGTCGCCTCGATGATGTGATGGACGTTTCGACCGCGCTTCAACGTGACGTGCAGGGTGATCCCGGCACTGGTGGCGAAGCTGCCGACGGCGTGTTCAGCCATCTGGGGGTCGAACGGCGGATTGCCGAGCGGGATGGCCTCCGGCATGTCGACATGCCATTCGAAGTAGGGCCGACCGGAGAGGTCGAGGGCCACTTCCACCAGCGCCTCGTCGAGTGGGTAGAGACCGCTGGCGAACCGTCGCACACCGGCCTTGTCGCCGAGGGCCTCGGCGAAGACCTCGCCCAGCACGATCGAGGTGTCCTCGATGGTGTGGTGGGCGTCGATCTCGAGATCACCGACTGCTTTCACGGTCAGGTCGAAGCCGGCGTGACGACCCAGCTGATCGAGCATGTGATCGAAGAACGGCACGCCGGTCGAGACGTCGGTGACGCCGCTGCCGTCGAGGTCGAGGGAGACCTCGATCGAAGTTTCCTTGGTCGTTCGGCTCCGCTTGGCGGAGCGGCCGCCGACCGAGCGGGAACCGAGTTCTGATTCGGAGATCGATTCGGAGGTCATCGGTTGTCAAGTATGTCAGCGAGAGCGGCCAGGAACCGACTGTTTTCACCCGATGTTCCGACCGTCACACGCAGACAGCCGTCGAGACGTTCCCAGCTCGACGTGTCTCGCACCAGGATCGAGCGATCGACGAGTTGCTGCCAGACCGACCGCCCGGAACCGGCATCGGCGCCGGGTTCGGGGCGGAAGAGCACGAAGTTGGCACCGGAGGGCCACACCTCGCAGCCGAGACGGTGAAGCTCGGCGGCGATCCGACCCCGTTCTTCCACGATGTGGGAGACCCGGGCCTCCATCTCGTCGACCAGTGCCAGTGCGGCCACCCCGGCCGCCTGCTTGAGGCTGTCGAGATGGTAGGGCAGCACGACCGTGTCAAGGTCGGCCACCAGCCACGAGGGGCCGAAGGAATAGCCGAGACGGGCGCCTGCCATCGCCCACGTCTTCGAAAACGTCTTGGTCACCACCATCGAACGGTTCTCGGCGACCAGATCGACCGCCGACCACGACGAGAACTCGCCATAGGCCTCATCGACGACGAGCAGGCCGCCAACCGCCTCGACGGCCGCCAACACGGCCTCCACCGTCTCGGCCGGTTCCACCATCCCGGTCGGGTTGTTGGGTGAGCACAGAAACGTGATGGCGGGTCGGTGTTCGGCCACCGCTTCGGTGGCGACCGTCGGATCGAGCCGGAAGTCGTCGCTCCGCTCGACCATGACCGGTTCGGATCCGGTGACACGGGCGAGATGGCGGTGCAGCGCATAGGTCGGTTCGAACGTGAGGGTTCGCCGCCCAGGACCTGCGTAGGTCAGCAGCAGGGTCTGGAGCACCTCGTTCGATCCGTTGGCGCAGAAGACCTGTTCGGGACCGAACCCGAATCGCTCGCCGAG
Source organism: Acidimicrobiia bacterium (assembly GCA_029863385.1). GTDB lineage: Bacteria > Actinomycetota > Acidimicrobiia > Acidimicrobiales > SZUA-35 > JAHELU01. The sequence goes on from JAOTVU010000060.1 coordinate 24,628, forward strand.
TACGGTCCGCAGCTCGGTGGCGGAGCGGTCGGGATAGCGGTGCCAGTCGAGTCCGACGGCCGCATCGGCCACCGCCTTGGCGAAAGCCTCGGGTGGCGCGGTGGGCGCCTCGTTGGTGTTCAGCCGCACCTCGACCGACACCTGCGGTGAGTGATACCCGGTCATCGCCGCCAGGTCGTCTCGAACTCGGGGGCGTCGGGCAGCCCGCTCGAAGGCCTCAGCCATCATCGCCGTCCCCGCCGCCGTCCACACCGGCAGTGGTGCCGGCATCCGCGCAATCGTCGAACAGGTCACGAAGCCGCAACCTCACGCTCTCGGCGTGGGCCGCCAGACCCTCCCGGTCGGCGAACGCGATGACGTGGGGGCCGACCTCGGCCAGACCGTCGGCCGAGGCGGTGACGACGTGATGATCCTTGAGAAAGTCACCGACGGTGAGCGCGCTGGCGAAGCGGGCGGACCCGTAGGTGGGGAGAACGTGGCTCGGTCCGGCGATGTAATCACCCAGAGCCGCCGGCGAGTAGGTCCCGCAGAATATGGCACCGGCGTTCTGGACCTTGGCCGCCATGCCCTCGGCGTCGTGACACATCAGTTCGAGGTGCTCCGGAGCGATGGCATCGACGACCTTCAGTGCGGCGGCCGGGGAATCGACCAGGGCGACGTAGCCGCCTTCGGCCAGGGTGGCCCGTATGTCGTCGGCCCGGGGCGAGTCGGCGAGTAGCTGCTCCCCCACTTCGCAGATCTCTCTTGCCACCGACTCGTCCCAGGTGACGAGCCAGGCCAGTCCGTCCGGTCCGTGTTCGGCTTGGACCATCAGATCGATGGCGGCGTAGGCGGGCTCGGCCGAATCGTCGGCCACCACGATCACTTCCGACGGTCCCGCGAATGCGGCGGCAATGCCGACGTCACCCGCAACCATCTGCTTGGCCAGGGCCACGTACACGTTGCCCGGACCGGCGATGACGTCGACCGGTCGAATCGACTCGGTCCCGTAGGCCAGTGCCGCGATGGCCTGGGCCCCGCCGACGGCGTACACCTCATCGACACCGGCCAGGCGGGCGGCGGCAAGAACCGAGGAGGCGACACCCGGGTGCGGTCCCGCGGTCGGGGGAACACAGAGCGCAACGCTGGGAACGCCGGCGACCTTCGCCGGGACGGCCGTCATCAGCACGGTCGACGGGTACTCGGCCCGGCCGCCGGGAACGTACAGACCCGCCCGACCGACCGGACGCTGAAAGGCGTTGATCGTGATGCCGTCACGGACGAGGGTCTCGGGTGGCCGGAGCTGATGGCGGTGGAACTCCGCAATGGCATCGATCGACGCCTCCATCGCCGCCCGCAGCTCGGGGTCGATGGACTCGAGCGCGGCGTCGAGTTCGTCGGTCGGCACGCGAAGCGACTCCAGGGTCACGCCGTCGAACCGGGCCGTGAGTTCCTTGAGCACCCGATCGCCGTGCGCTCGGACGTCGGCGATGACGTCGGCCACCACGTGGCGCGGCTCCTCCCCTGCTATCGCGGGACGGGGTAGCAGTCGGGCGATGTCGCCGTCGAGGTCGCGGCCTCTCAGATCAAGCGTGGCTAGCATGTCAGGCTCTCACCTTCGGGACTTGGGGCACGTTCGGATTCGGGCACGATCGGGAGCGGGCTGCCGGTGACCGTCCTATCGAACGGTAGCGTGTCCAGCAGCTACCGGTCGCCCCGATCCGGTCCCACGCTGCCTGGTATACGGATGCGATGGGACGGAGCCCGTCGCACCGAGACGCAGAGTTGAGACACGCAATCACCAGGAACCAGGAGAACCGGATGGCCATCGACTATCACCTGCTCAGCTCACTGTCGGCAACGCTCGACGACGTCGTCAAACGGCTGGGCGAGGTGGCGAGATCGGCCGACGACGACAACGACCCGGTGATCGACCTCATGGAGGTCGAACGGCAGCTCACCACCGCCAGCCGGCGACTGGCCAAGATCACTCGACCTCGATGAATCTCAAACCGGTCGATGTTGCCGCATGGCGAACTTCCAATATGAGTATATCCGCAGGACCATTCAGGGAGATTCAAGGCCAAATACATCGACAATACATCTCCCGATTTATTTGATAATACACATTGAACTTGCCGAGTCGCAGATAGGTGCCGTCCGTCGACGGAACGACGGGGTCGTTCTTGGTTCCGCCCATCCCAGCCCTGCAATAACCTGAAAAATACGTCAGCGCCCTCAGAAGAGGGCGCTGACGGCGCGATACGGGGCGGCGGATCCCCGATCTCGCTGCTACCAGGTGGCGGGAACCTGGTAGCAGTAAGACTATTCAAACCTGGTCTTGCTTTGGTGGATATTCAGAAAGTTTTTCCAACCAGCTTAGAAAGCCAAAACAACTAGATCTGAACCGACGGACAGAAGTCGTTCAACACGCATTCGGCGCAGTTCGGCCGTCGAGCGATGCAGACCCGCCGGCCGTGCAGGATCATCCGAAGACTGAACAATCCCCGCTCGCCGGCGGGAATCATCGGGTTAAGCTCGTGTTCCACCTTGACCGGGTCGGTCTCGGTCGTGAGTTCGAGCAGACGGGAGAGCCGTAGCACGTGCGTGTCGACCGGCAATCCCGGCTGGCCGAGGGCGACACTGCGTACGACGTTGGCGGTCTTGCGTCCGACACCGGCCAGTGCGGTTAGGTCCTGCATCGAGGTCGGCACCTGCCCGTCGTGTCGCTCGACGAGCTGATTCGCGCACTTGATGATGCTCTTCGCCTTGTTGCGGAAGAGACCGAGCGAGCCGATGAGCTGCTCGACCTCCTCGTGGGACGCGCCGGCCAGAGCCTCGGCATCACCGAAGCGGGCGAACAGGTCGGGCGTCACCTTGTTGACGCCGACGTCGGTGGCCTGAGCCGACAGGATTGTGGCGACCAGGAGCTGGAAGGCGTTCTCATGATCGAGTTCACACTCGGCGTCGGGATACTCCTCGGCGAGCCGTTCGTGCGTGCGCCGCGCCCGCCCTTTGGGCGATCGTGGTTTCGCCATGTGATCTCCTCCCACGGACTCGGGGTCCAAGCATACGCACGGCTCCGACCGGTGCCACATGCCGGACGACGTGGGCGGCGGAGCTCCGTCCGAACAGGCGCGGCACCGTGGCCCGGGCACGGCCGCGGGCTACGTTGGTCAACGTGTCATCATGCCCTCTCGTCGAGCCACCGTCGCCGTTCGCGGTCGACCTCGTCGATCTCGGGTCGGCCGAAGAGTCGACGGCCGGCCGGCGCGAGGCGGCCGCGGTTCTCGAACGGGCCGTCGGAGCCGACGACGCCGACGACCGCTTCGAACCCTACGACCGACCCGATGACGGATCGGTGC
>JAOTVU010000061.1 GCA_029863385.1 Acidimicrobiia bacterium
TCGACCTCGTCGTCGATCTCCGACCGGACTCCGAGACCGTCGGCCAGGTCGCTACCGTCGAGTTGAGTGCGGACGCCGGCGAGATGCTGTGGGTTCCCCGCGGCTTCGGCCACGCCTTCTGCACCCTCGAACCCGACACCGAGGTGTACTACAAGGTCGACACACCGTACCGACCCGACGCCGAACTGTCGGTGGCGTGGGACGACCCGGCGCTGGGTGTCGAGTGGCCGGTGCCGGCCGATCGGGTGGTGTTGTCCGACAAGGACCAGCACGGTCTGAAGCTGGCCGAAGCGCTGGCCGCGGTCCGGGCGGCCACACTGGAGGCAGACCCCGGTCCTGATCGCCGCCCGGCGATCGGATCTCAGTCGTCCGGCCGTTCGGCCGACTGGATGGACGTCGACGCCGTCGGCGGAGAAAGGTTGCCAGGATGAAGATCGCCGTTACCGGAGGCCTCGGGTTCATCGGATCCGCCGTTGTCCGTCATCTCCTCGGGCCGACGACACCCCGGGGCGAGGACACGATCCGGGGCGAGGACCCGATCGAGCCGATCGAGGTCATGAACGTCGACAAGGTCACCTACGCGGCCACAACCGGTTCGGTCGCCTCGGTTGCCGAGTCACCGTTCTACCATCACGTCGCAATCGACATCGCCGACGGTTCCGCGCTTCGCGAGGCATTCGCCCGCTTCGAGCCCGATGCCGTGATCCACCTGGCCGCCGAGTCGCATGTCGACCGGTCGATCGACGGGCCCGACGCCTTCGTCCGCACCAATGTCGTCGGCACCTACGAGCTGTTGCAGGCCGCCCGCTTCGAGGCCGAACGGCGGAACGTGCTCGACTCGTTCCGCTTCGTGCACGTGTCGACCGACGAGGTGTTCGGCAGCCTCGGCCTCGACGATGAGCCCTTCGACGAGACCACCGCCTACGACCCCCGTTCGCCCTACTCGGCGTCGAAGGCCGCATCCGACCACTTCGTCCGGGCCTGGCACGAGACCTACGGCCTGCCCACCATCATCACGAACTGCTCGAACAACTACGGGCCGTTCCACTTTCCGGAAAAGCTCATCCCGCTGATGATCCTGAAGGCGGTGGCCGGACAGCCGCTGCCGGTGTACGGGCGGGGTGACAACATCCGCGACTGGCTCTATGTCGAGGACCACGCCCGGGCCATCGTCACCGCCCTTCGCCGGGGCGAACCGGGCCAGACCTACGCCGTCGGCGGCAACGCCGAACGGACGAACCTCGACGTGGTCCAGACGATCTGCGATCAGGTCGACGCCGAGTTGGGCGACGAGGTCGGCGATCGGCGGAACCTCATCGAATTCGTGGCCGATCGACCCGGTCATGATCTTCGCTACGCCATCGACTCCTCCAAGATCCAGCAGGAGTTGGGGTGGGTGCCGTCGATCGAGTTCACCGACGGGTTGGCCCGTACCGTCCGGTGGTATCTCGACAACGAGTGGTGGTGGCGGCCGCTGCTGTCGGAACGCTACGACGGGCAGCGGCTCGGGGTGGCGGTCGCCTCGTGAACGCAGTCGTGCCGGAGGCCTCGGGCCGATCGTCGTCATCGGCCTCCAAAGCGAGGAGGCCGACGAAGCCCGTGATTCTGGTCACCGGGGCCGGAGGCCAGCTCGGGCGTGAACTGCTGCGGGCCCGCTGGTCCGACGGGGCCGCCGTCTGCGGCTACACCTCCGCCGAACTCGATATCCGCAACCCTGACGCCGTGGGATCGGTGGTGGAGACGCTCCGCCCGAACGTCATCGTCAACGCTGCGGCCTACACCGCGGTGGATCGGGCCGAGGACGAGCCGGACGAGGCGGAGGCGGTCAACGTGACCGCGGTCAAGACTCTGGCCAACGCCGCCAATCACGTCGACGCCCTCCTCGTTCACCTCTCCACCGACTACGTGTTCAACGGCACGAAGTCGGGCTGGTACACCGAGAGCGATCCGATCTCGCCGATCGGTGTCTACGGCCGGACGAAAGCCGACGGGGAACAGGCGGCCGAGGCCGCCCACAAGCTGCTCACGCTGCGAACGTCGTGGGTCTACGGAGCCCTCGGCTCGAACTTCGTGACCACCATGCTCCGCCTCGGCGCCGAGCGCGACGAACTGGGTGTGGTCAGGGACCAGGTCGGCTGCCCGACGGCGGCCGGTGATCTGGCTCGGGCCATCGCAGCGGTGGCGGCGGCCGTCGGATACGGCACACGACCGACACCGCAACGGCTCTACCATCTCGCCGGACCCGACGCCATGACCTGGTTCGACTTCGCCCGAGCGGTGTTTGCATCGTCGAGCCGTTGCAGTGACATCGAGGTCCTGCCCATCGCCACCGACGAGTATCCGACTCGCGCCGCCCGACCGGCCAACAGCCGGCTCGACAGCTCCGCCATTCGCACCGACTTCGGCGTCGAGCTGCCACCGGCCGTTCAGTCGATCGCCAACGTCGTCCACGAGTTGGAATCCTCCCCGAGGACGGCCACGAATCGCATCTGACCCGATCCCGCCCTTCGATTCAAGGAATACCGTGACCGCCGCATCACCGCTCACCGAAACCCCGACGGCCTCGCCGTCCAACCGATTCAATTCCCTCGGCCGCGGCTTCAATCCGCTCGGCCGGAAGGGGATCGTGCTTGCCGGCGGAACCGGTAGCCGTCTCCACCCGGTGACGCTCGCGGTCTCCAAGCAGTTGCTCCCGGTCTACGACAAGCCGATGATCTACTACCCGGTGTCGACCCTGATGCTGGCCGGGATCACCGAGATCCTGATCATCACCACACCGCAGGATCAGCCGGCGTTCAAGGCGCTGCTGGGGGACGGGTCCGCCTGGGGGGTTCGGTTCGACTACGCCGTGCAGCCCCAACCCAACGGCCTGGCCGAGGCGTTCATCATCGGTGCCGAGTACCTCGACGGCAAGCCGTCATGTCTCGTCCTCGGTGACAATCTGTTCTACGGAAGCGGCTTCAGCCGTCAGCTCCAGGAGGTGTCGACCCAGGCCGACGGGGCGTGCGTGTTCGCCCAGCAGGTGTCGGATCCCGAACGCTACGGCGTGGTCGGGTTCGACGCCGACGACACGGCCACCAGTATCGAAGAGAAGCCGATCAAGCCGAAGTCGAGCTGGGCCGTGACCGGCTTGTACTTCTACGACGCCGACGTGGTCGAGATGGCGCGCACCATCGAGCCGTCGGACCGAGGCGAGCTGGAGATCACCGCCATCAACCAGCGTTACCTCGACCAGGGCCGGTTGACCGTGGCCCGTCTCGACCGGGGGTTCGCCTGGCTCGACACCGGAACCTTCAACTCGATGGTCGAGGCCTCGGAGTTCGTACGGGTCATCGAGCAACGCCAGCGTCAGAAGGTGGCCAGCCCCGAGGAGATCGCCTGGCGTATGGGCTACATCGACGACGAGCAGCTTCTCACCGTGGCCGAGCCGCTCCGCAAGAGCGGCTACGGCGACTACCTCATCGACCTCGTCATGGGTATCCAACGGGGCTGAGTACGGCGATGGGGCCGATGGCGGCGAAGTCGCCGGCCTCCGGTCCGTGGCCGAAGGTCACCGTTTCCATGGTCGACCCGGCCCACCGCAGGATCGGTTTGAGGTCGACATCGGGCCGCTGGTCGACGCAGGTGACGACCAGATGCCGGCGGACATCGACGAGATCGTGGTGGGCGGCGTCGCTCGCCAGCGCGTAGTCGAGCAGCGCCAGATCGAGTTCAGCGATCCGCAGACTCCCCTGGAATTCGTTGTCGACGTTGGCCTCGTCGTCGGGGTCGACGAGCCGCACCGGTTCGGTGGCGCTCATCGGTCCGTTGCCGTGGCGGGTCTGGTAACAGCGCGTGAGATAGTGGATGTCGACGGGGCGATCCCAGCCGATCGATGCCAGGAAGGCCAGCGCCCCCCTGCTGGTCGTGTCGGTCCGTGTGACGTGGGGGAAGATCCCGTGGATCTGATCGAGCATGATCCCCTGGCTGCCTTCGAAGATCAACCCGGGTCGCGAGGGCGGAAGTTCGCCGACTCCGGCCAGTGTCACGCCGGCCATCCACTCGGCACAGGCATCGAGAAAGGCATCGTCGTCGAGATCGCCGGGCCATGCTGTCGAGGAGGGCTCGCGTGCCCCGTCGGCGCCACGGTCGCGGTAGTAGGCCCCGACGGCCCGAAGCTTGTGGGCCGCGACCCAGCGGTTGGCAAGGTCTTTCGCCGTCAGACTGAGTCCCCGCAGATTGCGTTCGACGGTGGCGCCGAACCCCACCCCGCAGGAACCGTGGCGGTTGCGGCGCTCCGACAGGCGGTTCCAGGCGACGTCGTAGGGCGTTGTGATCATGGCCAGCGGGTGGACGTACAGCTGCGGCACGACCGGGGCCAGCAGCCGTCGCTCGAGGAGCGCGGCCGGCGGGAAGCTCGTCGTGTCGGGCAGATAGTAGGTCGGCACACCGAGCAGCGTCCCCGCCCCGAAGTTGCTGAATGTGTGTCGCCGCCCGTTTCGGACCACGGTATGGCCCACCTGATGGCCACCGGAGAAGCGGATCACCAGCGACGACTCCGGAGACCGGGAGGCCAGATGGTCGACGAGATGTCCCTTCCCGCTGTCGCCGAAGCCGAGGTCGATCACCACGTCGGCGCTGCTCACAGGATCACCCAATCGTCTGTGTCCGGCACGCGGCCGGCCCTGTTGTTGCGGATCCGGTCGACGACGATCGACGCGATGGTGTCGCCCACCGTGCCCGGGTCCTGCAGCACGACGAAGTCCGGGCCGAGCAACTCGGCCCAGCCGGCCGTTCGCCGCGCCGTGGCCGAGACGGCGTCGTGAACGACATGGAGATGGTGGACGTGGTACCGCTCCCCGGCCTCCGCCAGCACCGCCTCGGTCGAAACGCTTCGATCACCGGCTCCCGATGTGTAGGCGCGGATGGTGACGTCAGGCAGGTTCGGAGCACACGGTTCGTCGCCGATGGTGAACAGGAAGCCCTTCTGTCGACGCTTGTCCCAGGCATCGGATGCCGTGTGACGGGCCGCGAACAGGTATGCGAGGTTGTAGGACTCGTGGTGGTTGCCTCCTCCCCCGCCTTCGAGATACATCCGGGTCAACCACCGGTCGAGCAGTTCCGCCGAGGATTCGAACTGCCCGACCTGGAGCGGCGCACGATCGTGGATGTGGTCGCCCACGGCACAGAACATGATCTGAGGATCGGCGATGCCGGCCTGAATGATGCCGTCCATCAGCTTCGGTAGATCGTTGCGCACGAGTTGCTCGGGCACGAAACCCATGCTGCCGGTCACGTCGAGGGCGACGACGATCGGCACCGAGTTGGGATGTTCGACCGAGTCGCGCGACTCACGGACGGTCACCTGGCGAGGATCCATGTCCGGATCGATGCGACGGGCGTCGAAGATCTCCGAGCGGGATTTGCGCTGATAACCGTGGCGCACGACCAGCGAGGCGTATGCCTCCGAGGAGTAGGTGCCGTATCCCATCACGCCACCTTCCCGGCATCACCGAACAGGTAGTTCAGACGGGCCGTGGCCAGGTCGAGCTTGATCTCGACGTTGCGGATCTGGACGCTGAGTGCGTGGTCGTCGGATGCGAAGGCCTCCGCATCGAAATCGGCAGCCGGCACGAGGCTGTCGGCGTCGGTCGGGCTTAGATCGAGGAGGTCCTCCTGACGGCGTCGGAGCTGTCGTAGCTCGAGCTGGAGATCCTCGACGAGCCGTCGGTACATCGTGCTGGCATCGGCGGCGAGGGCGTCGGCTCGGTCCCGCCGGATCGACTTGTTGTTGCGGTGCAACGACGTGCCGAAGGCGCCGCCGGTTGGGCGGGCGCTGTGGAGTGTTGCTGCGTCTGGTGCGGAATCGGTCATCCGTTCTCCTTTATTGTAGATCTGACATTTATTATGGTAGGCGATAATTGTGGATCTGACAATAAATAATCGATAAGATCGAGTTCGATGCTCGACCGGACGCCTCCCCAGTTCCCGCCCTTCGCGGTGACCGTCGATCTGGTCGTCCTCGCCGTGGCGTCGTCGACAGTCCAGGTTCTGCTCGTGCGGCGCGACACCGAACCGTTTGCAGGCCAATGGTCGTTGCCGGGAGGCTTCGTCGGTGTCGAGCAGGACCTGGAGGACGCCGCCCGCAGCAAGCTCGAGGCGAAAACCGGCGTGGCGTTGGCCCGGACCCACTTCGAGCAGCTCGCCACGTTCGGTCGACCGGATCGCGACCCCCGGATGCGAACCGTGAGTGTCGTGTATCTGGCGCTCGTGGCTGAACGCTTCGAACCGGTCGTTGCGGCCGATGCGCCGCCGGCGGCGTGGACCGACATTGCGTCGGCCCGGGCCCGATCGCTCGCCTTCGACCATGACGAGATCCTGTCCGGGGGGGTGGCCCGCCTCGCCGCCAAGCTCGAGTACACGACGCTGGCCACCGCGCTGTGTCCCCCGACGTTCACGATCGCCGTTCTGCGCTCGGTCTACGACACCGTGTGGGGTGTCGAGCTCGATCCGGCCAACTTCCATCGCAAGGTGATGGCGACAACCGGTTTCGTCGAGCCGACCGGCGAGCAGATCGTGGCCGGCGCCGGTCGCCCGGCCAAGCTCTATCGCCCGGGTTCCGCCGAGTTGCTGAATCCGCCGCTGCAACGTCCAACCGACGAGTGACGACGATGAACCTCGGCATTCCGCGGCCGTCAGGTGACACCCGGTGTCACGTCAGCTCCGACTTTCGGGAGGGGTCAGCGGAAACGGGATCGTAGCTCGGCCAGCGTCTGGCCCGCCCCCCAGTCGTTGGCCTCCAAGGCCAGCATCATCGCCGCCAGGTTTCGATCACGGATCCGTTCCAGCTCCCGAATCGAGTACGCGCCCGACTGTTCGTCGGACTGTGACTCGAGCCGCTCGATCAGCTCCTCGGTCAACTCGGGGACGTCCACCAGCTTGGTCCACGGCCAAGCCAGCGCCGGGCCGAACTGGCGGATGAAATGGCCGAAGCCGCCCTCGCCGCCGGCAATGCGGTACGTCTCGAAGAGCCCCATCTGGGCCCAGCGCAGACCGAAGCCGTAGCGGATCGCATCGTCGATCTCGGAGGTCGTGGCGATGCCGTCGTTGACCAACCACAGCGCCTCCCGCCACACGGCTTCCAACAACCGGTCGGCCACGTGGGCCTCGATTTCGGCCTTGATGTGGATCGGCTTCATCCCGACGCCGCCGTAGTAGGCAAGGGCTCGCTCGATCGTGGCTTCCGAGGTGTGCTCGCCGCCGACGATCTCGACCACTGGCAGCAGGTATACCGGATTGAACGGATGGGCGACGACCAGCCGCTCCGGCCGTTCGAGCGGGCGGGCCAGGTCGGAACACAACAGCCCCGAGGTCGACGACCCGATCACCGCCTCGTGCGGGGCCGCAGCGTCGACCGCCGAGAGGGTGGCGTGCTTCACGTCCATTCGTTCCGGGACGCTCTCCTGGATCAGGTCGACGTCGGCCACCGCGGCCTCGATCGTGTCACAGATCGTCAGAGGCGCCATGTCCGTCGGCAGGCCGAGATCGGACCAGGCGGCCACGGCGTTGGCCGCCACCTCGTCGAGGATGCGGTTGGCTTCCGGCGACGGATCGAATGCTCGTACGGGAACACCGTGGAGACGCAGGCGGGCGGCCCAGGCCGCGCCGATGACACCGCAACCGATGACGGCGGCCGAGCCGGGGAGCACAGGATCAGCGGCCACCGACCTGGCTGTTACGCGACGTTCCGGCATTCACGGATCGTACCGCCCTTCCGACAAGCCGGATGGAACCGCGCCGCCCGGCCACTGCATCGCATGATCACGCTCGCTAGATTGGCGACGTGCGAACCGATCTCCAGCCGCCGGCGGCCGACATCCACTATCTGGTGGCGAAGGCGCTGGCCGAGGACTTGACCCCCCTTGGGGATCTCACATCCTCGCTCATCGATCCGTCCAAGATGGCCACGGCCGAGTTCAATGCGCGGGAGCCGGGCGTCCTCGCCGGCTGCCGTTGCGTCGAGGAGACGTTCCGTGCGGTCGACGAGACGCTCACCGTCGAATGGTGCCTCACCGACGGTGATCGTTTGGCCGCCGGAGACGTCATCGGCGTGACCCGGGGCCCCTACGCAACGCTGCTGACCGCCGAGCGCACGGCCCTCAACTTCCTCAGCCACCTGTCCGGGGTGGCCACCAATGCGGCCCGTTGGGTCGAGCTGGCCGCCGGACGGGTGACCGTGTGGGACACCCGCAAGACACTGCCCGCCTACCGGTCGCTGCAGAAGGCGGCCGTGCGGGCCGGGGGAGCGGTCAACCACCGGGGCAATCTCAGCGACTGGTTGATGCTGAAGGACAATCACCTCGTCGGCACCACCATCACCGCAGCGGTGGCCGAGGCTCGACGTCGCTGGCCGGGTCGCACGGTCCACGTCGAGGCCGACACCGAGGCGCTGATGTTCGAGGCCCTCGAGGCCGGGGCCGACATCATCCTGCTCGACAACTTCAGGCCCGACGAGCTGAAGGCCCTGGTGCCCAAGGTCGACGCCTGGGCGGCCAAGACCGGTGGCCGCCGCCCGCTGCTGGAGGCCTCGGGCGGTATCACGCTCGACACCCTCGACGCCTACGCCGACACGGGGGTCGACCTGGTGTCCTCCGGTTCGATAACCAACTCCGCCCGTGTCCTGGACATCGGCCTCGATGTGGTCGCCGACGCGTGAACCCGACTCGCGTTCGCGGGCGAAGACGACCGCCTTCAGTCTTTTTCGCCCGTTTTCGACGCCGGTGAGTGAGCCGGGCCCCGACGCGCCGTCCCTCGATTCGGCGGCCGCATGGCTGGTGGCCGGAGCCACCTTCCTCTCCACCTTCACCGTCTTCGGTGTGGCCTACAGTTTCGGCTCGTTCTTCCGCCCGATGGCCGAAGAGTTCGACGCCGATCGAGGCACGATCGCACTCGTCTTCTCCATCACCACGCTCCTCTACTTCGGTCTCGGCGTGGTGTCGGGGCGGGCCGCCGATCGCTTCGGACCGCGGCCCGTGCTGCTGTTCGGTGCGGTGGCTCTGGTGGTCGGTCTGGTGGTCACGTCGCGGGTCGAGTCGATCACCGTCGGCTACGTCACCTACGGACTCGGGGTCGGCATCGGCGTCGCCTGCGGCTACGTCCCGATGGTGGCGACCGTCGGCGGTTGGTTCGACCGGCACCGGTCCACTGCGGTCGGGTTGGCCGTAGCCGGCATCGGAGCGGGAACGCTCGTTGTGGCCCCGTTGGCCGAGCGCCTGATCGACAGTCGCGGTTGGCGCACGACATACCTGTACCTGGCCGCTGCATCGGCTGTGCTCCTGGCCGTGGCGGCGATCGGAGCCCGCCGCCCGCCGGTCATGGCCGGCACGTCCGGACCGGCGCCGATTCTGCAGCAGATCCGCTCGAACCGCGCCTTCGGGGTGCTCTACCTTGCCATTCTCGGTATCTCGGCGGGTTTGTTCGTTCCGTTCGTGTTCATGGCCGACTACGTGGCCGAGCAGGGTATCGACGGCTCCGGGGGCCTGATCGTCGGCCTCATCGGGCTGTGCTCGGTTGTCGGCCGCCTCGGGCTCGGGGCCCTGGCGGCCCGGGTGTCCCCCATGGCGCTCTTCTACGGATCACTGGCGACGATGGCCGCCAGCTACCTGATCTGGCTGACGGCCGGTGATCGCTACGGTCAGCTCGTGGTGTTCGCCCTCGTCCTCGGGGTGGCCTACGGCGGGTTCATCGCCCTGTCGCCGGTGGTGGCGGCGGAGCTGTTCGGCACGGTCGGCTTGGGCGGTGTGCTCGGTGCCCTCTACACGGCGGCCGGTGTCGGAGGGTTCATCGGGCCGCCCACCGCCGGCGCACTGATCGACCGGTTCGGCTACTCGCCGACCCTGGTCGCCACCACGGCCGTGTCGGCTCTCGGGGCATCGACCTACTTCGCGCTGGCCCGGCACTGACCGTCGCGAATCGCCCGCCGTCGGGCCAGAATGTCTTGCCATGGCCTTGACGAAATGGCTTCCCCCAACCCGCCGTCACACCCTGGAAACGGACCAGGCCCGGGTCACCTGGCTCGAGTTGTTCTTCGATCTCCTCTACGTGGCGGCGCTCATCCAGCTCGGCGACGAACTGTCGTCCGACGTCAGCTGGGGTGGTGTCGGCCGGTTCGTCGGCGTCTTCACGGTGCTCTGGTGGACCTGGACCGGGACCACGGCCTACACGAACCGTTTCGCCGTCGACGACGTCGTCCATCGGCTGTTGGTCTTCCTGCAGATGTTCGCGGTGGCCAATGTGGCGCTGTTCGCCGTCGGTCCGAACGACAACCGTTGGGCATGGCTGGCGGTCGCCTACGTCGCCTCCCGGATGCCCCTCATCGCCATGTACGTTCGGATGCTGCCCGTCGGCGGGGAGACGCAGGCGCTGGCCCGTGTCTCATCGGCGCCTTCTCGGTCGGCGCCCTCCTTTGGGCCTTGTCGGTTCCGGTCGGTGAGCCGCTCCGCTTCGCCATCTGGGGCGTGGCGATCGCCTTCGAGTTCCTGGCTCCGATCGTGGCGGTTGGCAAGCTGACCGGGCCGCCCACCCACGAACATCACTTCCGGGAGCGGTACGCGATCTTCACCATCATCGTGTTCGGCGAGACGTTCGTGAAGACACTGACCGAGCTGGCCGAGCAGGGGGCGTCGCTCCACAGCCAGATCTTCGGCGGCGGCGTGTTCCTGATCGCGGTGGGGCTGTGGTGGACCTACTTCGACGACGTCGCCGACTCCAACGTCAGGCGGGGCCGGCCGGTGCTGGGTGTCGCCTGGGCCTACGCCCACCTGCCTCTGTTGTTCGCCGGTTCCATCGCCGTGACCCTCGCGGCCACCGCCGTGCTCGACCTGCTCACGATCAGCCCCCACCACGCGGTGCGGAACGAAATCCGGGCCGGTTCGTCGTTGGTGGCCGCGGCCGGCGTCGTGCTGATCGCAGGCGTGCTCGACCGGCCGGCCCTGTCAGTGGTGCTTCTCGTCGCCGTGCTGGTGGTGGGTCAGATCGCCGTCGAGGTTGCTGTTGCGTATTCGGGCGTTCAGACGATTTCGGCGCGGGTGCGTGACGACATCGGACGGGCGGCCGAGGCCTGCGTCGATCTGTCGGTGACCGAACCGCTCGCCCGACCTCACGAGCTGGTGTGCCACATCTGCCTGGACGCGAACAAGCAGTGGGTCGAGCTGCGGCAGTGCCAGGTCTGCGGCTACATCGGTTGTTGCGACGACAGCCCGGGTGGTCACGCCCGAGCCCACTGGGAGGAAACGGATCACGCGGTCATCGCCACCGTGGAGCCGGGCGCGTCGTGGGCCTACTGCTTCGCCCACGATGCGGTGGAGGATCCGTGGTCGGCCTGCGTCGAGGCAACCGGCGCCGACCATTCCCACTGAGACGCACCGGACCCACAGGACCGCCGGCCCGGTCGTCGCATTTCTTGCGGAAGGCGACGGGTATCCTCGGGGCCGTGACCGACAGCGTGACCAAACCCGAAACCGCCGCGAACCCGGCGGCCGTGCCCTATCGCTTCGAGCCCGACACCACGTCGGCCGAGCTGCGGTCGGCCTATGGCGACATCGAAGACGGGGCCGAGACCGGGATCAAGGCCACAGTGGCCGGGCGCCTCATGCTGCGCCGGGTCCAGGGCAAGCTCGCCTTCGGCACCCTGCAGGACTCGGGCGGCCGCATCCAGTTGTTCGCCCCGGCCAAGGTGACCCCCGATTTCGAGGAGTTCTGCTCGCTGTCGCTCGGTGACTGGATCGGGGTGTCGGGCGAGGTGATGAAAACCCGCAAGGGCGAGCTGTCGGTCAAGGTGGAGAGCTGGGAGCTGCTGGCCAAGGCCCGCCGACCTTTTCCCGACAAGTTCCACGGTCTCACCGACACCGACGTTCGCTACCGCCAGCGCTACCTCGATCTGTGGGTCACGCCGGAGAGTCGAGAGATCTTCCTCACCCGATCCCGCGTCATGTCACTGACCCGACGGTGGTTGGAGGACCGCGACTTCATCGAGGTCGAGACCCCCATCTTCCATCCGCTCCCCGGTGGGGCGGCCGCTCGCCCGTTCACCACCCACCACAACGCACTCGACCTGGAGCTGTTCCTACGCATCGCCCCCGAGCTCTACCTCAAGCGACTGACCGTCGGTGGCCTGGAGCGGGTGTTCGAGATGAGCCGCGTGTTTCGCAACGAGGGGATCAGCTCCCGCCACAATCCCGAGTTCACGATGCTGGAGCTCTATCAGGCCTACGCCGACTTCAGCGACATGATGGCGTTGACCGAGGAACTCATCGCCTATCTGGCCACCGAGATCTGCGGTTCGACGACGATCAGCTACGGCGGTCGTGACGTCGACCTGACCACCCCGTGGCGGCGAGCCTCCATGGTCGACCTCATCGAGGACGCGATCGGGGAGCGGGTCGGCGTCACCCAGGACCTGGCCGAACTGCGAGCGGTGGCCGAGCGTCACGGCGTCGAGGTCAGGGACTCCTACGGCCAGGGCAAGCTCATTCTCGAACTCTACGAGAAGACGGCTGAGCCCGATCTGTGGGGTCCGATATTCGTCACCGACTATCCGAAGGAGGTGTCGCCGCTGTCGCGGGACCACCGTGAATTGCCCG
Source organism: Acidimicrobiia bacterium (assembly GCA_029863385.1). Classification (GTDB taxonomy): domain Bacteria; phylum Actinomycetota; class Acidimicrobiia; order Acidimicrobiales; family SZUA-35; genus JAHELU01. The sequence goes on from JAOTVU010000061.1 coordinate 12,621, forward strand.
GCTTCACCGAGCGCTTCGAGGCCGTCGTCGCCGGGCGGGAGCTGTGCAACGCATTCTCCGAGCTCGTCGACCCCGATGAGCAGCGGGCCCGGTTCGAGGACCAGGTCCGCCAGAAGGAGGCCGGCGACGACGAGGCCATGGTGGTCGACGAGGACTACCTGCGAGCCCTCGAGTACGGGATGCCGCCGACCGGCGGCCTCGGTATCGGCATGGACCGCGTTGTCATGCTGTTGACAGACGCCTCCAACATCCGCGACGTCGTGCTCTTCCCGACCTTGCGACCTGAAGTCAACGCTGAGGCTACGCCGGGACGCGGTACGGGACACGACGCAACGGTGGACACCACGTCGGGCTAGACGCCTGCTTCGTCGACGAGGAGGCGGGGCCCGTCATCGACGACGACCATGGCTCGACCGATCGCCTTGGCGTCCTCCAAGCCGAATTGGGCGTGCCGCAGCAGGGTTCGGGCCGTGTCGCCCCGCCGGCCCGTGACCACACCGACGTGTACGGTCGACCGTTCGATCGGATCATCGGCAGACGGCGCCGACGGCGTCGCCGGGAACGAATCGGCGATCCGGAGGCCGAGTCCCTCCATCTCGGCCGGACCGGTCAACGGGCTACGCACGATCACGAAGCGATCGTGATCGGTGCGGGCCGTGAGATCTTCGGCATCGAGGTGATCGACGAGCCGCTGCACCGCCGTCTCCAGCTCCGAGGTGTCGACCTCGATGACGGCGATGCCGAGAAGGCCGGAGGCAACGGCGAGGCGGTCCTCGATCAGGCGCTCCAGATCGGTCCAGTCCTGCTCGGAGAAAGGTGTGGCGTCGGCCGAGGTGGTCATACCGACACCGTCGGCGTGAACCCTCGTTTCTTGAACGGCGAGACGCCGACGATGGGCTAGGACGGCGGCGCCTCGGCGGAGACGGTGAAGTCGGCGATCGTCGCCCCGGTGAGCTCGACAAGGCGTTGGGCTGACACGGCGAAGACGTGCCGCGGGCTGCCGGCCGCGGCCCAGATGGTGTCGAACGTCAGCAAGTGGGGATCGATCCACGTCGGCAAGGGCGACAGATGACCGATCGGGGCCACCCCGCCGATGGCGAAGCCGGTTGCCGATCGAACCTCGTCGGCGGTTGCCCGGTGGCAGGCGTCGACGCCGGCCAGGTCGGCCAGGCGATCGCCGTCGACCCGGTTGGCGCCGCTGGTGAGCGCCAAAACGATCTTGCGTTCGTCGCCGGCGGCGAAGATCATCGACTTTACGATCTGGTCGACTTTGCAGCCGACGGCGGCCGCCGCGTCGTCGGCGGTGCGGGTGCCGTCAGGAAACTCCACGATCTCGACGTCCAGGCCGGCCGCCGCGGCCGCAGTGAGCACTCGGTCAACGGATGAACTCATAGCTCGAAAGCTTAGAGGCCGTCGGTGTCGCTCGGTCCCCGCAGGGCGTTGGCGGTTACGCGGGCCACCGCCGGATCGTCGGGTAGGCCGAACACCCAGTCGGTGGTGCCGACCGTGACGACCTGGCCGGCGTCGGGCCCGAAGGGGTGGACCTCGGCCAGGATGGCGGTTCCGTAGCGGGCCAGCGCCAGCGAGCGCTCGCTCAGATCCCCGTGGATCCGCTGGGCGATGAATTCCAGATCGCCCTGATCCGACAACGCCGAGATCGACTTCGGGTACTCACCGACGCCGAGGTTCGACGATGGTGTCCAGGCCACGATCGTCATGTCGGTGGGAGTGTGATCACCGCCCCGGCGTACCGGCAAGTGGAACTCGTCGAGCTGGATGCGGCACCCGAGGGTTTCGTAGCCGACACAGCCATGGGTGGCGCCCAGCAGGTCGCCGTAACCGAGGCCGGTCCCCTCCAGCAGCCAGTGGTCGTGGCGGTACACGGTGAAGGCGCCCGAGCCGCGGGCAACGGAACGGCCGAACCGTACGTACAGGCCCCAGGCCGAGCCACCGCCGAGGAAGGCGGCCTCCGGTCGGCCGACCATCGGATCGGCGAACATGCCGGTCATCTCCGCCGGTCGGCCGTCGGCCACGACCGGGTCGGTTTCGTGGGCTGAGTACTTGTGGCAGACCATGGTTTGTCGTCCGGTGTCGTCTCCATCGATCGCGACGTTCTCCAGGCGAACCTGCCAGAACATGGTGTTGCCCGAGAAGCTGACGAACCGCCCTCCGGCCCGGACATGCGCTTCCACGACGTCGCGTTGGGCGGCCGACCAGTACTCGTCGTGGCCGACCGACACCACGGTGGTGTAGCCATTCAGCACATCCGGGTCATGCTCGAGATCCGAGGACACCGCGTAGTCGAACCGGTACCCGTTGGCTTCCGCCCATTCCACGAAGCGACGCTCGTAGAGGTGCCAACCGGAGGAGCCGATCGAGGCGGCGTAGCCCCGTTCCAGCCGATACCGCTGGAAGGTGTCACCGTCGACGTCGGCGTCCTCGCCCCATCTCGTGGGGCGGGCCTTGCGGTCATCCCGTTCGGTCGACGGGCGGTACAACATACCTCGACTCCACGGTCGGGCGAAGGCCACCTGCTGCCCGCCGGTGTAGAGGCTGGCGCCGCCCCAGGTGTTGTAGGCGTTCCAGGTGTTGGTGGCCAGCACCAGCAGGGTGTCGGCCGGGGTCGGGCTGTTGTCGCCGGCTCGGACCACGAAGCCGGTATGGGCGACCGCGCGCCCCGGCTCGGCACCGTGAGCGGTCAGCGTGGCCAGATAGAACCCCGACAGCCAGTCGGAGCCAACGGTCAGCTCGGCCGTCACCGGCCACCGGCAGCCGTGACGGTCGGCATCGTCCGGAGCGGGCGTGAACGTACCGGGCAGATCCGAAGCCGACCATACCGGCGCCCGCTCGGCCCCCCACCGCTCGACCGTGATCGACCACCGTTCGGCTCGGGTGGAGACGTGAAACCCCACCGTTTCGCCCGGCCGGTAGCTCAAGGCACTGCAGTAGCCCTCGATGTCGTCGTGAAAGGTGATGTCGGGCTCGGGCGTCTCGGTCATGACGCCAACGTACTCGTCCGCGTCCCGCTCGTCAGCCGTGGGCGAGGCGGGCAACGTAGACCGATGCGAAATGTTCACCGAACCATCCCTGGGGAACTAGGCTTGTGTGCCTACATTCGACATCATCAACCAAACATCAACTTGGGGGAGACCGAGATGAAACGAATATTGGCCCTACTGTTTGCGCTGGCCATGGTGGCCGCCGCGTGCGGTGGCGACGATGCGGGCGACGTCACCGAAGGTGGCGAGGACACGACTGACACCGCCGACTCCGGCGAGGACGCAGACGCCACCGAAGACACCGCCGACAGCGGCGACGAAAGTGGCGACGATTCGGGGGCAGCAGGCGATGCCGCCACCATCGAGATGTGGATCGCCTTCAGTGACGACGCCCGCCTCGGCTTCACTCGCGACCGGGCGGCCGAATTCAACGAGGCCCATCCCGAATACAACGTCGTGGTGACCGAGTTCGACTCCTACAACACGGTGTTCGAGCAGGCCCAGCTGGCGATCGAGGACGGCAACCCGCCCGAGATCATCCACTTCTTCGAAGCCGCCACCCAGGAGGCGCTCGACGCCGTCGACGGCGACGGCAATCCCATCTTCACCTCGGTGACCGATGCCATCGGCGACCGCACCGAAATCCTGGGCGAACCGGTTGTGCTCGGCGACGTGGTGTCGGCCGCCACGAAGTACTACACGATCGACGGCCAGCTCTACTCGATGCCGTGGAACACCTCGTCGACCACCATGTTCTCGAACATGGACATCCTCAACGAGGCCGGGATCACCGAGCCTCCGGCAACCTGGGCCGAGGTCGAAGCGGCCTGCGAGGCCATCATGGCACTACCCGACGCCCCGTCCGAGGGCTGCATCACCTGGCCGAACCACGGGTGGTTCTACGAGCAGTCGCTCGGCCAGATGGGCGCCGATCTGGTGAACAACGACAACGGTCGCAGCGCCCGCGCCACCGAGATCTTCCTCGACTCGCCCGAGGCCGTGGACTACATCCAGTGGTGGAGCGACCTGGAGGACGCCGGTCACTTCGTGTACACCGGCGTCCAGCGGGACTGGGACGGCACGTCGGCCGCCTTCCAGGCGCAGAATGTGGCCATGCTGATCTACTCGTCGTCGGACACCACGGCCCTGACCAACGCCGGCGTCGACAACGGCTTCGAGGTTCGCTCCTCGTTCATGCCCTACAACCAGGACGTCGCGTATGAGGGCAACCTCATCGGCGGCGCCACCCTGTGGCTGGCCAATGGTTTGTCGGAGACCGAACAGGACGGTGCGCTGGCCTTCCTCAACTTCTTCTCCAACCCGGAGAACGCCGCCGCCTGGCACCAGTTGACCGGCTACATTCCGATCACCAACGCCGCGGTCGCGCTCCTCGAGGAGCGAGGCTGGTACGACGAGAGCCCCAACTCCGCCGTGGCCTCCGACCAGCTGGACGCGGCCGCCGACACCCCGGCGGCAACCGGCGCCCTGGTCGGCAACTTCGTCGCCATCCGTGACGTGGTCACGGCGGCCATCGAGGACATCCTGGTCAATAACGTCGACGTGGCCGAACGTATGGCCTCGGCGCAGGCCGACGCACAACAGCAGCTCGACGACTACAACGAGTTGTTCGGCGAGTAACAACACCTCTCGCTAGTCCAGGCGCATGAGCGGATCACTGCAGCTCGTTCTCAGTCTGATCGTCGGAGCCGCCATCGGCGTCCTGTCGTTCGGGTATCGGACCCCTCGACAGGCCGCCCTTGGCGGTGCCCTCGGTGTACTCGGCGCGGGTGCCATATCCGCCGCGCTGGGATTCTGCATGTACGCCGCCGACGCCGAGTCGACCGAGGGCGTGCTTGGCATCGCTCTGGGAGCGGCCTTCGCCTGGATGTTCGGAGCCGGAACCCGGGCGGTTCTCAACCGGCCGGGCGAAGGGTCCGGTGTCGGCGGCGGAGGATTCGGCGAGAGCGAGATCCGTACCGGCGCCTACCGTCTGGGATGGTGGTGGCCTTGGCTGCTCCTGTCACCGACGCTGGTCATCCTCGTTTTCTTCCTCTACTGGCCGGCGTTCCAGACGTTCCGGCTGTCGACCAAACTGACCCGGCTCGGTGCCCCCCGGGTGGGCGAACGGTGCCTGGCCAACTTTTCCGAGTTGCTGGTGCCCCAGCCAATTCTGGTGGCGACGCTGCCGCTGGTGGCCGTCGGTCTCATCTGGGGTATCGGCCTGTGGCAGGCCCGGTCGAGCCCCGACTCGGTCGGCTACTCGGTCGCTCGTACTCTGCGTCCCGTCGGTCCGCTGGTGTTGTTGTTGGCGCTGTACTTCATCTTCGAGGACGTCAACGGCGGCTATCGCCGAATCTATCTCAACACCGTGATCATCTCCGTCGGCACGGTGGCGTTGAGCATGGCCTTCGGCCTTGGCTTGGCCTACCTCACCTTTCGTCGCATTCGAGGGATCACCGTGTACCGGACCCTGTTGATCTGGCCCTACGCAGTCTCACCTCCCATCGCCGGCATCCTCTTCTTCATGATCTTCAATGCCACCGGGGGCGTGGTGGCAGCGCTCTCCAGCCGTTGGGGCATCGACTTCCCCGACTACACGCAGAACGCCACCCTGGCCCGCATGACCATCGTGTTGGCCTCGGTGTGGAAGCTGCTCGGCTACAACCTGCTGTTCTTCCTGGCCGGGCTGCAGACCGTGCCCCGGGATCAGATCGAGGCGGCCGCGCTCGACGGCGCCAACGCCTGGCAGCGGTTCCGCACCGTCGTGGTGCCGGCCCTGGGCCCGATCAGCTTCTTCCTGCTGATCACGAACCTCACCTACTCGTTCTTCGATGTCTATGGCACCATCGACTTCCTGACCAAGGGGGCGCCGGCCGGCGCCACGTCGGTGGCGATCTACGAGATCATCCGGGTCGGGGTCGACAACGGCGATCTCGGCCGCGGGGCGGCCCAGTCGGTGGTGCTGTTCCTGGCGGTCATCGCCCTGACCGCCTGGCAATTCAAACAGTCCGAAGGAAGGATCAACTATGGCGGTGCGTAGCCGAAGCCGAATGCGCGCGTCGGTCGCCAATGCCGGCGGTTTGAGCCTGAACGTTCAGGGCACCGGCTGGTTCCGGGGTCGGAATTGGCCGTTTCATGTCGGCCTCTGGTTGGCGATGATTGTCATCCTGTTCCCCATGGCCTACGCCGCCCTGGTGGCCACCCAGACGAACGCCGAGGTCTTCCGCTTCCAGCTCACACCGGGAACCGGCCTCTCCACTCACTTCGACCAGGTGTGGAACGACCGCAACCTGGGCCGGTTCATGTGGAACTCCACGGTGCAGGCCGTCCTCGTCACCGCGGCCAAGACGGTGCTGTCGCTGCTGGCGGGTCTGGCGTTCGTCTACTTCAGATTCCGGGGAAAGTGGATCGTGTTCTTCTTCGTGCTCATCACCCTGATGATGCCGACCGAGGTCATGATCCTGGCCCTGTTCCGCTTCGTGTCCGACCTTGGCTGGAAAGACTCCATGGCCGGGCTCGTCGTCCCCTTCGCCGCCTCGGCGACCGGCGCGTTCCTCTTCCGGCAGCATTTCGCCAACCTGCCCCGCGACCTGGCCGAGGCCTCTCAGATCGACGGTGCGTCGCCGCTGCAGTTCCTGTTCCGGATCCTGATACCGCTCTCGTGGAACGCCATCGGAGCCCTGGCCGTCATCCAGTTCGTGTTCGTGTGGAACATGTACCTGTGGCCGGTGCTGATCATCTCCGACCAGGAGCAGCAGGTGATCCAGGTCGGCCTTCAGGGCTTGCAGGGCATCGACACCGGCTTGACCTTCGGGCCGTTGATGTTGGCCGCCCTTTTGGCCTCGATACCGCCGACCCTCGTCTTCATCGCGCTCCAGAAGCCGTTCATGTCCGGCTTCGCCCTCGGCGCCGACAAGTAGGACACCATCCTCAAGACACCCAACTCCCCTCTGAGGGGTGTGTACCTGGATCAGGCGTTCCGGATGCGATCGACGGTGCCGAGAAGGTGGCTGGCGGTGTCGGCCAGTGCGTTGGCCGCCTTGTTGTCGGACACGCCGAGGATGGTGGCTCTCGCCCGATCGACGAACTCCGACGCCGTGTCGTACGAACGGTCGATGCCCGAGGATCGCCGGACGTAGTCGATGGCCTCGAAGCGGTTGTCGGCCGTAATCCTCGCTTCGAGCAGATCCCGAAGCTGGGGGCCCCGGTCGGACTGCAGGGCGTAGATGACGGGCAGCGAGTAAACGCCCTCGATCATGTCCTTGCCGGCCGGCTTGCCGAGCTGGTCGTCGGTGGCGATGATGTCGAGGATGTCGTCGACGACCTGGAAGGCCATCCCGTAGAGACGACCGAATTCGGTGAGCTGATCGGTGATGGCCGGCTCCAGCTCGGCCACAAGACCACCGATCCGTGTGGCGGCGGCAAAGAGCGAGGCCGTCTTGCCGGAGATCGACGTGAAGTACTGCTCCGGAGTACGGTCGGGGTTGTAGAGGGTCTGCAGTTCGGCCACCTGGCCCTTGCACAGTTCGCCGATGGTGGTGGCCAGCAATCCGGCCACATCGGTGCCGAGGCTGGCGGCGATCTCCGAGGCCTTGGCCAGCAGGTAGTCGCCGGCCAGGACCGCCCGAAGATTGCCCCAGCGGGCATTCACGCTGTCGACCTGACGGCGGATCTGCGCCTCATCGATCACGTCGTCGTGGTACAGCGAACCGACCTGCACGAGCTCGACGGCGACACCGCCGCGCACCACGTCGTCGGCCACCGAGGCACCGTCGTCCATTCGGGTTGCAGCCGACGTGATCGTGAAGAACGGCCGCTGCCGTTTCCCGCCCGCCTTGATCAGATGGGAGGCGATCTCGGTCAGATAGGGATCGTCGTCGATGCGCACGGTGTCGAGCAGAAACCGCTCGATGCGGGCACTGTCGTCACTCGCGGTGGGCAATGAGGCAAGGGGCGGACCATCCACCCCTACACGGTAGCGTGTCGCGGCGTCGGGTCTCGCCCCGAAGGCCGCCGGGAGCCCGGTGACCGAGGCTGGAGCCCGGGTGGCGCAGCGGCGCCGCCGAACCACGACTTTTCCCCGAATATTCACTGGTACTTCGGGGTTGTACGGAGTTGGCACTCAGTTTCCGACGTCCTTTTGCCGACAATCCAGGAGAGCGTATTGCATTGCGGTGTAGCCGCCCCTGAAGCCGGGAAAACGCCGGGCAGGCAGCCCCCGTTCCCATCGATCACAGCCCTCACGTTTACCTGGAAGCCCCGACTCGCTAGTAGGCTGACAACCAAGTCCACGTTCCACTCCCCAGTACCTTGCACGCAACTACCGAATAGTCCGCCCCTCACTCACCGACTGATAGAGAACGCCCAATCCGGGAGACCTAGATGTTCGAACGTTTCACCGACCGAGCCCGCCGAGTTGTCGTCTTGGCCCAAGAAGAAGCTCGGTTGCTCAACCACAACTACATCGGGACCGAACACATCCTGCTCGGCCTCATCCACGAAGGTGAGGGGGTCGCGGCCAAGGCGCTCGAGTCGTTGTCGATCTCCCTCGAGGCGGTCCGCAGCCAGGTCGAGGACATCATCGGCCAGGGCGGTTCCTCGCCGTCGGGTCACATCCCCTTCACCCCCCGGGCCAAGAAGGTCCTGGAGTTGTCGCTGCGGGAGGCCCTGCAACTCGGTCACAACTACATCGGCACCGAGCACATCCTGCTCGGCCTCATCCGCGAAGGTGAGGGCGTCGCCGCCCAGGTGCTGGTCAAGCTCGGCGCCGACCTGTCGCGGGTCCGCCAGCAGGTCATCCAGCTCCTGTCCGGCTACTCCGGCCCGGCCGGTCAGTCCGGTTCGTCCTCCGAGGGCGGCAAGGCCGGCGCCACCTCCGGTGGCAGCGGTTCGGAGAGCGCGTCCGGGTCGCTGATCCTCGATCAGTTCGGCCGCAACCTCACCCAGCTCGCCCGCGAGAAGAAGCTCGATCCGGTCATCGGTCGGGCCCGCGAGGCCGAGCGGGTCATGCAGGTGCTTTCCCGCCGCACCAAGAACAACCCGGTCCTGATCGGTGAACCCGGCGTCGGCAAGACCGCCATCGTCGAGGGCCTGGCCCAGCAGATCGCCGAGGACCAGGTTCCCGACACCCTGCGGGGCAAGCAGCTCTACACCCTCGACCTCGGCGCACTGGTCGCCGGGTCCCGCTACCGCGGTGATTTCGAGGAGCGCCTCAAGAAGGTGCTGAAGGAGATCAAGACCCGCGGCGACATCATTCTGTTCATCGACGAGCTCCACACCCTGGTTGGTGCCGGCGCAGCCGAGGGGGCGATTGACGCCGCCTCGATTCTGAAGCCGATGCTGGCCCGCGGTGAGCTGCAGACGATCGGTGCCACCACGCTCGACGAGTACCGCAAGCACCTCGAGAAGGACGCAGCGCTCGAACGCCGCTTCCAGCCGATCAAGGTCGAGGAGCCGACGGTCGAGCACACGATCGAGATCCTGAAGGGCCTGCGGGACCGCTACGAGTCCCATCACCGGGTCACGATCACCGACCAGGCGCTCGTGGCGTCGGCCAACCTGGCCGACCGTTACATCTCCGACCGTCACCTGCCCGACAAGGCCATCGACCTGATCGACGAGGCCGGTTCCCGTCTGCGGATCAAGCGGATGAACACCCCGCCTGCGTTCAAGGAGCTGGAGAACGAGCTGTCCGAGGTCGTCCGCCGCAAGAAGGAAGCCGTCGAGCAGCAGGACTTCGAAGAGGCCGGACGTCTCCGCGACTCCGAGAAGGAGCTCCTCACCAAGCGGGAGGAGATGGAGGCCGAGATCAAGGCGTCCGGTACCGACCTGTTCGACGAGGTCAACGAGGAATCGATCGCCGAGGTGCTGTCGATCTGGACCGGCATCCCCGTCTACAAACTCACCGAGGAGGAGACCGAGAAGCTCCTGCGTATGGAGGACGAGCTGCACAAGCGGGTCATCGGCCAGGAGGACGCCATAAGGGCCGTCTCCCAGTCGATCCGCCGCACCCGGGCGGGTCTGAAGGACCCGAACCGTCCGTCCGGCTCGTTCATCTTCCTCGGCCCCACCGGTGTCGGCAAGACCGAACTGGCCAAGACCCTTTCCGAGTTCCTGTTCGGCGACGACAAGGCCCTCATCACCCTCGACATGTCCGAGTACATGGAGAAGCACACGGTGAGTCGCCTCGTCGGTTCGCCCCCGGGCTATGTCGGCTACGAGGAAGGTGGCCAGCTGACCGAGGCCGTGCGGCGCAAGCCGTTCTCGGTGGTGCTGTTCGACGAGATCGAGAAGGCCCACCCCGACGTGTTCAACGCCCTGCTCCAGATCCTGGAGGAGGGTCGCCTGACCGACGCGCAGGGCCGCAGTGTCGACTTCCGCAACACCGTGTTGATCATGACCTCCAACCTGGGCACCCAGGATCTGCGGAAGGCCACGCTCGGCTTCTCCAAGAACGACGAGGCCGTGACCTACGAGCGGATGAAGGAGAAGGTCAACGACGCCCTGAAGGTCCACTTCCGGCCCGAGTTCCTGAACCGGATCGACGAGACCATCGTCTTCCACGAGCTGTCGATGCCCGAGGTGACCGAGATCGTCGATCTCATGATCGCCCGTACCGTCGACCAGCTCGAGGGTCAGGGCATCGGCCTGGAGCTGACCGTCGAAGCCAAACACTTCCTGGCTGAGACGGGTTACGACCCCTCGATGGGCGCCCGCCCCCTGCGTCGGGCCATCCAGCGTCAGATCGAGGACGTCCTGTCGGAGAAGCTTCTCTACAAGGAGTTCCGAGCCGGTCAGATCATCGTGATCGACGTCGAAACCGACGACGAGGGCAAACGTGCTCTGACCTTCATCGCCCATGAGGGCTTCGAACCCCCGCCGACGCCGGAATTGGCCGAAGCGGGCGAGGAGACCTAGCAAAGCGTCCTTTTCCCCATAGCATCGGGACGTGGACATGAGCGTGTTCGTCGGGCTGCGGCTCGGCCGTCTTCTCGGCGTGCTGGTGCTCGCCGCGCTCGTGACCACGTCGTGCCGGGCCGACCTGTCGGTCGACGTCGACGTCGCACCCGATGGATCGGGTCTCGTGCGGGCCGAGGTCGTCATCGACGCCGAGGCCGCAGGTCAGCTTCTCGACCTCGACCGGGAGAGCGGTGGTGGCATCCCCACCCGCGACCTGGTGGAGGCCGGCTGGGATCTCGAACCCCCGGTTCGGGGCGAAGACGGCTCGGTCACCGTCACCGCGACCAAGGCGTTCGGTACCACGTCGCAGTTCACCGAGGTCATGAGCGAGCTCTCCGGCGACTCCGGTCTGATCAGGAACTTCACCCTCGTCCGGGCGCAGAGCTTCGGTCGTCTCGACTACACCGTCAGCGGTGTCGTCGATCCGATCAACGGGTTCAGTTCGTTCACCGACGCCGACCTGGAAACGTCGCTCACCCGTTCGTTGGAGTCCATTGCCGAACGGTACGGCGCCGACGAGCAGGACGTGACCATCGAGCTGTCCGTCACCCTGCCGGGCGAGCTGCAGGAGGACCAGTCCAACGGTCTGCAACCGGAGCTCACCGAAACCGGGGCCACGCTCCACTGGGAGACGTCGCTTGCCGCCGTCAACCGCACCGATGTGCTGATCACCACCACCCGGCGGGCCATCACCGCTCAGGTCCTTCGGGGTGTCGCCGTCCTGGCGGCCGTCCTGTCCGGTCTCTTGATCTTCGCCCGCCTCCTTCGATTGATCGGCTCATGGCGTCGCCCCAAGGAACCGAAGCGGCCCCGCCCGGCCGACGCCCTCGGGCGCCGTCCGGACGAGCAACGGAAAGCCCGGGCCGCCCGAACGGCTCAAGACCGTAAGGCCGAGCGCACGGCCGACGAGGAAGCGGCCGAGGCCGCCGATCGGCGGTACGGCGTGGTTGCCCTCGACGGGATGGGTGTGCTGTACCGGGAGGGCGACGACATCGCCGAGCTGCTTGTTCCGTTCGCCCGGCAACGAGGCTCGGAGGTGCCCTCCGACGAGATCGCGGCCAAGGCCCGCCTGATGAGCCTGGGCCGCATGACCTCCACCCAATTCTGGCCCTCGATCGGTGTCGAGGGTGATCCGAACGAACTCGACGCCGCCTATCTGTCACTGCACCAGCTCTCGCCGGGTGTGGTCAAGTACCTTCGCAAGCTCCGCTCGGAAGGCGTGAAGGCGGCGTGCGTCACCAACGACGCCGCCGAATGGGCCACCAAGCTCCGCACCAGTCACAGCCTGCAGGGTCTCATCGACCCGTGGGTGGTGAGCGGTTCGGTTGGTGTTCGCAAGCCGGCCGCACCGATCTTCGAGGTGTTGCGCCGGGTGACGGGTGAGCCTCCGGCGTCGATTCTGATCGTCGACGACGACATCGACACGCTCGATGCCGCCCGCAAACTCGGGTTCGGTACCGTCTGGTTCACCGCCACCGGCGATCGGGAGCAGGCCCGGGGCCATGAGGTGTGGCGACGTTTCGATACCGACGACGAGGAACTCTCGATCGAGACCGCCGCCGCGGTGACCGGCGAGATCACCCAGCCGGACACCACGTCGGGCTAGGTTCGGGCCTTCCTTGTTCGATCGTCGTTCGACGCTGGTCGCCGTGCTGGTTGCGACCATGACCGCCACGTCGTTCCAGATCTTCGCCCTTTCGGTGCTGGCCATCGAGCTGATCACCGACCTCGATCTGAGCCGCGCCGAGCTCGGCCTCATCGGCTCGGTCAACACGATGACGGGCGCACTCACGGCACCGTTATCGGGCCGGCTCACCGATCGCATCGGGCCCTGGGCCGCGGCGGTGAGCGGCATGTTGATCAGCGCCGTGGGTATGTCGATGATGGCGCTGTCGGGTAGCACGCTGGCCCTCGCCGCCTCCGCGCTGGTGAGTGGTGTCCCGCAGGGATGGGGCAACCCGGCCACGAATGCGCTCATCGCCGAGCGGGTGGCGCCGGGGGTGCAGGGCACGATCACCGGTATCAAACAGTCGGGCGTGCAGTTCGGCGTGTTCCTGTCGGGCCTCACGCTCCCGACACTGGCGGTGTGGCTTGGGTGGCGGGGCGCCAGCTGGGTCTACGCTGCCGTTTTCGCCCTCGTGGCCGTGCTCACCGCGGTGCTGCTTCCTCGTCGACCGACGGCGCCCACACCGCCGCCGTCAGCGCCACACGATGCGTCGGTCGCTGATCGGGCGGGTTCGGTCGGCGCCGGGTCGGCGGGCGGCGTCGACGACGTTGTCGCCATGGATCCTTGGATTTGGCGGTTGGCCGGTTACGCGCTGCTCAGCGGCACCGTGGGTGGCACCATCGGCCGCTTCTTCCCGCTGTGGGCGGAGGAGTCGGTGGGGATGACCACCCGCACCGCGGGGTTCCTGGTGGCCATGACCGGGATGCTCGGGATCGTGGCCCGCATCGTCGCCGGGAGGGTCGCCGAGGCCTCCGAGTCACCTCCCCGGCTGCTGCGGATCCTGGCCGTGCTCGGCGGTGTGTACGGACTGGTCCTGGTGGCAACGCCGGCGCTCGGCTCGTGGATTCTGTGGCCGGCCACGGCACTCAACGCCGTCGGTATCGGAGCGTGGAACGCGGTGGCCATGCTCGCCATCATCATGGTGGTGCCCAGACAGCTGGCCGGACGGGCCTCGGGCGTGGTGATGCTGGGGTTCCTCGGGGGCCTCAGCCTCGGTTCACCGATTGCGGGGTGGGCCGTCGACCGCTGGGGCAGCTACCAGCCGGTCTGGGGCGTTTGCGTGGTGCTCTCGGCCCTGGCGGTGGCGAGCCTCTCGTCCGGACCCGATCACCGCTCCGGAGGATCGGTTTCACGAGTTCGCGCCGACAAACGCCCCGGCTGAGAGGAATGACCTGGAGATCGGAATTGCCGCCATCGGCCAGGCGTCGGCGATCACAGATCGACGTGGGTTCCGATGTCGATACTGTGCCCGGACGGCAGCCCGAAGTGGGATGACGGGTCGCTTGCATTTCGGTGCAGGAAGGCGAAAATCCGCTCCCGCCACATCGGCATGCCGGGCTCCTCGGTGACCTCGATCCGCTCGCGGCCGAGGAAGTACGACGTGTGCTGGACGTCGAACGTGAGCCCTTCGAGCAGCAGCTCGTTGAGATCCTTGCTGACGTCGAGTCGATCGAAGAAACCGTAGTGGAGTTCCAGCTCGGCGAATCCCAGATCATGGTGCTTCAAGCGGGCCCGGCGGGCCTTGGGGACGCGGGCCTGGCGGTCGGTCGTCAGCGACAACAGCACAACCGACTCGTGGAGGGCCGAGTTGTGGCGGAGATTGGCGAGGAGCGCCGGCGGAATGACACCGGGCTCCCGGTGGAGGTACACGCCGGTGCCCGGATGGCGGATCGGTGGATCGTCGGCCAGCCCGGCGACGAAGTCGGAGACCGACACCGCTCGCCGTTCGATCCGCCTGCGCACGATCGAACGTCCGGTTCTCCACGTGGTGAAGATCAGGAAGCCGACGAGACCGATGCCCAAGGGCACCCAACCACCGCTCGGGATCTTGGCCACGTTGGCGCCCGCGAACGCAAGGTCGACGGCAAGCAACGGGGTGAAGACGATAAGACTCCGTCCGAGCCCCCAGTTCCAACGGTGACGGGCCACCGCGAAGACGAGCACGGTGGTGATGACCATCGTGAGGGTCACGGCCACGCCGTAGGCGGCGGCGAGAGCGCTCGACGACCGGAAGGTCACGACGAGCACGACGCAGGCCACCAGGAGCATCCAATTCACCGAGGGGACGTAGACGTGGCCGACGTTGTGAGCCGACGTCTGCCTCGTGTGCAGCCGGGGAAGGTAGTCGAGGTTGACGGCCTGAACCGTCAGTGAGAAGGCGCCCGTTATCAGAGCCTGGGAGGCGATGATGGTGGCTGCGGTGGCCAGCACGGTGAGGGGAATGTGAGCCCATGACGGGGACAGCAGAAAGAAGGGGTTCTCGATGGCCTCGGGTTGGTCGAGCAACAGCGCTCCCTGGCCCAGGTAGTTGAGCATCAGGCTCGGCAGCACGACGGCGAACCACCCCAACCGAATGGGGCCGACGCCGAAGTGGCCCATGTCGGCGTAGAGGGCCTCGCCACCGGTCACCACGAGGAACACCGAGCCCAACACCAGGAATCCCGTGATGCCGTTGTTGGTGAGGAACCTTGCGGCGTGGATCGGGTTCAGGGCTCGCAGAACGGAGGGGTTGCCCGCCGTGGCCGCCAGTCCGAGGGTGGTCAACACCGAAAACCAGACGGCCATGATCGGCCCGAAGAAGCGCCCGATCGTCTCGGTGCCCCGATGCTGGATCATGAACAACCCG
>JAOTVU010000209.1 GCA_029863385.1 Acidimicrobiia bacterium
GCCGACCCGGAGGTCGTTGGCATTGACCAGGCCGAGCACGTCGCCGGGAAAGGCCTCATCCGCGGTGTCGCGGTCCTGGCCGAACATGGTCTGGGCGAACTTGGTCGAGAACTGCTTCTCGGTGCGTTCAGCGATGGCGGTGAGACCCCGCTCGAACTTGCCGGAGCAGACCCGGACGAAGGCGATGCGGTCGCGATGCGCCTTGTCCATGCCGGCCTGCACTTTGAACACCATCCCGCAGAACGGATCATCCAGCGCCCGCCGGGATCCGTCGGCCAGCAGCCGGGGAGCGGGGGAGGGGACGAGATCGACGACGCCGTCGAGCAGGAACCGCACCCCGAAGTTGGTGAGCGCGGAGCCGAAGAACACCGGGGTCGACTCCCCGGCCAGGAACGTCTTGAGGTCGACGTTGCGGCCGATCTCGTCGAGCAGCCCGACCTCCTCGGCGGCATGGGTCCACCATTCGCCGTCGGTCACCTCGGCCTCGGCGGCGTCGACCTCGGTCTCAGGCGCGATCGTGGAACCTCGGGCGGTGCGCTCGAACCGGGTGTAGATGCCGGTCTCCCGGTGGATCACGCCTCGGAAGTCACCGGGGATACCGACCGGCCAGGTCATCGGTGTCGGCTCGACGACCAGGGTCTCCTCGATCTCGTCGAGCAGCTCCAGCGGGCCCTTGCCGGGACGGTCCCACTTGTTGATGAACGTCAGGAACGGAATCTCCCGCTCCCGGCACACCTCGAACAGCTTGAGTGTCTGAGGTTCGATGCCCTTGGCCGCGTCGAGCACCATGATGGCGGCGTCGGCGGCGGCCAGAACCCGGTAGGTGTCCTCCGGGAAGTCCCGGTGGCCGGGCGTGTCCAGCAGGTTCAGAACCCGATCGCGGTAGTCGAACTGCAGGGCGGTCGACGTGATCGAGATCCCCCGCTGCTGCTCAAGGTCCATCCAGTCCGACGTCGCCGACCGCCGGCCCTCCCGGGCCTTGACGCTTCCAGCCTCCTTGCCGAGCGCCCCGCCGTAGAGCAGGAACTTCTCGGTGAGGGTCGTCTTCCCGGCGTCGGGATGGGAGATGATGGCGAACGTCCGCCGCCGTTTTGCTTCTTCTTTCTCCTCGCTCACTGCGATTCACACTACCTGTACTCGTTCTGCTTCCTTCGGCCCGCCCAGCCCGATCCGTGCGCTCTCAGCCCGGAACTCCGGGCCTGGGACGCACGGTTGGCTGGCTCCAGCGGTTCTGTGCGGTCACCGCCCGAGAAACCGGGCGTGGGGCGCACAGAACGGTGGCGGTGGTGGGGAGCAGGTCTAGTGCAGCATCATCAGTCCAGCGCTTCGTCGTTGTCGACGTGGTTCAAGTCGATGATGCCGAGCCGAACCGCGCTGAGCACCGCATGGGTCAACGACTGTGCGTCGAGCTTGCGGTAGATGGCGTTGAGGTGGTTGTGCACCGTCTTGATGGTGATGCCGAGATGACGGCCCGCCTGCTTGGTGCTCATGCCATCGGCGATCGCCTGGAGGATCTCGACCTGGCGGTCCGACAGCAGATCCTGCCCCGCCTCGGCCTGACGGGCCGAGTTGAGCATCGCTCCGGCCAGCGCCGGTGACAGCACCGTGTCACCTTCGGCCACCCGGTGCACCGTCTCCCGAACCTCGGTGAACGAGGTGCCCTTGCTCAGGTAGGCGCTGGCCCCGGCGGCGATGGCGTCGCGGGTCTTGTCGATGTCATCGTGCATGGTGAGCACCGCAACCCGGATCCCGTTGCCCTCCTCGCGGATCTGACGGGTGGCCTCGATGCCGTCCATCACCGGCATCGACAGATCCATCAACACCACGTGCGGCCGGAGCGCCCTCGCCAAGGCCACCGCTTCTTCGCCGGTCGAGGCTTCGCCGACCACGGTGTCACCCGCGGCTTCGAAGGACTTCCGCAACCCCTCGCGCAGGAGGGCGTGGTCGTCGGCCAGCAGAATCTTGATCATCGGATTTTCCTATTCGGCGGTGTGTGGTTTAGATGCTTTGACTGGACTGAACGGTGATAACCGTACCTTCTTCCGGCTTAGAAGAGATTGTAAGCATGGCTCCCACGGAAGTGGCCCGTTCTCTCATGCCGACGAGTCCGTAGGCGTTGCCCCGGATTCCCTGGGTGGGATCGAAGCCCCGGCCGTCGTCGGAGACGACAAGCACACCCTTCCCATCGGCCATCGACCAGGTGACGTGAACCTTTGACGCCCCGGCATGCTTCTCGATGTTAGTCAAAGCTTCCTGAGCAATGCGCAGAAGTTCGTTTTCGACACGTGCCGGCAGTCGATCGGCCAACGACTTCGGCCGATTGAACGTCACCTCCAACGCACTCCGTGTTTTGAACCGGTCCACCACCTCGGCCAGCACGACGCTCAGCGGACGCTCCTCGGACACTGCGGCCCGCAGCTCGAGCAGCGTCGACCGGAACTCCGAGATCGCCTCCTGCACATCCTCGTGCAGTTCCTTCAACTCCGATGACGACTCGTTGCGGTTGATCCGCTCCAACTCCATGGCGATGTAGGTGAGGTACTGACCGAGCCGGTCGTGCAGGTCGCGGGCGATGCGGGACCGCTCCTCGGCCGCGGCCAGGGCCCGGAGACGGTTGAACGACCGGGCGTTGGCCAACGTGAGCGCCAGCACGCTCGACATGCCGGTGAGCAGCTGAGCCGCCCGTTCGTCGTAGCGTCCGGCCTCGTCGTGCTCGATGGCGAGCAGGCCGGTGTCGGCGTTGCGGATCACGAGGCGGATGTAGAGGCCGGAGCCATCCCTGGTCGACACGGCGCCCAGGTCCGGGATCCGCACGATGGTCGGGGAGTTGAGCGCCCGCTGGAGGATGTTGGGCAGATGCTCGGTCGGCAGCTCGGGTGGGAGACCGAAACCGTCCTGGATGACCGGCGACCAGTTGCCGTCCTCGAAGCTGAGGAGTGCGATTCGTTTGGCGTCGAAGGTCTCGATCAGCTCACGGCGGGTGTTCTGTATCACGTCGGCCAGATCGAGCGACGACGGCAGCGTACGGGCCAGGTCGTTCAGCGCAGCCAAGAGTTCGTTCGTCTGGGCCAGGCGGTCGTTGCGGTCGAGGAGGAGCTTGCGTCGCCCCTCGTACTCGAGCAGCCGGTTGAGGGCCACGCCGGGCATGATGGCCACACCGGCCAGTGCCGTCATGGCCGCCGTGTTGGGCACCAGGTCGTAGGCCAGTTGGGGATCCAGAGGCTGCAGGATCAGTTGCTCGGGTCCCAGTAGTCGTCCGACGGTCACGGTGAGCAGCGCCAGCGCCGTCGCCGCCAGCCCCATCTGCAGGCCCCAGCCGAATCCGGCCACGGCGATGGCGATCAGCAGCGTCCCGATCATGGGGTTCGAGAACCCGTCGACCAGGCTGACGGCGAGTGAGAGGATGACCACATCGGCCAGGGCCAGGCCGATGTTGTAGGCACCGAGATGGCCGAGCCGCAACGGGCGGATCGTGCGCCACGGGGTGACGAACAGGGCGATGGCCACGGAGAGGACGAGCAGCAGATCACCGTCGTTCCGGGTGATGGTGAAGAG
The DNA here is from genome assembly GCA_029863385.1 of Acidimicrobiia bacterium. Taxonomy (GTDB): domain Bacteria; phylum Actinomycetota; class Acidimicrobiia; order Acidimicrobiales; family SZUA-35; genus JAHELU01. The sequence goes on from JAOTVU010000209.1 coordinate 3,556, forward strand.
CAGACCGAGCAGCACCGCCCCCCACCGGAGCGCGGCAATGACCGCGTTGATCGATGCGGCGATACGGGGGCTGATGTACAGCTCCTCGGGGGTCAACGTCGCCGGCAGTTCCTGGGTGTGGAAGTCCTGGGTGTGAAACTCGCCACGGTAGAAGTTCTGCCGAGACCCGCCGAGCCGCCGCAAGAGTTCACTTGCCTTGGTTGTGAATGGTCCGGACACTACTCTCCTCATCGGCAGAAAAACGACGAGGTTTCAGGTTCAGGACCCTAGCCTACTGTCGGTCCGACCAGGCCGAAGATCCGATTCGAGTGATTTTCAGCGGTCTCGGATGGCCACGTAGTCGGCCAGGGCGGCCAGTGCATCGGAACTCGTGGTGTCGAACGGGAGTTGCCGGCGGGCGGCGTGAGCCTGCTCGAGAAGGCGGTGGATCTCCTGTTCATTGTGGTCGAGCGCTCCGGTGTCGGTCAGCACGTCGACGATCTCGTCGACGTCCTCCTGCGACAGGTCACGACGACCGATGCCGTCGAGCACCGAACGTTGGGCCGCCGTCGCCACCCCCAGTGCGAAGGAGACGATTTCGGTCGGCTTGCCCTCCCGCAGATCGTCACCAACCGGTTTGCCCAGCCAGGCCTCGTCACCGGTCAGGCCCAGGGCGTCATCGCGGAGTTGGAACGCCTGTCCGAGAGGACGGCCGAAGCGGTCGAGCTGATCGAGGAGGTGGGGGGCCGTTTCGCCCAGGCTGGGATGCAGCGCCGCTCCCAACTGCAGCGGCCGGACGATCGTGTAGAGCGCGGTCTTGAACGTCGCCACCTCACGGGCCGTCTCGCGGTCGAGTTCACCGGCCGCCGCAGCCCGCATGTCGAGGTACTGACCGAGGTTCAACTCGATCCGCAGCTCGTCCCAGATTCGGCGGGCATCAGGGTTGACCCGTCCGGTCAGTTGGTCGGCGTAGACGTGGCCGAGGTCGCCGACGAGGATGGCGACACCCTCGCCGTAGCGTCGGGGTTCACCGTGCCAGCCGTTGTCGACGAGGCGCTGGGCGTTTGCGACATGCACGGTGGTGGCGCCGCGGCGGGTGGCCGAGTTGTCCATGATGTCGTCGTGGATCAGGGCGAACACCTGCAGGAACTCGAAGGCCGCACCGACGTCGACCACCAGATCCTCCGTCAGACCGTCGTGATCAGCGGCACCGGTCAAGGCCGCGGCACCTCGCCACGACCAGTAACAGAAGCCGGCCCGCAGGCGCTTCCCACCGCTCATCGTCATGCGCCGCAACTCGTCGACCGCTTCGCACACCCGGGCGTCGACCCCGGCCCAGTGCCGGTGTTGCGCATCGAGCACGGATTCGAGCTTGGCGTCGACCTTCTTGGCCACCGACAGCAGTTGATGGGGAACCCGGTCGTCGGTCACGGCGTGGGGTGCCCGCTCATTCGCCGGCTCCGCCGTTGGCGTCGTCGTACCCGTCGTCGCCGGCCGCCGAAGCACCCTCGTCGGTCGATCCCTCGTTGGCCGATTCGTCGTCTCCGTCGATGACAAGCAGGTCGGCCACCACCTGGTCGACATCGGTGGTCACGACGGCCAGCCGGTCCCGGCAGAATCGCACGAGCTCCACGCCTCGGGCAACCCGCTCGGCGAGACGATCGACGTCGATGTCGGCCTCCTCGAGGTCGTCGAGCAGCTCCTCCAGCTCCGCCAACGCTTCGCCGTAGCGCAGGCCCGAGGTGGCGGGGGAGGACTCCGTGACTTCCGTTGAATCTGCGGGCATGGACTCAGTCACCAACTTCTCGTTCCGGGTCGGTGGGGACGATGGCGTCGACGGTGCTCGACACCGTTCCGTCGACGGTCACCGTGCGGATGTTGTCCCCCACCGTAACCTGACCGGCGCGGCGAACGAGCGTCGCCGATCCGTCACGGTCGAGGTAGGTGATCGTCCACCCCCGTCGTAACGCAACCATCGGATCACTGGCCTTCAGGCGAACCTCGGCCAGTTGCAACTCGGCGTCGGCCCGCTCCAGCAGCCGAATGGGCGCTCGCTGCAACCGGTAGGTCGACTGTTCGAGCCCAACCCGTTCCCGCTCGACGGTCCGCCGGGCCGTCGACACGAGCCGAGCCGCGGCGCCGACGAGCCGCTGGTTGGCCCGATCGAGATGCAGATGGGTGAGGGTGCCGATTCGATGGGTGGCGTGTTCGAGGCGGGCGTCGAACGTTGCGACCGTTTCGATCAACGACTTGGCCGCTGCGGTCGGCGTCTTGACCGACGTGTGCGCCACCTCGTCGGCCACCGAGCGGTCGGTTTCGTGGCCGACGCCGACGATCACCGGAACCGGGCACTGGGCGATGGCCCGGGCCACCATCTCGTGGTCGAACACCGCCAGATCGGTTCGGGCCCCACCGCCGCGCACGACGACCATGACGTCGACGTCGAAGTCCGAGCGGTTCGCGCTGCGGGCCAGGCCGACCGCTGCAGCCAGCCCCGGCACGGCGTCGATGCCCTGAACCCGGCTGTCGATCAGGGTGATCCGGAACGGGTAACGGCTGGAGACCAACTCGTCGACGAAGTCGTGGTAGGCCGCGCTCTGATCGCTGGTCACCAGCCCGATCCGCAGCGGCAACGCCGGGAACGGGCGACCACGGTTGCGGTCGAGCAGCCCCTCGTCGCTCAGTCGGTCGAGGAGCGCCTGACGGGCCGCCGCCATCTGACCGAGCGTGAATTGCGGATCGATCAGCGACATGATCAGCTGCACCCGGCCCTGCGGCGGGTAATAGGCCAACTCGCCGCGAATGCGGATCTCGACACCGTCGTGCATGCGGATGCCACCGGAGCGGCGCATGATCCGATTCACGAGCTGGCGACTCGACGAGAACAAGGCGACCGGCAGCACGGCGCCGGCCGTGCGGCCGACGGTCTCCTCCGGGTCGACGAGGTCGAAGTAGACGTGCCCGTTGTTCGAACGGGTCAGTCCGGAGATCGCGCCCTGCACCCACACCTGGTCGGGGAAGGCCTCGCCCAGCGCTCGACCGACCCGGTTGCAGAGCTCGGTGACGGTGAAGGTGCCGACCGGTGCCGGGTCGTCGTCGGTGCTGTGCAAGGCGGGATTCGAGGACGACATTCCTGACCACGCTAACAGGGTGCGGAAAATGGATCTCCAGCGCACCCCCTCACAGGTGGAGAGTTTGCGGAGCAAACTCGTGTAGCCGGTTCTCCGGACCGGTGGCGCCAACCGGCACAATCGCCCACGTCTCGCTCCCGTCGGGCGCTCGTCTTCCGGCGCGGATCGACGCTAGGCTGGTCACGACCTTCGGGTTCTCCTGCTTCCCTTCGGTATCGGATCGCGACTTGCGTCGATCCGCGCC
>JAOTVU010000062.1 GCA_029863385.1 Acidimicrobiia bacterium
GACATCAAAACCCGTCACCAACGCAAGACGTCATTGATGGAGTACCTCTAATCGAGCGAGGCAGGGGTGGCGGGATCCTTGGCCAGGCGGTCGGCGACCACCACGATCACCCGGGGGTTGTGAGCCAATCCGTAGTGCGTCCCTCGGACCTCGACGTTCTCCCGCCCGGGCCCGGGGTCGTCGACCGAGTCGGTCCAGTCGACAACCGAGTCGCTCTTGGAGTAGATCGACGTGGTCGGGACGTCGGGGGGTGCCCATCCCCGCTTCGCCTCCATGGACCGTAGGGGGCTCCCTAGTGTGATGACCTGGCCGACCATGTCGGAACGCACCCGGGCCAGATGGCGACCGAACACCCCGCCGAGGCTCCAGCCGACGACGTCGACGGGAACATCATGGCGGCGGTGGAGCTCCTCGAGCCTCCGCACCGACGCGGCAATTGCCGCGTCGCTGAGCCCCCCGTTGACCCCAAGGTCCCAGCCGGAGGGACGGTACCCGAGCAGCCGCAGCGCCAACCGAAGGGGGATGGTCACGGTGTCGGAGGCGGTGTAGGCGGGGATGACCAGCACCGGCTGCCCGTGGCCCCGGGGCAGCAACAACAGGAACGGCAGCGCCACCACGAACGCCGCCAGCTCGCCGAACACCCGCAACCAGACGGGGTCGAGCCGAAGAAGGCGGGACCGCCAAACCGGCCGCGGGTTGCTCATGGGAACGAATGCTACCGACGATCCGGTGCCCGGAAGAACCGGGCCGGCTTCGTCAATCGCCACTGAGCCAACCTCTTTCGAAAGCGACGGGCTCAATGCTCCACTCACGCAACAGAGGCCGTTCGCCGGGCACGCCTCCGACGACGCGGCTAAAACAAGATGTATCTGACCGGGGCGATCGAGGGTCAAGTACAGAGCACACCCGAATCGAATCCACCTGGAGGGACCAATGTCCACCTCACACGACGCCGGCTGGCCGGCGGAGCCCGAGCCGATCGCCGTCGCCACCGAGATCGGCGACGAACACACCGCCGCAGCAACCGCGGCGGCGGCCGATCACTTCGATCCCCGCGAGCCCTTCGAACCGAGCCGCCCCATCCGGCCCATCCCCCCATACTGGCGGTTCCGCATGCTCCGTCAGGGCTGCTGGCTGACCCGGTTCACGCCGTCGAGGCCGAACGTGATCGTCCCCCACCAGGACGGGACCATCCGCATCGAGCGCAACGGGTTCACCGCCACCGCCAGCGGTGACCTCTACAACCACATCAACCGACCCCGGTGGATCCCCAACCCCCCGTTCGGGCGCCGGCGCCTCGTCTGGATCTCCGACCCGGAACCCAACCCGGCCGACGGCATCCCGATCTTCGCCCGCAACCGCTACAACTCCTATCTCCGCATCACCCAACTTCTCGAAGGGATAACCATCGGGTCGTCGTTCACCCTCGGCTGGGAACAGCACCGGCTCGACACCTCGACCGCGGGCTGGTCACTCGTCGACCGGTTCACCGCCGTCATGGCCTGGACCACACCGCCGTCGGGGTTCCCCGACCCCGGCTCCTACCTGAGCGGTCCAGTGAAGAACTCCGCCGGCACCACCGTCGGTACGTTGACCATGGGCTGGGTGTCGCCCTACTACCGCAAGATCACCGTCGAACTCGATTCGGTCACCGGCTCCGAGATCGCCCTCGACAACGGCGCCGGTGTCAACTGGCGATCGGTGATGAACGACATCGGATGGCAGGTGACCGTCGATGCCAGCGACCGCGACGTGCCAAGCCCGAGCGGCGCCAGCTGGTCCGACGCCGAGATGCACGCCGCCCTCCTGGCCCGGCGCGACGCATCGAACCTCGACACCGAATGGCGCTACCACCTCCTCCACGTCCGCCAGCTCGACTCGACGTCGCGGGGCATCATGTACGACGCCGGCGGGACCGACTCCAACAACGTCCCCCGCGAGGGCGCCGGCATCTCGACCCACTGGGTCTTCCCGGACGAAGAACCGTGGGGCACCGTCCGGGGCGACCGGTTCGGCGCATCGGCGGCACCGTTCTTCCGGACCGCCGTGCACGAACTCGGACACGCCTTCGGCCTGCACCACCTCACCACCTCCGGCCGGTTCATGAACACCACCAACCTCATCGCCGGACTCGCCGGCACGTTCCCGGCCAACATCGTCTGGGAGTACGACGCCGCCGACCTCCGCCGTCTGCGCCACTGGCCCGACCCCCGCGTCCGGCCGGGCGGCATCCGGTTCGGGCTGCCCTACGGCGGCACCCCGGTCAGCCCCACCGACGAAGACGCCGTCGACCTCGGCGAACACCTGGCCGCCACCGCCACCCGGCTCCTCGACTCGGTCCCGCTCGGCGCCCCGGTGCGCATCGACCTGTCGCTGACCAACGTGAGCGACGAGACCTTCCCCACCCCCTCGACGCTCGGTTTCACCAACGACGTCGTCAGCGGCTTCGTCGTCGACCCGGCGGGCGCACGGAAACGGTTCTCCACCGTCGTGCACTGCGTCGACGAGGTGGCCTTCGTCGACCTGGCACCCGCCGAGGAGATCCACGGTTCGGTCACGCTGCTGCGGGGTCCCGACGGTGCCCTGTTCTCGACGCCGGGTCTCCACACCGTGGTCATCGACCTCGGCTGGGAGGTCGACGGGGTGCCGGTTCACAGCCAGGCGTCGACCACGGTGATGATCGAGCCAGCGAAAGACGATCACCACGCGGCGGCCGCCCGCGAGGTGCTCAGCGAACCCGATCTCCTGCTGACGCTGGCCATCGGCGGCGATCACCTCGCCGAAGGTCTGGAGGCCCTGGGCACGGCGATGAACGACAACGTGCTGGCCCCCCACTACGCCGTCGTGGCCGCCAAGCAGATGGGTCAGGCGTTCCAGAACCGCAAGGCCGACGTCGAAGGGGCGTCGAAACTCATCACCGACGACACGGTCATGAGCGCCAGTGAGGCGGTGTCGCTGGCCGAGATGGTGGCCCCGGCCCAGAAGAAGACCAAGGAGAAGGCGGCGGTCCGGTCGATGGCCGACGTACTACGATCCAAAGCAGACGCAGCCTCGCTCAACGACGAGGACATGGCGACCCTGAAGGATCTGTAGCCACCCATGCCATCCCGGCCATCACCATCGATCGGGCTCATGACAGCCGTGCTGCTCATCGTGCCGCTCACCCTGCTCGGCGCCTGTGCCGGGCAGGGTGGCGACAACGGCGACAACAGTGACAGTGCCGACGGCGACAGCGCCGACGGCGACAGCGCCGACGACCAGGACCCGACCCCGACCGAGGTCTCGACTCCGGCATCGGCCACGGAGTCCGAGACCCCGACCGCCGAGCCGCTCACCGCCGAGGGGTTACTGGGTGAGTGGGCCAAGGTCGACGACGGTGACCCCGCCTGCGCCGACTATCCCGATCAGCTCACCTTCGAGTCCTTCGGCTACCTGACCAGCCTCCACGACGATCGGGCGCCCGTGCTCGACGGTGGCAGCTGGGAGATCGACGGCGACCGGCTGCTCCTGTCGAACCCGATCGACGCCATGGTGTCCTATCCCGTCACGTTGACCGACGACGGTCTGGAACTCGACACCGGCACGTGCACGGTTCGCTACCGCCGCCTTGGTGAGTCGGACCGGGGCTGACAAGCCACGGATCGGCGGAACGCACCCACTCGACGATCGGTCACGCCCACGAGCCGAAGCTCGTGGGTGTGGCAGTCGACGATCGGGCAGGCCTAGCCGACGAACTTCGTCACGTCGGCACATTGACGGCGTTGGTCCCGGTGACGAGCGCTCTCGCCGTCCTTTCGCGACCCGCACCATATTCGGGAAGCGGTCATCGAGTTTCTCGACCGTCGCCGGCGGGCCGACGCCATCGATCGCTACATCGAGGGGTATCGACGGATTCCACCAGGGACACCCGACGCCTGGGGCGATCTCGATGCCGAAGCGGATCGAGCCGGACGGGAGGTCGGGCAACGAATGGATGCCGAGTCCGATCAGGCCGGGATGGAATGGTAGCCCGGGGAGCGATCTGGTGGCACGAGCCACACGACGAGAAACGTCGACCCGTACTGATCCTCAGCCGGAACGAGGGCGTAGCCGTTCTCAACCAGGTCATCGCCGTTCCCGCCACAACCGTCGTCCGGTCGATCCCCACCGAAGTCCACCTCGGACGGGCGGACGGCATGCCCACCGAGTGCGTGCTCACACTCGACAACCTCCGCCCGGTGCGTACCGCCCATCTCACCGAACACATCACCACACTCGACGGCGCTCGGCTCGCCGCCGTGTGCGAGGCGCTCGCCTTCGCCGTCGACTGCTCGTAGCGCCGCCCACGCTCACATTGCCGAGCCATTACCGAGCCACTGCCGAGCCACTGCACCGGTGACCAGGCAACCAAGCCGCCCACCACGACGAGGCGCTCAGGAAACCACCCCCGGCTGCCGATGCGAGGAGTGATGGACTCGTCGGACACGGTGACACCAACGCCAGCGACACCGGACGCACCTGCACCGGCCGACCCGGGGGACCCCGGCGGCGAGCCGGCCGCAAGCGAACCGGCCCGCTACTCCCCCGCCGAGCTGGCCCACGCCGTCGAGCTGTACCGCCTACCCCAAGCCGACCTCGACCGTCTCGCCGCCTTCGCCGCCGCCCACCCCGAGATCCACGGTGAACTCGGCGTGCGGGTCCGGGGCCACTCCCGAACCCTCGATCCCGAGAACCCCAGCCGGCTCATCTTCGACAATCTCCCGTTCATCCGGATGCAAGCGGTCAGCGAGGCGGTGACCTCGGGTCGGTTCGACGAGTCGTTCCTGAACTACGTCCGGGACCGGATGACCAGCTACGACCTCGACGGCACCGACCCGAAATGGATGTGGCCGTGGACCGCGATCCTCCCCGGCCTGATCGCCGAGACCGCCCGGGCCGCCGGTTACCCCAAGCGCGAGGTCACCGAACTGTTCGACATCGCCCACCGGGCGTCGGTGTTCGTCACCGTCATCATGACCGACGTCTTCGTCACGAGCCGAGACCGTCGCCTGCTCGAGGCCAAGGTCAACGAACGGTTCCGCTCCCTCGTCCACAGCGTGCAGGACGTCATCACCGTCGTCTCCAGCGACGACACCGTCACCGTGATGAGCCCCGACACCTCGATTCTCGCCCCACTCAACGGCGACCAACCATTTGCCCGCATGCGCGAACTGCTCGACGACCACCAGCTCGAACTGTGGGCGGCCGCCGATGCCCGCCTCCGCCGCAACGGCCGGGCGGTCACGATCCAGATCGAAACCTCGAGCGCCGACGGACGACTGCACGCCTACCAGGCCAAGGGAACGACCCTGGCCGGCAACGAGGAACAGCGGGTCTGGGTGTGGCAGGACATCACCGAACGCGTGCAACTCGAACGGGAACTCAGCCACCAGGCCTTCCACGACCCGCTCACCGGGATCGCCAACCGGGCCCTGCTGTTCGACCGGGTCGAGCACGCGCTCGCCCACTCCGAACGCACCGGTCACCCCGTCTCCCTGCTGTTCTGCGACCTCGACGACTTCAAGTCGATCAATGACTCACTCGGCCACAGCCTCGGTGATCAGCTGCTGGTCATCGTCGCACAACGACTCGCAGCCTGCGTCCGCTCGAGCGACACGCTGGCCCGCCTCGGCGGCGACGAGTTCGCGGTGTTGTTGGAGACCGCCGACATCAAGCAGGCGACCGAGGTGGCGCAGCGAATCGTCGACGTCGTCGCCCACGAATCCCATCTCGCCGACCAGACGGTACTGACCAGCACCAGTGTTGGTGTCACCACCGCGACGCCCGGCATCCAGCCCGAGGAGTTCCTCCGAAACGCCGACCTGGCGATGTACGCGGCCAAGAAAGCCGGCCGCAGCCGGGTCGAGATCTTCCGCCCCGAACTGCATTTCGCGGCAGCCGACCGCTTCAACCTCTCCGACGAGCTCAAGCACGCCGTCGACAAGGGCCAAATGCACCTCCACTACCAACCGACCCGCCGGCTGTCGGACGGATCGTGGGAGGGAGTCGAAGCCCTCATCCGTTGGGAGCACCCAACCCGGGGGCGGATCGCACCCGACACCTTCATCCCCATGGCCGAGGCCAACGGCTCGATCATCAACATCGGCAAGTGGGTCCTCCAACAGGCCTGCCGCGACGGCGCCCGGATCCAGACCATGTTCGACAAGCAGGTCCGGGTCCACGTCAACGTCGCCCCCCAACAGCTGCGCAACCCCGAGTTCCGCAACCACGTGACGAACGCTCTGCTGTCGGCCGGTCTCGACCCGTCGCTGCTGGTCCTCGAGATCACCGAGAGCACCCTGATCGACGACCGGGTGTCGGTCGGTCGGCTGCACGAGATCCACGACCTCGGAGTACGCATCGCCATCGACGACTTCGGCACCGGCTACACGTCGATCAACTACATCCAGCAACTCCCGATCGACATCATCAAGATCGACCGCTCCTTCATCAGCGGCAAGAACCAGTCCAACGATCGCCTGGCCTTCCTCGACGCCATCCTCGGCCTGGCCCGCAGCCTCAATCTGCAGACCGTGGCCGAGGGCGTCGAAACCGAAGCCCAGCTCGCCGAGCTACGGACACTCGGCTGCGAAAGCGCCCAGGGTTACCTCTGGGCCCCGGCGGTTCCCATCGACGAGCTGGAGGCGCTGGCCGACAAACTCGAGCGCCTTGACGCAGGTTGATCCGACAACCGAGCCCAAGAATGGCCCGCCACTTGTAGATCTCTTAGCCGATCGTTGCCCGAATTACCGTTGCTCGCGGCCCGGTCATCGTCCAAGATCAGAGGAACGGGCGGCGATCACCTTTCTTTTCAGTGCGGACTGAGGAAATCAAATGGGCGCCGGGGGCCATACCGTCGGCGCCCATTTGGGTTCCGCACCCAACTAGCCGGCGGCCCTGGCCTGGGCCAGCCACTGATCAACGGTCGGCCGGTTCTCCGTGATCCACTCCTGAGCGTGGCGGGCCAGATCCTCGGGCGCCGTCTCACCGGTGTCGTACTTCACGTTGGCCAACGCCACGTCGAGCACCTTCAACTGCACCTGCTCGAACAACACCCGGGCCGGCGGGTTGGCGTCGAGGAAATCGTTGCGGGCCGTGACCTTGATGTCGGCCGCCGGCCATCCGAGCCAGCACGGGTCGCCGGTACAGGCCGGGCCGAGCGCCGGGGGCTGACCGTCGTTGAAGTCGTACTCGGGGGTGATCGAACCGTCGAGCATCATGTCCTGACCGCCGATGCTCAACCACACCACGTTGTCACCCGGGCGGAGCCTGGTCAGATACCCCGACGGGCTCCACGTGTACTGGAGCACGGCCGTTCCACCGTCGACCAGCCCGACCGACTCGTCGACCATGCCGTCGTAGTCGTCGCTGATCTGCTCGAGGTTCGACCAACCATTGAACTCGATCAACTCGTTGAGGATCTTGTAGCAACCCCAGTCGTCGGGGCAACCGTGTACATCGGCCAGACCGTTGCCGTCGGCGTCGAACAAATCCACGAGCGCCGGGTCGCGGTTGATCTGGTCGAGCGAGGAGATGCCGAACTCCTCGGCCACCGACTTGGTGATCACCACCCCCTCCAGCCCGGCGGCCGGCAGCAGGTTGCCGAGGGAGGTCACGTAGTCGCCGACCTTTGTCCCGTCGCCGAGATCCTCGTCGATGAACGCCTGATGGTTCGGCAGCCACGAGTTGGTCCAGAAGTCCATCGTGCCCTCGGCCATCGCCCGGAAGGCGTCGGTCGGGCCGATCTCGTTGGCGGCCGGATCGCTCACGGTGTAGCCGAGTTCCTCGAGGAGCGACTTGAACAGGGCGGCCTGGAAGTAGCCCGTACTCCAGGTGGCCCGGCCGACGGTCACCGACACCCCTGCGCCGGGCGTGGGGTTGGCCGAGGCGTCGGTCGACGGAGCGGCGACCGCCTGACCGTCATCGCCGGAGTCGACCGACGACGAGGTGACGACCTCGTCGGGTCCGCCCGGCGCATCGAACAGCGGCGGGATCCCGGCGACGCCGATCAGATACCCGCACAGAGCGATGAGGGCGGCTTCGAATCCGAGCCGGAGGTTGCGCGCCCGATCGGTCTGCGGGGCTCGGCGATGGTCGATGGTGTTTTGCGTGTCCATTGAGCAAAGGTCCTGGTGGTTGCGTTGGATTTTCTGAACGTCGATTGCGGGTCGGCCTTTCGGCCCGGTCTACGAGTCGATACCGATCTCGATACGCCGGTTGCGGGCTCGGCCTTCCTCGGTCGAATTGTCATCGATCGGCTGCTCGGGACCGGCGCCCTGGACCCGGATGCGTTCGGCCGGGACGCCCAGCTCGGCCAGGCGGGTCCGGATGTTGTTGGCCCGTCGCAGCGACAGCTCGATGTTGAACGAGTAGGGGCCGACGTCGTCGGTGTGTCCGGTGATCGTCATCGTCCATGTCGGGTTGACGACCATGACGTCGGCCAGCGTCGACAGCACGGCCGGATCGCCCGAAATCTGATCCTGCCCCGAACCGAACAGCAGGGCGTCGGCCACGATCACCTTGCCGCTCGGGGCCGGTGCGCCGGACTGCACCATCAGGTTGTCGATCACCTCGACGCCCATACCGGACAGGGCGATGAACGCCGCCCGGAGCTGGTCGGCCGTCTGCTGATCGGGCACCATGCCCTCGAAGCTGACACGCCCCGACTCGACGACGAGGTAGGCGCCCTCCTCGGCCGAGCCGAACAGGCCGTCACTCTCACCGTCATCCGCACTGCCGGCGGCGGCCGCCTCCTGGCTGGCCACAAGTGCCGGATCGCGGTTGTCGAACACGGTCGTCGCCGCCGAGAGCTGGGCCCGCAACACGATCTCCCGGTCACCGGCATGGGCGGCCACATAGAAGCCCTCGCTGCTGGCCAGGGCCCGGGTCAAATCGATCGGGCTGGCGTTCACGCAGCGAGCCACGGCGTTCTCGACCTCGCCGAGGTCGACCACGATCGGACCGGCCTTGGGGAATTCCGCCTCGTGGATGTAGACGTTGTACCGGCCGGCGATGCCCGGTGCATCGAAGACGTGACAGACCTGCCCGGTGACGGCGTTCAGGTACAGCTCGGCGGTGCCGGTCGATCCGGTGCCGGTGTAGGGGTCGATCAGCGCCAACTGCAAGCCGACGAGTCCGTCTTCGTTAGCCGCCGGCAACGTCGCCGGACTGAGCGGCGGCAGGTCGACCTCGGCGGCCGCGCCGTCCTGATCGCCGGCGTTCTGACCGACGTCGGCGGCATCCCCACCGATCGTGATCTCCTGTCCGGTTCCAGCACCCCGGAACATCCAGCCCACCAGCCCGGCCAGCACGACCAGTGCCGCCACAGCGCCGACAACCGGTAACGGCCCGGACCGAACGGCGTCGAACGGGCCCGACGAACCCGATCGAGAACCACCTCGACCACCTCGACCATCACCGCCGCCATGACCGCCCCCGGGATCGCCGACGGCTGGATGCTGACCGGTCGGCGCCGCCACCGAGTGAACCTGATGCATCGGCGGCGAAGGGGGCGGGTAGGCCGGGCCGCCACCGGGCATGCGCGGTCGACCCATGGCCCCGTCCGGATCGCCGATGGCCGGTACCTGACCCGTGGCATCGATCGCCGGTACCGGACCCGTCGGTCGCAGGGGCGCGTTCGGAGGAAGCGACAGCCCACCGGACTGAGGGTCGAACCACGGCGCGGCGTGCTGGTCGTCGACGTGGTGGCTGTCGACGGCGTAACCCGAGTCGACCCCGTTCAGACCCGGTTCGGGCGGTTCGGAGAGCGGTCGGCGATGTCTTGGTAGCGGCGGCGGATAGTCATCTTCACCGGCGGTCATTTCCCCTCCATGGTTTGAGGGACACACCCGGCAACGGGTGTATCGGAAATGCACTCGGGTACAGACAATGAGAATGGTCGAAGGATGCTCGCGTATCGTCGCCCCGCGTCTTGAGATGCGACGATGTGGATGTCCCCCTCATAGAACAGTGTGATCACCAACGTGGGTGGTACGTGGTGATGTGTGTTTTCGGCGGATTCTCGGACCCTTACCGACCGGCCACCGATCGGCTAGTGGTGGCTCGGTGGTCGGCGTGGAACCGATTCAGTTTGGGAGCGTACTACACCATCCAGCTTCTTCGCTCACGAACTGAAAATATCGTGCACCATGGGCAAGCCATCGTCCCCATCGATGGACGAGCAACCGTCTTCAGCACGACGGACCGGCCGCGCTCCCGGGCTCAGGGATCGGCTCGGTCGACGAAACCGGATCCGTCGTGGCGAAGGGTTCGATCTGGTTTGGTGCCCTCGGGAAGTTCGGTGGCACTGGTGATAACCGTCTGCCCCACCGGCAGGTTGGCCAGCAGGGCATCGGCCCGATCGACGTCGAGTTCCGACAGCACATCGTCGAGCAACAGCAGCGGTGGCTCGCCGATCGTGTCTGTGACCAGCCGGTGGGCGGCCAACCGCAGAGCCAGGGCCAGGGTGCGCTGTTCCCCCTGCGACGCCTCGGTCCGACTGGCCAATCCGTTCAACCGCAGATCGAGTTCGTCGCGATGGGGTCCGATGGTGGTGACGCCCCGCCGCAGGTCGATTGCCCGAGCCCCGACGACGGCGTCGGCCAGCGGATCGTTGCCCCACGATCGGACGTAGGTGGCGTCGATCGCTTGGCGATCCCCGGAATCGGTTGTGCCCGCCAGCAGGTCGTAGGAGTCCTGGACCAGCGGGGCCAGGCGCTCGACCAGCGCCTCGCGTTGCTTGGCCAGCCGGGTGCCGACCGTGTTGAACTTGTCGTCCCACACCTTGAGGGTCACCTCGGTCGACTCGTCGAGCCGATCCGGCGGCGTGCCCTGTGACTGCCGCAGCAAGGCGTTGCGTTGTTTGAGAATGCGCTCGAAGTCGCGGAACATGGCGTCGGTCGCCGGGTTGAGGGCGACCAGTGCATCGTCGAGATACTCGCGCCGGATCGACGGGCCCTCCTTGATCAGGGCCAGGTCATCGGGGGCGAACACCGAGATACGTAGCGCCCCGAGCAGATCACGCCCCCGCTTCAAGCGCTGACGGTTGACCTGGGCTCTCGTCCGGCCGCGGCCAAGCTCCAGCTCGATCAACACCGGCCGGTCGTCACGAACACCCTCGGCCCGGACCACCGCCACCTCCGCTCCCCGCCGCACCATCGACTCGGTCGGGGAACCCCGAAACGACTTGAGCGTGGCCAGCACACCGAGCGCCTCGAGGAGGTTGGTCTTGCCAACCCCGTTGGGACCGATGATCGCGGTCAGCCCCGATTCGAGCGGCAGTTCGAGCTGGTGATAGCTACGAAAATCGTGCAGCCAGAGCCGGGTTATCAGCACTCGTTCCGACGAAGCCCTAGGAGACCCGCACCGGCATGATCAGGTACAGGAACTCGTCGGACTCCGCGCTGCGCACGATCGCGGGCTTCAGTTCGTCGATCGTCGACAGGGTCACTTCCTCCCCGGGGGCGACGTCGATGCCGTCGAGCAGGAAGTCGGGGTTGAACGCGATCGTCAAATCCGAACCGATGTGTTTGGCCTCGACGCTCTCCCGAGCGGTACCGACGTCCTGGGTGATCGCAACAAGCTCAACCGCACCGTCGGAGATCTCCAACCGGATCGGGGTCGACTCCCGAGCCAGCAGCTTGACGCGGCGCAGCGCATCCATCAGCTCGCTGCGGTTGACGGTGAGCACATTGGGATGCGATTCGGGCACCAGCACCCGGTAGTCGGGGAAGTTGCCCTCGATGAGGCGGGTCACCAGCTTCACGTCGCCCACCTCGAACGACGCCTCCCGCTCCCCCAGTTTCAGGTCGACGGTGTCACCCTGGCCCAACACCCGGTTGAGTTCGCCGAGCGCCCGGGACGGGATCAGCACACTCTGGCCCTCGGGCAACACGGAGGCACCGGCCACGTCGCGCCAGGCCAGGCGGAACGAGTCGGTTGACACCAGTCGCAGCCCGTCGGCTTCGGCGGCCAGCAACACCCCGGTGAGCACCGGACGGGAGTCGTCGGTGGAGGCGGCCAGCACAACCTGCTTGAGGGCCTGCGTCAGCTGATCACTCGAGAGCTGCACCGACTCCTCGCCGAGTTCGGTGATCTGCGGGAACTCGTCGCCGGTGATGAGGCGAATACTGAAGTCGGAGCGGCCGGCCGAGATCGACAGCGACTCCTCCTCGGCCGCGAACTGCACCGCACCCGGCGGCAGGGCTCGAACGATGTCGGTCACGAGCCGGGCGGGAATGACGACCACCCCGTCGGCCTCCCCGGCCACGGTGACGTTGACCGAAATGGTGAGATCGAGATCGGACCCGGTGAGGGTCAGCTGATCACCGATCAGTTCGGCTCGCACTCCCGACAACCCCGGCATGCCACCCCGGCCGGTGACGGCCCGCCCCGCAATTCCCAGGGCTTCGACGATGACGTCACGCTCGCAACGAAATTTCATGCACCAACTGTAACCCGATGTGACGTCTGCGACTCGTGATCCAACCACTGCATCCCCCATGTTGTTGCGGGTTTGGGGCGAATCGTGATGGGCGCTGCGGTTGTCCTCAATCCCATGCTCGTTTCTACCCTTTTCCTTTTTCAAAACGGTGGTAGGGGTAGTAGTGCTGTGGATTGTGGATGAACCGTTGTTTGGGCTGGTCAGCGCCGGGATTGTTTTCCCGAGGCCCTGTGACGTTGTCCGGATCTGACACGCCTGTAATTCGTCGGGGTGGGGATTGTCGTCGTGCTATCCCCTTTTGTGGAGGGGTTTGTCCATCGGCTGTCCGCAGCGGATGGCCCGCCGGTCCACCGGTCATCCCCGGCGCTCTGATCGGTTGTCCACTACTTATCCCCACTACCCACACGTTGTCCACAGGGTGCGCGGAGGGTCAGTAGTCGACCGACTGGGCCTGATTGCGAACCGATTTCTCCAACGCCATCACGTGGTTGTAGATCTGTGACCGCTCCTTCATGAGGGCGGAGATCTTGTCGCAGGCGTGCATCACCGTGGTGTGGTCACGGCCCCCGAACTCACGGGCAATATGAGGAAAGCTCAGATCCGTCAGTTCCCGGGTCACATACATCGCCATCTGCCGGGCGATCACGAGGGGGCGGCGGCGGGACTTGCCGATCAGCTCGTCGATCGGGAAGCCGAACTGCTCGGCGGTGGCGTCGAGGATCATGGCCACCGTGATGGGCCGTGGTTGCCGGTCGGCGATGAAGTCGCCCAACACCTGTTCGGCCAGCGCCTTGGTCATCGGCTCGCCGTTGAGGTTGGCGAAGGCGGTCACCTTGTTGAGCGCGCCTTCCAACTCACGGATGTTGTTGACGATGTTGGCGGCGATGAACTCGCTCACGTCATTCGGCAGGTAGTAGCCGTCGCGCTCGGACTTCTTGCGCAGGATGGCCATCCGGGTTTCGATGTCGGGCGGCTGGATGTCGGTCAGCAGACCCATCATGAATCGGCTCCGGAGCCGGTCCTCCAGGGTGGGGATGGCATCGGGCGGCCGATCCGAAGACAGCACGATCTGGGAGTTGGCCCCGTAGAGATCGTTGAAGGTGTGGAACAGCTCCTCCTGGAGCCGGTCCTTGCCCTCGATGAACTGGATGTCGTCGACGAGGAGCACGTCGATCTGGCGGTAGCGACGTTTGAAGTCGTTGCCGGACGAGTTCTTGATCGAGTCGACGAACTCGTTCAGGAAGGTTTCGGTCGAGACGTACAGCACCTTCTTCTGCGGTTCCAGGTCGTTGATGAAGTGCTGGATGGCGCGCAGAATATGGGTCTTGCCCAGACCGGCCGACCCGTAGATGAAGAGCGGGTTGTAGGACCCGCCCGGTCGCTCGGCCACCGACAGCGCGGCGGCGATGGCGAACCGGTTCGACGGACCGGTCACGAAGTTCTTGAAGGTGTAGCGCTGCTCGAGATCGTCGGATCCGTTGGTGACCCCGGCCTGGAGCGTGTCGGCGGTGACCGCCGTGGCTGATCCCCCACCGGCCAATGAAGTAGCGCCGGCGTGCGAGCCGTCGACGCGACCACCGGAACCCCCAGGGGATTCGCCGGGGCCGGCGGATCCCGGATCACGAAGATCGATCGCGGTGCCGTCAACACCGTTGCGGACGTCGTCGGCCCGGGCACTTTCGTCGAACAGAGTCGGCACGGTCAATTGAAAGTCGACGCCGACATCGTGTCCGGCCGCCTCGGTGAGGGCGTCCTCCACCAGCGGCCGGTAGCGACCGTCGAGCTTGTCGCGGATGATCCCGTTCGGCATGCCGAGAACCAGGCGATCGGAGGTGAGCTCCACCGGGCTGAGCTGGGCAAACGTGCTTTGCCACACGCCCTCGGAGACCTGGCTACGAAGGAGTTCGGACGCGGACGTCCAGAGTTCTTGGGCGGCGGTCATCGGCAGGGTCCTGGTGGAGAGATCAAGAAGACGGCGGCATCGTTCGAGTTGCTGTATGCGTCACACACAACCTGTGGATATCTCGTGGAAAAGTGCGCGTTGGGGCCGCCGTCGCCGCATGCTCGAGTCCGTTGCCGCTCCCTCCGAACCATGCAAATCCTGTCCATGTGCGGCGATTCTCCCCACTGTCCACATGCTTATCCACAGCGCGGACGGAGGTGGCCAGAGGAAAACTTCGAGGAAAGGCTGGCAAATGCCATCCCTGTAATTTAGGCTCTTATCGGAGCTATTGGTAAGTTCACCCGAGTTCCGTCTCTGGTTCAAAATTCTCGGCCAGATTCAGACCAAGGGGTGCACGTTTGCCTCGCCCGTCTGCCCCACTCCACTATTCCTAGCTGTGGATAGAGAACGCTAGCAGGCGTAGACCGTCGTGCCCACCCCGTGCTGTGGAAAAGGCGGAAGGTCCAGAGCGGCCCGACCGTCGGTCAGCGGCCGGCGATCGGCCGTCAGCGACCGGCGTTCTCCAGCGTGCCGACCACCAGTTCCTTGTCGAAATCGCCGACGAGGCAGACGAGTTCGCGGTCGCCCTGATCCCATCCGGAGGGTGTGGGGGTGAGCCACCAGAAATCGAGCTCGGAGAACTCCCAGTCGAAGTCGACGAACCGCTCGAACCGCTGACGGCACGACGTGATGGCGACGTCGTCGATCTCCTCGACACCCGGGTAGAAGTCGTAGCTTTCGTAGGCCGGCCCGACGTAGTAGGCCTCCAGCGCGTGCGCCTCGGCGCAGTCGATGCGGTCGACCGACGTGACCTCGCCGGTACCGGTGGCGTCGGTTTCGAACTGGGTGAAATCCGCGAAGCATTCGCCACGCTCGATCGAGCCTGCGGCGACGGTTGCGCTTTCGGCCAGTATGGCAGCGAGGGCGGCGGCCACGACGAGAAGAACCACGACCAGTGCACCGACCCCGAGCAGTACCTTACCCAGCGTGCTCATGCCGCCTCCCCTACCGGCGGGCGCGGCGATGGGAGGCTGTGCCTCCGGTGAACCGGGTGGGGGTGGCACGGTCCCCGGAGGAGGCGGCGGCGCCGCCCCCGGAGGTGGCGCGCTCAGATAACCGGGTGGTGGAGCACCGGCCGGAGTGTAGGTGGGCGTGTAGGTCGGCGGTGTGTAGGTGGTCGGCGGTGTGTAGGTGGTCGGCGGCGTTGCCGGCGACGAACCGTGACCGGGACCCGGGGCCGGACCTGGCGGAAGCTGATCGGCCGGTGTGTAGGTCGGTGGCGTGTAAGTCGGTGGCGTGTAGGTGGGCGGCGGCGTTGCCGGCGACGAACCGTAACCGGACGGCGGAGCCGAACCCGGTGGTGGCATCGGCGTGCCCGAGGGAGGCGGCGGTGGAACCGGTGCCGCCTCGTCGTCATCGTCGCGCTCTGATCCCGACTCGGGTTCGGTGTCGCCGTAGGGATTGTCGGACATGGGTTCCCCCTTCAAAGCCCTCCAGTCTAGGTGCGACGGAACCGAGCCCCTCGCCGGCCGCAAGCGACCTGGTTTCGGTTGTCGAGCGCCGAAAATCCGGAGTTGTCGCAGCGCTCAGAGTATCGATCACGGCCGAACCCGGGCCACGGCAAAGCGGCCCACCGACGCCCGGTAGAGTCGTAACCATGAATACCCCATCAGATCAGTCCGACAGCATGAACGCCAACCAATTCGACGACGAAGGCCTGCCCGGCATCGACAAGGACTTTCCGCCCGAGAAATCCTGGGGTGCCGAGGACCCAGCGCTCCTCAACAGCGAGACCGGCCAGGACAACCTCGTCACCCGGGTCGCCAGGGAGGCGGCCAGCGAGCACGAGGCCGGCGCCGACGAGAAGGCTCTCGGGCTCATGGACCCCGACAGCGGCGATCCGTCGGTGCCCGGCGACACCGTTGACCACGAGGCCCAGTCCGTGGCCACCACCGGTGAGAGCGATCCCGATGCCGGGCCAACCGCCGAGGAAGCGGCCATGCACGTGATCGACGAGCCGGACGACTCCGCCGGCGACGACTGAAGTCGGTCGTCCGTTCACACCATCTGACGCCGTCATGAACCGGCACCCGTCCCGTCACCTGCTCCGGGCCAAGGACCTGGCCGACCGGAACTTCGATCTGCCGCTGACCGTGGCCGACATGGCCGAGGCGGCGGCGCTCTCCCCCGCCCACTTCAGCCGCGAGTTCCGCAAGGCCTTCGGTGAATCGCCACACCAATATCTCCTGACCCGGCGCCTGGAGCGGGCGGCCGCGCTGCTGTGGAGAACCGACTGGTCGATCGCAAAGGTCTGTCACGCCGTCGGGCTGGGCAGCGTCGGCTCGTTCACGACCAGCTTCGGCCAGATCCACGGGATGACCCCAACCGAGTACCGTCGCCGCGGCCCGACACCCGAGCAGATCATCGCCATTCCCCGGTGTGTGGCCATGGCCTACGGCCGGCCCGGATCCCGCACGTTTCGAGAAGACGGGTCCGCAGCGGAATCGTAGGATGCGACCATGACACGAACGACGACACGAATTGCGAACGCACACCTCTGGGTCGACGATCAGGACGAATCGCTCGACTTCTACACCAACAAGCTGGGCTGGGAGGTCCGCAGCGACGTCACCGTCGCCGAGTGGAACTTCCGATGGCTGTCGGTCGGACCGCCGGAGCAGCCGGACGTCGCCGTGGTCCTCATGCCGATTCCTGGGGCGCCCATGCTCGACGAAGACAGCGCCAAGCACCTGGCCGATCTGGTGGCCAAAGGTATGGCCGGCACGCTCTTCCTCACGACCGACGACTGTCAGGCGACCTACGAGGACCTCTCGGCCAAGGGTGTGGAATTCGTCGATCTGCCGACCCGCCAGCCGTATGGACTCGACGCCAGCTTCCGGGATCCCTCGGGTAATCACATCCGGTTGACCGAGGAAACCGAGTGGGATCAGAGCCTCGTGGAGGACGGAGACGACCTCTGACGCCATCGCGAAGCGGTTCGACGGCCCTCGCCGGGCCCTGCGATCGTCAGGGGACGACGACCACCGTGTCGCCGATGCGGGCCCAGCCGAACAGCGCGGCGGCGTGGTGCTCGGATTGGCGGACGCAACCGGCCGACCGGAAGGTGCCGAGTTGAGCCTCGGTCTGCATCGGTCGGCCACTGCCGTAGCGGGGAATGCTGTGAAAGCCGATGGCCAGGTTGCGGCCCCGGGCGAACCGCACCATGTGGTTCATGGTGATGCCATCGTGGCCGGCCCAGGCTTTGGGTGACTTCGAGTACACCTGGTACACACCGGGGTTGGGCACGCCTCGACGGCCCGACACGAGGTAGGAGTCGCGGATGATTCCCGAGGCCTCCACGATCCAGACCCGTTGCGCCGAGTTGTCGTACACGATCCGGCGACCGCTACCGGAGTCGGGCGGTAGAGGTCGGAACGGCGGTGGGGCCGGTGTGGCGGTTCCGGTGCGGCGCACGAATTCCCCACTCTCGGAGAACGACAGCACCAGGTCGGTTCGGGTGAATCCGTTGGCGGCCCGGTCGACCCAGTAGCGTCGGCCCCCAGGGTCGGGGTCGCGTTCGAGCACATTGTTATAGAGGAGGGTGATGAAGGCCGCGTCGTCGACATCGCCGATCCGGCGCTGCCATTCGTTCGACGCCATGAACGCCTCGGCGATCCGGGGCAGACCGACACCGTTGACGTACTGGTTGACCCAGTAGTTGCGACCGGCCGGATCGGGGTCCCGGTCGAACACCGCGAGATACAACCGGGTGATCGAGTCCCGCACCCCGGCCGACACGGGCGGCGCAGCCGGCGACGCCACGGCCGCCGAGGCCGATGTCGGCATTGCGACCAACGTGGTCCAGACGATCAGCAACAGAAGAATCGTCCGACCCAGCATGTGAACAAGGGAAGGAGAAGAGCGCGGTCCATGCATCGCCGTTCCGGTCGGCCCGAGTCGCTCTTGCTTGAGCCGATTGGTCCGGTTCACCGGCAACAATCGGACCAGGTCGGCTTTCTGGGGCTCCCCGGCCCCGGAATCGGGGTCCAGGAACCCCAGAACCGATGTGGGGGCGTCCACGTCGGCCAAAGTTGGGTCCAGGCACCGTTAGCCGTAGCCTGAGAAGGACTTCGACGCGCTTGGTGACTGCTCGCCTGGCAGACCGCCTTAAACGGGAAGAACGTAGCTGCGTCGGACGAGTACTGCGTCGGTACCGGAGCACCGTGTACCGCACGTTCGAGAATCCGACGAGCCCCCCGCTCGCCACCGTGGCCGATCGCTCACCACGCCGCACCGAGCGACGAACGCCAGAGCGCCGCCCACAGCATCGCTCCCACGGGAAGGGTCGAGGCTGGGACCGTCGAAGATGCTGGAGAAGAGATTCCGTGTCAAAGCGCACCTTTCAACCCAACAACCTGCAGCGGGCCCGCAAGCACGGCTTCCGCGCCCGGAAAGCCACCGCCGGCGGCCGCGCCGTGCTCAAGTCCCGTCGGGCCAAGGGGCGTAAGCGTCTGAGTGCGTGATCACTTCGATCCGCCGTCGGCGAACCTTCGCTGAACTGCGGGACCGAGGTCACCGAGTGTCACACGGAGCCGTTCGCCTCACCTATCTCGACACTGCGGCCGCCGATCACCCCCTGGAATCGACGCCGCAGGTCGCCTACGCGCTCGGGCGGAGGTTCGGCACAGCGGTCGAACGCAACCGGGCCCGGCGTCGACTGCGCGACGCCTTCACCCACTCGTGGGCCACCTATACGAACACCACCGACCCGACGCTCCGCCTCGACGGAGCGTTTCTGTTGTCGGGCCACCGCAATCTGCTCACCGCTCCGTTCTCCCAGCTCGTCAAAGACGTCAGTGCCTGTTTGGCTCGACTCACCACAGCCGCGGCCGGCAGGTCACGGGAGTCGACCCCATGACCTCGCTCGTGAAACGCGCGCTGCTCGGTGCCATCCGCGTCTACCAGTACACCGCCCCCGTTCGCAGGCCCCGCTGTCGGTACCTGCCGACCTGCTCGGAATACGCCGTCGAAGCAATCGAACGCTTCGGCCCCGCAAAAGGCACCTGGCTGGCGATTCGTCGCCTCGGCCGCTGTCACCCGCTCGGCTCCCACGGCCTCGATCCCGTGCCTGAGAATTAGGAAGACCAGATGTTCGAAACCCTGATTGACGCCAGCCTCGGATCGGTTGCCCGGCTCCTCGGCGTGTTCTACGAGCTGCCGGTGGTCGGCGGCTCGTTCGGCGTCGCCATCATCCTGTTGACCCTGACGGTGATGATCGTGCTGATGCCGCTCACCCTCAAGGCCACCAAGTCCACCATCAAGATGACCCAGCTCCAGCCGAAGCTGCGGGAGCTGCAGAAGAAATACAAGGACGACAAGCAGCAACTCAACGCCGAGATGATGGCCCTCTACCAGTCCGAGGGCGTCAACCCGGTCGGCGGCTGCCTGCCCATGCTGGCCCAGCTCCCCGTCTTCCTGGTGCTGTTCAACGTGCTGCGCGGGTTGGCCCGACGGGTGTCCGACAAGCCGTTCTACTCCGTGGCCAACCACGCCCGGGAGATCACCGGACGGGCCACCGAGATCGATCCCCGATCATTCGATCCGCAGTATCTCAGCCAAGACTCCCAGATGTACGTCGACCTCACCGACGGGCGCACGTCGATGGACTTCGGTCCGTTCGACCTGGCGGACAGCGCCTGGGATGTGGTGCAGGCCGACTTCGTCACCTCGCTCCCCTACCTGGTGCTGATCGTTTTCGTCGTCGGCACCAGCTACTACCAGCAGAAGCAGATCTCGGCTCGCCGCAACCCCAACGAGACGCTGACCCCGCAGCAGCAGACCCAGCAGCAGCTGCTGAAGATCCTGCCGCTGATGTCAGGTGCCTGGAGCTTCGTGTTTCCCGCCGGTCTGGTCCTCTACTGGGCCACCTCCAACCTGTTCCGAATCGGCCAGCAGTCCTACATCACCCGGTCGCTCTACACCGGTGACGCCCCCGGTGCGCAGATGCTGAAGGAACAAGCCGAAAGGAAGAAGTCCGACGAGGACGACGAGGTCGACGACGAGTCGGACCGAGCCGCATCCTCGGCGGAGGGTAGGGGCGGCAAATCGGGGTCAGGCAAAGCCGGTTCGGGCAAGTCGGGTTCCGGCAAAGGCGGGGGCAAAGGGGGCGGTTCGGCCAACGGCGCTGATGCCTCGTCGGCCGCCGCCGGCGGTTCGAGCGACGCCATGGCCCTCCAGAACGGTGACGGATCCGGCGGTTCGACCGTCACCGACCGGGAGAAACGCTGGGCCGAACGTCGAGCCCAGAAAGCAAAGATCCAAGCCCGCCGATCGGCTGCGTCCGGATCGGGTTCATCGGGATCGTCGGCGGCTTCGAGCCGTGTGACACCCAAGGGCACCAAACCAGCGTCGTCGAAGAGGAGCAGACGAAAGCGGTAGATCCGTCCTCCGCCCGGGCCGAGCCCGTGGGTCGGAGGAACGAGGTACCGGCGCC
The DNA here is from genome assembly GCA_029863385.1 of Acidimicrobiia bacterium. Classification (GTDB taxonomy): domain Bacteria; phylum Actinomycetota; class Acidimicrobiia; order Acidimicrobiales; family SZUA-35; genus JAHELU01. Next base: position 20,896 of record JAOTVU010000062.1, read on the forward strand.
GGTCAGATCGGCGTTCACTCCGACGACAGCACGAGTAATGAAGAGGTATTGACAACGTGGAATGGGTCACGACAACGGCCAAAACACTTCCGGAGGCCATCGATCTCGCCCTCGACAATCTAGGGGTCGACGAGTCCGAGGCGGAGATCGTCGTGCTGGAGGAGCCCAGCAAGGGTTTGTTCGGACGGGTACGGGGCACGGCCCGGGTTGAGGCCCGGGTGAAGCCGAAGGCGATTCGCCCCAAAACCGAACGCGGTCGCAACCGCCGCGGTCGAAGCGACAACAAGTCCCGCGGTGAGCGCGGCCGTCGAGGCCGGGCGAACGAGCGCGGTGGTCGCTCGTCGAACAGCAACGGCAATCGCGGCGGATCGGACTCCGGCTCGGGCACCGGCTCGAGCTCAGGCGGTGGCGGTCGTCGCAGCGATCAGGGCAAACGTGGCGGTTCAACGGACTCACGGACTTCCGACAAGAGCAGCGACGCCACATCGAACAAGGCGGTCGAGGACGTGAAGGCCGAGGCGGGAGCGGATTCCCGGTCGAGCTCGCGGTCGGATTCGACGGCGAGATCGCAGGACCGCTCGGGTGACGGCCGAGGCGGATCCGGTGAGGGAGGCTCGTCCCGTCGTCGCCGTCAAAGTTCCAAAGGATCGGGCTCCGGTTCCGGGTCGGCCGGCGATGACAACGGCGGCAACAACCGCCGCAGCCCGAAGCACGACAGGAATACTGCCGACAACAAACAAGAGGAGACACCGGTGGAAGAGGTTGCAGAACATCTACGGTCATTCCTCGGTGGACTCACCGAGGCGTTTGGACTGGAGGGCGACGTCGACATCGACACCTCCGAAGCCGACGTGATGGTGGCCACGGTGCAGGGGCAGCACGGGCTCATGGTCGGCCCGAAGGGCCGCACCCTGGACGCCATCCAGGAGCTGGCCCGCGTGTCTTCCCAGCGGGCCGCGCCGAGCAGCATCCGCATTCGGGTCGACGTCGGCGGCTACCGCAAGCAGCGGGCCGCCGCCCTCGGCGACTTCGCTCGCAAGGCGGCCGACAAGGCCGTCGACAACGGCATCGAGGTCGCCCTCGAACCGATGTCACCGGCCGATCGTAAATCGGTCCACGATGCGCTGGTCGACGACAAGCGCGTCGAGACCCGATCGGTCGGCACCGAACCCCGGCGCAAGGTCGTGGTCATCCCCGTGTCCGGGGGATCGAGCAAGAGCTCCGAGGAGGAGTAGTACTGTCGCGGAGCGAGGGGCTGGTCGAGGTCCTCGAGGAGTCGAAACGCCTCGGGTTCCTCGGACCGGGTCCTGTCTCCGACCACATCGATCACGCCCATCGGTTTCTTCCACCGCTCGACGGCCTTGCCGCCGGGACGGCCGGTGACCACCGACCGGAGCGTGCACCCACGGGTTTGCGCTTCGTCGACCTGGGTGCCGGAGGTGGTCTACCGTCGCTACCGATCCTGATGATCCGGCCGTCGTATGAGGCCGTGCTTCTCGACGCCATCCGGAAGCGATGCGCGTTCCTGATCTGGGCCGCCGGGCTACTCGGGCTTGTCGACCGGGTCGACGTGTGGTGCGGGCGGGCCGAGGAGATCGGCCACGAGGAGCGAGCCCGATTCGGGTTCGACGCGGTGGTGGCCCGGAGTTTCGGCCCACCCGCCCAGACCGTCGAATGCGGCGCTCCGCTGCTCCGGCCGGGCGGTCGACTGGTGATCAGCGAGCCACCCGAGCAGCGAGTGTGGCCGGCCGAACCGCTGGCCTCCGTCGGTCTGGTCCATGAACCCGACATCTCCGTCGGGGTCGTCGTGCTCCGACGCGACGGCGACGTCGACGACCGTTACCCCCGCCGAATCAAATCGCAGCAGCGCAGCCCACTGTTCTGACCGCTGCCGCCGTGGCGCGGTCCACTGACCCGGTCCACTGACCCGTCCCCCGCTCTGTCGTTGTGCGCGTACCCGACGCCGTCGGCGACGGTGTCGGCGGCGACCCGGGTACGCGCACAAGGCGTCGTGGCCTAATTCGGGCGGAGCACCCCGGCCGATCCCCCACCCCGGCGGGTCGGTTCGGCCACCGCCTGGATGGTGCCGTCGTCGAGGAACTCCAAACCGGTGGCCGCACCGATCTCAGCGGTGTCGCTGAACACGTGGCCGAGCGCTTCGAGCTGGGCTCCGAACGCCGCCCGGAAGTCGGCCTCGGCCGGCACGGTCGATGTGTTGCGCTGCGTGGCCCGCGGTGCGGCCAAAGCGGCGGCCAGGTCCATGCCCCCGTCGAGTCGGTTGACGAGGATCTCGGCCACCGTGGTGATGATGGTCGACCCACCCGGGGTGCCGACCGCGATGAACGGCTCGCCGTCGTCGAGCACGATTGTCGGACTCATCGACGAGCGGGGCCGTTTGCCCGGCGCCGGGAGATTGGGTCCGTCGCCGGTCGAGTTGAAGTCGGTGAGCTCGTTGTTGAGCAGGAACCCTCGTCCGGGCACCACGATGCCGCTACCTCCGGTGGCTTCGATGGTCAGGGTGTAGGACACGACGTTGCCCCACTGGTCGGCGGTGACGAGGTGGGTGGTCGACACCCCCGCGTCGGCCGCGGCCACCGCACCCGGATCGGGAACACACAGCGGACTCCCGTCCTCATCGCAGGGATCGCCGGGCGGCACGGGCTTGGCTGCGGCGACCATCGGATCGATGGTGGCGGCCCGCTCCGCGGCGAAGGCCTGCGACAACAACCCGGCGACCGGCACGTAGTGGTACTGAGGACGATTGTCGCCCAGGTAGGCGTTCCGGTCGGCGAACGAAGTGGCGGTCGCCTCCAGGAGGAGGTGCCGACGCTCGACCTCGGACAGCCCGGTCAGGTCGAACTCCTCCAGGATGTTGAGCGCCTCACCGACGGTGGTTCCGCCGGAGGACGGCGGTCCCATGCCGTACACCTCGAGTCCGCGGTACTCGTTGAACGTCGGGTCCGGATTCAGTACCTGATAGGAGGCAAGGTCGGCTTCGGTCATCAGACCGGGTCGCACGGTGAACGGCGGCTCGTCGACCGTCGGCGGATTCTGCACCGTGGCCGCAATGTCGGCTGCCAGCTCTCCGGAATAGAACCCGGCCAGACCCTCCCGCTGGAGGAGGTGATAGGTGCGGGCCAGATCAGGATTCCGGAACACCGAACCGACCGCTGGAACCTCACCGCCGGGGAGGAACAGATCGCTGGTGGAGGTGAACGCCTCGAACCTCGATTGGTTGCCGGCCGTCTGATCGGCGAACGTCTGGTCGACGACGAAGCCCCGCTGGGCGACAACCCGACCCGGCTGGAGTGCCTGGGCCAGCGGGATCGTGCCGTAGCGCTCCAGCGCCTCGACCCACGTGGCGAACGTTCCCGGTACGCCCACAGCCAGACCGCTGCTGATCCGTTCGGGGGAGAACGGGATCGGCACGCCGCCCTCGAGGAACACGTCGGCGTCGAAGTCGGGGTCGCTCGGTGCCTCCTCCCGACCGTCGATCGTGACCACCCGTCCCTCGTCGGCCAGATAGATCACCATGAACCCGCCGCCGCCGATGCCGGCCGAGTACGGCTCGGTCACACCGAGCACGGCGGCCGCAGCGACCGCGGCGTCGATGGCGTTGCCGCCACTTCGCAACACCGCCAGCCCGGCGTCAGTGGCCTCCGGGTCGACGGTGGCCACCGCTCCCCCGGTGCCGACGGCCACCGCATCCTTGTCGGGTAGCTTCGGATTCGCCGACGCTGGATTGACGGTCGCCACCGCCATCAACAGCGCGGCGAACAGGACGGAAAGGGTTTTCACTCTTCGCATGTCGATCACTGAACTTTCGCCAGGCCCGCAACGGACGATCGTAGACCCTTGTCGCAGCGTTGTCGAAGCCCGGCGGCGCCATACTAGGATCACCGACCATGGACATCGAGCCGACCGCGTGGCATCGGCCCGTTTGCGATCGAGTACGTGACCTGGAGTAGCCGGATCAAGTCGATCGGGCCGTTTCAAGTCTCCTACGACCGACTCGGCACGAGGCCCCGCCGGCTTCGAACCTTCAGCGCCGACCATCAAGGCCGACAACTCGACGACGAGACCGCGGCGATCCTGTTCTTCGTGCTCACCGTAATCAAGAAGCGGCGGCAGTCGAGCAACGACGCCGGCACCGAGTAGCCCGGCCGCGACGATCGTCGGGCCCGTTTGGCACCGAGTGTGCCGACGATCCGCGGTCAAACGCCCGCATGCGTGCTCGCCGCCTTGGGGGCGTTCGGGGGACAATTCGGGGGTGGAGACAGGGAGGATCGGCCACTTCGTAGTAGGTTTGAAGTTGCGCGCCTGAACGTGTGGCAGCCGAGGTTGTCGGGAGCGGCAACCAACGAAGATCCAGCCTCCGGTTGGGTTGGCCTAAAGGAGTGCTGTTGACCAGAACCGGTTCCACCGAAACCAGCTCGAAGCCCGACGCCTCCGAACGAGGCGGTGCCCGGCTGATCGCGGTCGCCAACCAGAAGGGCGGCGTCGGCAAAACAACCACCACGGTCAATCTCGGAGCGGCCGCCGCCGAGCAGGGTCACCGAGTGCTGATCATCGACCTCGACCCCCAGGGCAACGCCAGCACGGGGCTCGGCATCAACCCTCGTGCCCTGGACCTGTCGATGTACGATGTGCTGCTTCGCGACGTGCCCCTCGACGACGCCATCGAGGCCGTGGCGGTCAGAAACCTTTTTCTCGCCCCGGCCAACCTGGAGCTCGCCGGCGCCGAGATCGAGCTGGTCCCGGCGTTCAGCCGGGAGATGCGGCTGAAGAACGCGATCGCCAAGATCTCCGACGACTTCGATCTCATCCTGATCGACTGCCCGCCGTCCCTCGGCCTGTTGACGGTCAATGCGTTGGCCGCAGCGGCGGAGGTGCTGGTCCCGATCCAGTGCGAATACTACGCCCTGGAGGGCCTCGGCCAGCTGCTCCGCAACGTCGACCTCGTGCAGCGAAATCTGAACGCCGATCTCCATCTGTCGAGCATCGTGCTCGTGATGTTCGACGCCCGCACCAACCTGGCCTCCCAGGTGGCGGCCGAGGTCCGGGAACACTTCGGCGATCTGGTTTGCAAGACGGTGATCCCCCGCACGGTTCGTCTGTCGGAGGCGCCGAGCTTCGGCCAACCGATCACGGTGTTCGACACGGCCTCACGGGGAGCGCAGGCCTACCGCGACCTGGCCAGGGAAGTTGCCGGGGAACCGGCTGGGAGGGCCGGTGTTGTTTCCGGACAGACGGCGGCGCCGAGCTCGATCGACGGATCCTGACCCGGACTCCGCTGTGAGTTCCGGCAAGGATCGAGCGGTGGACGTCGATCTGACCGCCGGTGCCGATGCATTCGGCGTCGGTCCCGAGGTCGACGGGCCCGATGGCGAAGCCGGGCGAGACGGGCCCGCCGTGACGTCGCTCGACGCCCTGCTGGCCGAGCCGACTCCCGACCCGCACTCCCCCGTCGGTCGGTTCGCTCCCGCCACGGATGCGCATCGAACATATGTTCTGCAAAGCGTGGGCGTCGGTGAAGTGCCGAGTGGGACCCGGGGCGAGGCGGCCGGTCCGGTGTCGGCGTCCGCGCAACACCGTCCTGTGAGCTTCATGGGAAGCTCGGACGGTGTCCTGCTGCAGATTCCTGTCGACGCCATCCGCCCCAATGAGTTCCAGCCCCGACGTCGGTTCGACGAAACGTCACTTGCGGCTCTGACCGAATCGGTTCGGGAGCTCGGGGTGCTGCAGCCGATCCTGGTTCGGCGCCTGTCCGCCCCGTCGACCGGGCTCGACGCGACGATCGAGTTCGAGCTCGTGGCCGGTGAGCGGCGGTGGCGGGCCGCTCGACGGGCGGGGCTGACCAAGGTGCCGGCCATCGTGCGTGACGTGTCGGATCTCCGCTCGCTCGAAGAGGCGATCGTCGAGAACCTGCATCGGGCGGATCTCAATCCCCTGGAGGAGGCTGCCGCCTACCAGCAGCTGATCGACGAGTTCGGGCTGTCGCAGGCCCAGGTTTCCCAGCGGGTGGGCAAGAGCCGCAGCGCGGTGGCCAACACGCTGCGGTTGGTCCAGCTGCCGGTTTCCGTGCAGCGACTTGTCGTGGCCGGCGAACTGTCGGCCGGGCACGCACGAGCCGTCCTGGTGGTGCCGTCGTTCGATCAGCCCGATTTCGCGTCGCGTATCGTCGCCGAGCAGTTGAGCGTGCGTCAGGCCGAGGAGATGGCGCAGAACTGGTCGGATCTTCGACGGGGCGGGGCGGGTGGCGCTGAGCGGAGCGAGCGGACAACCGGAGGCAGCCGGCCATCCAACGGTGCCGGGTCGGCGAGTCGCTCGACGGGTGCACTGGAGGTCGAGCAGCACCTGGGTGACCGACTCGACACTCGTGTTCGGGTCGAGGAAACGGCGAAAGGCGGCCGGATAGTGGTTGATTTCGCTGATATCGACGATCTCTCACGGATCTTCAGCCTGCTTCTGGGTGAACGATCTGCCGACGACTGAGTCGGGAGCCGATGGGCGCTGCATGAGCGATGTTTCACGTGAAACAGGGTCGTCGCGGGGGATTTGCACCGGGATCGCTGGTGCCGGTGATGTTTCGCTGAACGGGCCGACCGGAAGGGGGCCGAGCCCAAACAACCGTACGAATGTGCACAAGGATTTACACAGGCTGTGGGTGAGAGGACAACGATCTTGACGATCCCCGGTCGCAGGGTTGGGACGTCGAAAGGGAGCCGGCACAGGGTGGCGGCGGAACCCCGGAATGGCTCGGATCTACCCGCGAACACCCCGGCTCCTACCGAGATGGCCCTCGTTTACCCC
>JAOTVU010000210.1 GCA_029863385.1 Acidimicrobiia bacterium
CTTCCACGCCGCCGGTCAGGGGAGGGGTTTGAGCATTCGGGTGTGGTGGTCCGACGACCACACCGGCCAGCTGCTCACGATGTTGGCCTGGTTGTGCACCAGGACCTCCATGTGGAGCGATGCCGCCATCGAGGTGCTGGTCGAAGGTGACGACGTGGCGGACCGTGAGCGGGTCGCGACCTTGATCCACGAAGCCCGGTTGCCGGCCACGGTCGTCGGCCTGGCGTCGCCATCGGATTTCAACCGGTTGAACCGGTCGGCCGATCTCGTGTTCGCACCGGTACGGGTTCGTCACGGCCAGCCGCTGGGGCCCGGCGATCGGCCGCTCGAAGCCCTGCTCCCCGAACTGGGTGTCGGCGTGTTCGCCCACGCCGCAACGCCGTTCGAACTCGACGTTCAGCCCGACGACACCGACCTGGCCGCCGTCGCCGCGGCCCACGATCGGGCGTCCGATCTGTCGGCTCGGGCCGAGCAGCTCAGCCAGGAGGCGGCGACCCTGCTGGTCACCGCCGAGCTGGCCCGCATGGACGCCCAGTCCGGACGGGTCCCCGACCCCGAGGCTGTGGCGGCCGCCGAGGCGGCGCGCCAGGCCCAGCGGACCTATGTCGACGCCCGGACCCGGGCCGACGAGGCCTGGCGCCTCGTCCGGGAGCTCGATCCGACGGCGGCCACCGACACGCCAAAGCCGGCCGACTGGATCGGCACGGCGGGCGGTCGCCGAAACGGCACCTGATCGGCCGGCCGGCCCGTCCTGCATTCACCTTCCGCCGAACGTTGAGCCTCAGGCGACCCGGAAACGGGTCGTCGGAGTCACGTGGTTCGGTGGCGTGGGGGCACGTCGACGATCTCGATTTCGGGCCCGAGGGCGGCCCCGTTCAACTGCAGGCGGTCGCCGCTCCAGAATCGACCCGGGTCGTACCAGTTGGCCGGTCGATCATCATCGAGCAGACCCATGCGTTGATAGGTGAGCGCGACCTGCTCGGCGCAATACAGGTCCTCGAGCGACACCGATCGGCGGAAGCGGCCCTTGACCCAGCGCACGCCGAGGGACAGGGCCTTGGGAAACGGCCGCTCGATCAGTTCGTTGATCGAGGCCAGCGCGGCGTCCTCCATTTCCCGGGTGGCTTCGATGTCGATCTGGCGAAGCCAGGCCCGCTGCCCGTAGCGATGCACCCAGTTCGACACCGCATCCTCGAGACGGTGGAGCTGTGGCCCGCGTTTGCGGGTACCGGTCCAGACGTCGGGCAGGGAGCGGCCGAGCTCACCGTGCCAGAGCAACGGTGGGAGGTCGTCGATGGCCACCGCCATGCCGACGTGGTTGACGGGACTGTTGGTGGCGACTCTGATCACACGATCGGCGGGGCTGTGACCACGGAAGAGCCAGATGTCTCCGGTGCCGGTTGTCGCCGCCGCATCGGCCAGCGAAAGTGAAGAAGGAAGAGTCTGTGCCATCTGACGCCTACCATAGGTCAGGTGAACGCCTGGAAGCTGCTTGGTCTGGCTGGTTTGGCCGGAGTCGCCACCGCCACCGGTGTCGTTGTCGCCCGTCGACGACGGACCTGGAACGAGGTCGAACCCGACGAGCTACGCGAGAAGCTGCACGAACGGCTGCGAAACTCGGGGTGAGCCGCATGGCGGCTCACGCGGCGACGGAACGGTCGCTGACCCAGTTGCCGTGGAAGCCGAACGGCACCCGCTGGGGGAGTGGGACCCGGGCGATGTAGCCCCGGTTGAGGTCCCGGGCATCGAGCACGACGAATTCGGCCGACCCCTCGTTCTGATCGTGGACGAAGGTCAACAACCAACCGTCGTCCTCCGACTCGCCGCCGTCACTGGCCACGAACACGGCCTCGCCGGCGGCTCGTCCGGGGCCGTGATCGAACTCGTGGCGTTGGCCGGTCTCCAGGTCGTGTTTGATCGTCGTCCACCGCTCGCCCGGTTCGTTGGACACGCCGACGCAGTAGCCGTACCGGTACGGCTTGGTCGACAGCGAGCCCCGTGCCCGGGGGAACTCGTTGGCGGTCTCGTCGATGACCGTGACCGACGACGTCCGCCGGTCGGGGTCGAGCTCCCACCGCTCGAGGCGGGGGAGGTTTTCGAACGGACCGAGGATGTCGGCGTCGAACATCCTGTCGAACACGCAGAGGTCGATGACGACTCCGCCATCGGAGGTGTCGTATGAGTTCATCGGGTGGAAGGAGTAGCCGATCGGCACGTCGATCCAGGAAATGTCGCCGGCGCCGCCATCCCGGGGCAGCAGCCCGACCCGGTTGCCGTGGTCGGGATTCCAGCGGAACGGGAATCGGCCTGCGAAGGCGAGGTCGACGTCGACCGTGCAGGGCTGATCGAACACCACGGCGAAGCGCTCGGTGAGCGCCATGTCGTGCAGCATGGTCATGCCGGGAAGCGGAATGTCGACCGTGCGGCTCACCCGCCCCTCGGGGCCGACGACGACGTACTGGACGTGGTCCAACCACTGGCCCCAGGCATAGACCATGGCGTGCATCTCCCCCGAGTCCGGGTCGTACTTGGGGTGGGCGGTGAAGGCGCCGGGGAGGGTGCCGTCGAAGTCGTTGCGGCCGATGGTCTCCAGCTCATAGGTCAACTCGACGGGCGTGGCACCGGCCTCCATCATGGCCCAGGTTCGACCGGCGAAGCCGCCGACGTTGGTGTTCGGCCCCAACCCGGTTCCGCTCCAGTTGGGGCCGTCGATGTCGGGCTCGCCCCGGAGACGGCTGAGCCTGGTCGAGCCGACATACCGGTTGCGGTACCACTCGGCCCGGCCCTCTCGAAGCCGGATGCCGTGGACCATGCCGTCTCCGGTGAACCAGTGATGGGTGGCGTGGCGCGACCGCACGTCGACGTCGCCGGCGGGGTTCGGTCCGTTGCGCAGGTACCGGCCGTTGAGCTCGGCGGGCAGTTCGCCGACGACCGTCAGGTCGAACGCGGTGACCTCCTCGGTGACAGGGGCGTAATTCCCGGTGAGGTAGACGTTGACGTCGGTTGTGGTCATGGCACGGCTCCGTGACTCGCTGGGTGGTTGCTGTAACTAAGTATTCACATAACTTAGTTACAGATGGTGGTCAGGTCAACCCCCGCTGTGTCACCCCCTGCTGTGTCACCCCGCGCCGTGTCATCCAATGACATGCGACAGAGGCTGCTGGACGCCGCGCTTGGCGTCCTGCAACACGAGGGTGCGGCTGCACTCACGGTCCGCAACATCACCGAGCGGGCCGGCTGCTCGACCACCGGGATCTACACGTATTTCGGGGGCAAACACGGGCTGGTCGAGGCCATCTTCCTCAACGGCTTCGAGTCCTTCGACGACGCCCTCACCCCTCACTACCGGTCGGGCGATCTCGCCTCGGCGGGGCGGGCCTACCGTCGGTGGGCGCGGGCCAACCCGATCCACTACCTCGTGATGTTCGGGCGAGCCGTGCCGGACTTCGAGCCGAGCGAGCGAGCGGCCGAACGAGCCGCTCAATCCTTCCAGTCGCTGGTCGACGCCGTCGCCGCACGCTCGACGGCCGACGGGGACAGCGATCCGCTGGCCGCCGCCTACCATCTCTACGCCACGGTCCACGGCTACGTCATGCTCGAGCTCGTCGGCATGGGTCCGGCCGAGGCCCGACGCCTCGACGAACTCTACGAAGACGGGTTGGGACGGGCGTTGCGAGGAATCGGGCTGAGGTAGGGCGGGTCGAATGCCGACGCCGTTGTCGCCTGTTGTCGCAGTTGATCTTCCTGGCCGTGGCTTGATCGCAGGCGACGGACCCGAGGTGGCGATTCCGGCCGCAACCGTGTCCGGAGGACCGCTTGGGAGGGCTTCGGCCTGGGGTAGGGTTGAACTGCCATGACGACGACTGCCCCCATCATTCTCGAAGGCCTCAATCCGGCCCAGCACGATGCCGTGACCCACAGCGGAGGCCCACTGCTGGTGGTGGCCGGAGCCGGGTCGGGCAAGACGCGGGTCCTCACCAGGAGGATCGCCTGGCTGATCGACGAGGGTGCCTCGCCGTTCGAGATCCTGGCCATCACCTTCACGAACAAAGCGGCCGACGAGATGAAGTACCGGGTGAGTGCGCTGGTCGGTCCCGTCGCCGAGAAGATGTGGGTGTCGACCTTCCACTCGGCCTGCGTTCGCATTCTTCGCCGGGAGGCCGACATCATCGGGTTCCCCTCCAACTTCACCATCTACGACCAGGCCGACGCCGTCCGCCTGACCGGTTATGTCATCCGCGACCTGGGTCTCGACCCGAAGCGCTATCAACCCCGGGCCGTGCACGCCATCATCTCGTCGGCCAAGAACGACGGCTTCGACGCCGCCGCCTTTCAGGCCCGCGCCGACGTGCGCGAGCGCCCCGGTATGGAGAAGCGGGCGGCCGACATCTACGTCGAGTATCAGAAGCGGCTGCAACAGGCGTCGGCCATGGATTTCGACGACCTGCTGCTGAACTCGGTCAAGCTGTTCCGCCAGGCCCCGGAGACGCTCGCCTACTATCAGCGCCGGTTCCAACACATCCTGGTCGACGAGTACCAGGACACCAATGGTGTGCAGAACGAGTTGGTGGTGAAGCTGGCCTCGGCCCACGGCAACGTCACCGTGGTCGGCGACTCCGACCAATCGGTCTACCGCTTCCGAGGGGCGGACATCCGCAACATCATCGAGTTCGAGCACGCCTTCCCCGAAACCACCGTGGTACTGCTGGAGCAGAACTACCGCTCGACCCAGACCATCCTGGATGCCGCCAATTCGGTGATCGCCAACAACTTCGGCCGAAAGCCGAAGAACCTGTGGACCGACCAGAGCGGCGGCGACCGGATCATCCGCTACCACGCCGACGACGAGGTCGACGAGATCCAGTTCGTGGCCGGCGAGCTGGCCCAGTTGCACGACACCGGCGACTTCCGGTGGGGCGAGATGGCGGTCTTCTACCGCACCAACGCCCAGTCCCGCGTCATCGAGGACTACTTCATGCGGGTCGGCATCCCCTACAAGGTCGTCGGCGGCACCCGGTTCTACGATCGCCGGGAGATCAAGGACGCCGTCGCCTATCTGAAGGCGGCCTCCAACCCCGCCGACGAGGTGTCGATCAAGCGCATCATCAACGTGCCCAAGCGGGGAATCGGCGACACCACCGTCGGCAAGATCGAATCGTTCGCCCGCACCAACGCCATGACCTTCATCGACGCCCTCCGGCGGGCCGACGAGGCCGGCGTGGGCGGCCGGTCGCTCAAGGGCATCGCTTCGTTCCTGTCGCTGCTCGACTCGTTCACCTCCGAACTGGCCGCGGGCCCGGCCGCCGCGCTGGAGGCGATCCTGCGCGACACCGGGTATGTGGCCGAGCTGGAGGACGACAACTCGATCGAGGCCGAGGGTCGGCTCGAGAACCTCCAGGAGCTGATCGGGACCGCCCAGCAGTTCGACGAGATCGACGAGTTCCTCGAGCAGGTCAGCCTCGTCACCGACACCGACGAGATCTCCGAAGACGACTCGGCCGTCGTGTTGATGACGCTGCACGCGGCCAAGGGTCTCGAGTTCCCGGTGGTGGTGATCATCGGGCTGGAGGACGGGATCTTCCCCCACATGCGCTCCCTCACCGATCCCGACGAGATGGAGGAGGAGCGGCGCCTCGCCTACGTGGGCATCACCCGGGCCCAGAAACGCCTCTACCTCACCAACGCCTGGTCCCGCCTGCTGTTCGGCCAGACCGGTTACAACCCGCCCAGTCGGTTCCTCGACGAGATCCCCTCCGATCTGCTCGCCGACGCCCCCGGCAGCCGTGACTCCCGGAGCCGGGCCAAGTCGGTGTTCGGCCGTAGCGGCAGTCGGGCCGGTGGGGGAGGTACGGCGTCGTCGTTCGCCGGCCGCAACCGGCTGGTCGACACGGCGTTGAAGCCGAGAGGCCCGCAGCCGTCGGGCGCCGGTGACGCCGATTTCAAGATCGGCGACGATGTGCTCCACAAGAAGTGGGGCGAGGGCGTGATTCTCGGCGTCGACGGTGTGGGCGACAAGGCCGAGGTCGTGGTCAACTTCGCCTCCGTCGGCCAGAAGACGCTGCTGCTGGCCTGGGCTCCGCTCGAAAAGGTCTGATCCCGCCCGGCCCTCCACCGCACCTTCGCAGCGGGGTTGCCAGTCGGTGTCGCCTGACGCCCGTAGAAGGGAATTGGCGGTCGGCGAGTACTGTTGAAGTACTGTGACCTCGTGCACCAGCTGCGGCCATGAGTCGGAGTCGACGGCTCGGTTCTGCTCGGAGTGCGGGCTGCCACTGGTTTCCCCCAAAGCAATCGGAGCCGAGGTTCTCACCCGGACCGGTGAGAAGTCGCACTGGCTCACGTCGGCGACCGATGCCGACGACAGCGCCGTTCGAGTTCCGGGGGTCAGACGTGGCGTCAAGCACCCGCTGCCCGTGGTCGTCGGTGCGGCCCTTCTGGCGATCGTCACCTGGAGCCTGTTCCGGGCTCCGACCACCCGGGTCCAAGGGCTCGCCGGAGACCTCGATGCGGTGATGTCGTCCACTCCAACCGGGCCGGCCGGCGCCGACGTCACGGCCCCCGCCGAGGACCAGGCTGACGACAGCGCATCGACGACCACGGCGACCGATCCTGATCCGACCACTGTCGACGTCTCCGGTCTCGACCCGGCCCTGACCCGATATCACCTGTTCGCCCAGCACTCCGGCCGTCTCCTCCGGGTCGATCTCGGGTCGGGGGAGCTGTCGAGCCATGACGTGGGCGGGCGACTCCTCGGCGAGTTCGGGTATCGGCTCTATCTTGTCGACTCGGACGCGATCTTTTCGCTCCCGGTCGACGACGACGCCGAGTGGGAGCTGGTGGCCATGCCCATCGAGAAGGGGCACGATCTCATCGCGGCCCCGCTCACCGCCGACGAGCCC
>JAOTVU010000063.1 GCA_029863385.1 Acidimicrobiia bacterium
CGTTGCGAGCTCCCTTTTGCGCAGCCCGCCACAGCACATAGGTGAGTTGGGGCCACGCCGGCCCCCGCCAGTACTGGTCCGGCTCGTAGGTGGCCTCGGCCCGGTGAACGCCTCTGGGCCCGAACGGAGCACCGAACGCTTCTGGTTCGACGAGCTGGTCGAACATGTCCGGACGGGGATCGACCAGCAGCGCAAGCATCGAATCGAGGGTGCGGGCCCCGCACGAGGGCCGGGCACCACCTCGAAGTGGTTCGTCCCACCAGGTCGTCCGGTCGTCGTCCCACCGGGCCTGCACCGCGGCGGTCAGCTCGTCCCGTCCGGCCAGAAGCCCGCGGGCCCGGGCCGCCACCTCCGGGTCGGCGGCCAGAGCCACCAGAGGCGCCAGCAGCTCGCAGTTCCAGGCAACGAGCGAAGAGAACCCGACCGAGCCGATGGCGAAGTGGCGGTTGTCGATCGGCGCACCGTTGTCGTCGAACACGAGCGACCCGACGAGGCGGACCTTGTCGGTCTTCCAACCCGCCCGATCGAACGGCGGCGAGGAGAACGGGGTCGTCGACCAGCCGTCCCACCGGGCGCTGTCGTCGCAGCCGGTCTCCCAGGGATGTAGAACCGAAACCAGCCCACCAGAGCTGCGGGGCCGATTCTCCAGAAGGTGAATCAGGCCGCGGGCCGCTTGATCCAACAGAGCGTCGTCGAGCGTTTCGCCATGGGCCGCGATCTCGCTCAGTGCCAGGCCCCACATCGGCGGCTGGGTGATCGACGACGTCTTTGCCCGAGCCCACAGCTCAGCGTGAGCATCCGGGTCGGTCCAATAGGTCATATGGGGAACGAAGCCCGTCGCGCCGATGTTGGCCAGAGCGTTGGCCACCTCGGTCCGCGCCCTCGAAGGGTCGAGCGTCGCCCAGACCACCGAATGAAAGCACGAGTCCCACAGCCACTGGTGGGGGTAGACTTCGCCGTTCGGTACGCAGAATCCCGGTTCGGTCCACGCTCTGTTCATCATGGCCGCCACCGATTCGACCAACCCGGGATCGGCGAGACGGCTCGATGGTTCGTTGCTGGTCATCGTTTGCTCCCGGTGGCTCCCGGCCGGCGACCGCCGACGGGCGGTATCCTAGTGCGATGGGCCGGAGCCCATCGCCTCGAGTTTCGGCTATCGAGGGCTGAAACTCCGGCACGAAACCCAAGCCCGAGAAACTGACCCACCAAGGAACCAGTGCGATGCTCAGCCCGGCCACCGACGATCCGATTCTGGAGAAGCGGGCCCGCGTCGCACGGCTGGTGTCGTTGGCCACGCGAGTCGGCTACACGCTGTTCGCCATCGCCGTGGTCCTCTTCTTCTGGGCCCTGTTCACCCGGTTCGCGTCGACGCTGGCCACCGCCACCACGGTGTGCCTGATCGTTGGATCGCTTGTTCTGGCGCCGGCCATGGTCATCAAGTACGCGGTGAAGGCGGCGGACCGTGCCGACCGGGAAGGCGACTGGTGAGCGGGCGGCTCCCGGGACCGGAACGCAAACGCCAGCTGCTGGCGGTGGCCAGGCAGGTGCTGGCCAAGAACGGTTACCACGAAACGACGATGAGCGAGATCGCAACCGCAGCCGGTGTGACCAAGCCCGTGCTCTACCAGCACTACCGATCCAAGCGCGACCTCTACCGCAACGTCTTGGAGGACGTCGGCGCCCGCCTCGAGTCGACCGTCATTCAGGCCGCAGTCGACACCAGCTCACCCCGTGAGCGGGCCGAGGCCGGGATCCGGGCCTACGCTGAGTTCGTGGAGGACGACCTCGACGGCTTTCGTCTCCTGTTCAGCGGCGCCAATCGCCAGGATCCGGAGTGGGCCGCCCTCACCTCCAGCGTCGAACGATCGCTGGCCCGGGCCATCGCCTCTCTGATCGACGTGCCCGACATCGCCCCCATCCGCCGCCAGACGATGGCCTACGGCGTGATGGGGCTGGCGGAGGCGATGATGCGCTACGCCAAGTCTGGGGAGGCCGGTCACTACCCGACCGATCGGCTGTCGGCCGACATCACCAAGCTGCTGTGGGCCGGGCTTCGAGGCATCGAAGCCGACGATCTCGCGCCCGCCCCGACCGACGAATCAAGCCCCTAGTATCGCCAACGCCGCGGCGTGCAGCTCCGGCGTGGCGGCTGCCACCACGTAACCCCCGGCGACGGGAACCTCGCCCTGCAGATCGGTGACGACACCGCCGGCACCGTTGATGACCGGAATCAGCGGCAGGATGTCGTAGGTCTGGAGTTGGTTTTCGACGACGATGTCGGCGTCGCCGCTGGCCAGGAGGCCGTAGTTCATGCAGTCGCCACCGAATCGCACCATCCTCACCTGCTCACCGAGCGCCTCGAACCGCTGGAGCTCCGGTCCGGGGGCGAACATCGACGGGTGGGTGCACAGCAGCATGGCGTCCGACAGCGCCGTGGTGGCCGTTGTCGCCAGCGGCACGGTGGCCCGCCGGCCGGTCGCATCGGTCGCAAGGACCAGATGGCTGCCCGTTTCGAGGCCGATGTAGGTCTCGTCGAGCACAGGAAGATGCATCCAGCCCGCAACCGGCTGGCCGTCGACGGTCAACCCGACGAGGGTGCCCCACATGGGCTGACCGGTGACGAAAGCCCGGGTGCCGTCGATCGGGTCGATGAACCAGCGGTATCGTCCGTCACCACTGACCCCGAACTCCTCGCCGGTGATGGCGTGGCCGGGGAAAAGGTCGGTCAACCCGTCACGGATGAGACGCTCGACGGCCCGGTCGGCCTCGGTCACGGGATCGAACCCGGCGGTTCGCTTGTTGTCCACCGTCAGGGCGGCGCCCGAATGACGCCCCGGTCGGGCACCCGGCCGGAACCAGTCGAGGGCGGTACGGCTCGACTCGACGATCAGCCGGGTGGTCGCGTCGAGCAGGTTGGGTGAAAGTACATCGGCGATGGCCACCCGAGCGAGGATAGAGCAGCACCGCTAAGGTATGGCTCGATGTTGCCACGAACACCTCCTCCCGGCGGGCGATCGGCGCGCCTCCGCTCCATCCCGGCAACCCGTCCGGAGCGTCTGGCCGGTGCCGTGGTTTTGATGATCGCGCTGGCGATTTGGATGGCGGCCGATCCAGCCTCGGCCCTGGGGGCGACATCGCATGAGGTGCCGGAGCTCTCGGTCGTGTCGGCCGTGATACTCGGTCTGGTCGAGGGTCTGACCGAGTACCTGCCCGTGAGTTCGACCGGGCATCTCGTCGTCACCTACGAGCTGCTCGGTCTGGCCACGACGCCCGAAGCGGAACAGGCGCTCGACACCTACGCCATCTGTATTCAGGCCGGCGCCATCCTCGCCGTCTTCGTCCTGTACCGGGAGCGTATGGTCCAGATGCTCGAAGGCCTGCTGGGTCGCAGCGACGACGGCCGACGGGTGCTGTTCGGCGTGATGGCCGCCTTTGTTCCCACCGCCATCATCGGACTGGCCCTCGTCGACGTCGTGCGCGACCGGCTCTTCGGTGTACCCCCCATCGCCACGGCCTGGCTGGTCGGAGGTCTGGCGATCCTGACCCTGACCCAAAGCGGTGTGCTGCAGCGGGCGGGTCGGGCGCTCACGGAGATCACGGTGCGCCAAGCGGTCCTGATCGGCCTGGCCCAGTCGATCGCGCTGTGGCCCGGCGTCAGCCGAAGCCTCATCACCATCGTGGCCGGCGTGCTGGTCGGACTCTCCCTGTCGGCGGCCGTCGAGTTCTCCTTCCTGCTCGGCCTGGCCACGCTCGGCGCGGCCACGGTGGTGACCGCGGCGTCCGACGGCGGTCAGCTGATCGACCTGTTCGGCTGGTTCACGCCGCTCGTCGGTCTCGTGGTGGCCTTCGTCGCCGCAGTGGCCTCCATCCGCTGGATGGTCTCGTGGTTGCAGCAGCGAAGCCTGGATGTATTCGGCTTCTACCGCATTGCCGTGGGCCTCCTGGCGTTTGGCCTTGTTGCCGCGGAGGCGCTGTAGGCTCGGTGCCAGACTTCGCCCGGCGGTGTGACCAAGACGACAACAATCCGGCTGATAGTCGCCGACGACCTCGAAACAGGAACGGTTGATGCGCATCGGGATACCACGACAATCACAGAGCCGGGAACGTCGGGTCGCCCTCACTCCAGCCGGAGTGACCAAACTGGTAGGCGACGGACACGACGTCTTCGTCGAAGTGGGAGCCGGGTTGCGAGCCGGAATCGACGACGCCGACTACCGTGACGCCGGGGCCACCGTCGATCAGCGGGTGGCCGTCATCGGGTCCGGGGGCGTGATCGTGCAGACGGTGGGTCCGGCCATCGACGAACTGAATCAGCCCGACTGGTCACGCCTCGGCCCCGACCACACCCTCATCGCCGTCCACGATCCGCTCTGGGATCCCGGACGGGCCGAAGCCCTCGCCGGCACGGGCGCCACGATCGTGTCGCTCGACCTGATCCCCCGCATCACCCGGGCTCAGAGCATGGATGTGCTGTCGTCGATGGCCACGGTCGCCGGCTACCAGGCGGTGCTGATGGCGGCCATGCGATCACCGCGGATGTTCCCGATGATGATGACGGCGGGTGGCACCGTGCCACCGGCCCGGGCGGTGGTGCTGGGCGCCGGTGTGGCCGGGCTGCAGGCGATCGCCACCGCCAGACGACTCGGTGCGGTGGTCGAGGCGTACGATATTCGGCCGGCGGCCATGGAGCAGATCGCCTCCGTCGGAGCCAGGCCCATCGAACTCGACCTGGGCTCGGACGACGCCGAGGATTCGGGCGGCTACGCCAAGGTCCAGTCCGATGACATGAAGCGTCGCCAGAACCAGGCGCTGCTTCCCTATGTGGCCGATGCCGACGTCGTCATCTCCACCGCCGCCATTCCCGGTGTCGCCAGCCCGGAACTGATCACCACCGACATGGTGGAGGCGATGCGCCCCAGTTCGGTGATCATCGACCTCGCGGCCGAGCGGGGCGGCAACTGCCGGTTGACCGACGCCGACGGCGAGGTCAACCACAGGGGTGTGCTCATCTTGGGTCCGACCGATCTACCGTCGCGGGCGGCGGCCACGTCGAGCCTGTTGTTCTCCAACAACGTCGTCACGTTCATTCGCCATCTCGTCGCCACCGGCGGTGACGGGGATGGCGGGTCACCTGAGCTCGTCTGGGACTTCGACGATGAGATCACCGCCGACACGGTCGTCGGCCGGGACGGCGAGGTCGTGCACGCCGGGGTGCGAGCGAAACTGGGGCTTGGTCCCGTGGCAGCCGAGCGACCCTCGTCGTCGACCGGCGAAGCGGAAACCGACGACGACGCCGATTCCGAACCCGACACCGATGCGGAGATCGACGACGACACCGAAGGGGACGAAGAGGAATGACGTTCTTACTGGCCCTGACCCTGTTCGTGCTGGCCGTGTTCCTCGGGGTCGAGCTGATCACCAAGGTCCCGCCGACACTCCACACGCCCCTGATGTCGGGCTCCAACGCCGTGAGCGGCATCACGCTGATCGGAGCGCTCGTGGCCGCCGGAGCCGATCATTCGACGCTGACCACCGTGCTCGGCTTCGGTGCCGTGGCGCTGGCCACCATCAACGTCATCGGTGGGTTCCTGGTCACCCATCGCATGCTCGGCATGTTCAACCGGAAGCGCTGATCATGGACACCGTCATTCAGCTCGGCTATCTCGCGTCCGCGGTACTCTTCATCTTCGGCCTGAAGCGCCTGTCGCGGCCTCGGACCGCCGTGCGGGGGAACCTGATGAGTTCGATCGGCATGCTGCTGGCCGTCGTCGTCACCCTCTTCAACGCCGACATCGTGAGCTACTGGGTGATCGTGGCCGGCCTGATCGTCGGCGGCACGGTCGGTGCGCTGCTCGCCATCCGGGTCGCCATGACAGGCATGCCACAACTGGTCGCTCTGTTCAACGGCTTCGGTGGCCTCGCCTCGCTGCTCGTCGGGGCGGCGACGCTCGAGGAGGCACTCGACCTGGCCAACGGCGCCGACCTCGACGTCGAGTTTCTTTCCACGGCGGCGTTGACCGTGCTGATCGGCTCGGTCACGTTCTCCGGCAGCGTCGTGGCCTTCGCCAAACTCCAGGAGATCTGGAGGGATCTCGGCAACCCGACCGTGATCCGAGCGGCCAACATCGGCCTGGTGGCGCTCAGCGCCCTGCTGACGGTGATGATCGTGGTCGGGCCTACGTCGTGGTGGCTGTGGTGTCTGGCCGTCGTGGCCCTCATGGCCGGGGTCACCCTGGTCTCCCCGATCGGCGGGGCCGACATGCCGGTCGTGATCGCCCTGCTCAACTCGCTGTCCGGTCTGGCCGCCTCCACCACCGGCTTCGTGCTCGGCAACTCGCTGCTGATCATCGCCGGCGCCCTGGTCGGGGCCAGCGGGCTCATCCTCACCTTCATCATGTGCACGGCCATGAACCGCACGCTGGTGAACGTCCTTTTCGGGGGTATCGACACGGGCGGGGTGGTGGCCAACGGCGACGAGATCTACGCCGGCAAGATCACCAGTTCCTCGGCCGACGAGGTGGCCATGATCCTCGACACCGCTGAGCGGGTGGCAATCGTTCCCGGCTACGGCATGGCCGTGGCCCAGGCCCAGCATGCGGTGCGGGATCTGACAACAGCGCTCGAAGCCCGAGGAGTTGACGTGGTGTTCGCCATCCATCCGGTGGCCGGTCGCATGCCCGGCCACATGAACGTGCTGCTGGCCGAGGCCGAAATCCCCTACGAGCAGCTGAAGGAGATGGAGGTCGTCAACCCGACGTTCCCCCAGGTCGACGCGGCCATCATAATCGGCGCCAACGACGTGGTGAACCCCGACGCCCGCGAGAATCCGAACAGCCCGATCGCCGGGATGCCGATCCTCGATGTCGACCGGGCTCGGACGGTTGTCGTCATCAAGCGATCGCTGAGCCCCGGCTTCGCCGGGATCCCCAATCCGCTGTTCGCGCTCGACAACACGCTGATGCTGTTCGGCGACGGTAAGGCCGCTGTGGAGGACATCTCCACCGCCCTGGCCGAGCTGTAGGTGCGAGCTGCGGAGCAGCTCGCCTCGAGTTTCGCCTGTGGAGAAACGTCGCCGGCTCCATCCGTTCGGCGCACGCCAGGTGACACTCGGCGTCACCTCTGCTGCATCCCCCGGGGTCAGGTGCGCTTCAGGAACAGCGAGTAGGCGTCGTTGTCGGTCTCGTCCCAGTAGCGGTAACCGAGATCGTCGAGGTGCTGGTTGAGGTCGTCTCGGGTGGCCGGCGGGACGTCGATCGCCACCAGCACCCGGCCGTAGTCGGAGCCGTGGTTGCGGTAGTGGAACAGCGTGATGTTCCAGTCGACACCCACCGACTCGAGAAAGCGTAGGAGCGCGCCCCGCCGCTCGGGGAACTCGAACCGGTAGACCCGTTCATGTGCCACGTCCGATGCGGGACCGCCGGCCAGGTGCCGGATGTGCAGTTTGGCCATCTCGTTGTCGGTGAGATCGGCCACTGCGTAGCCGTTCGACTGCAGGTGGTCGATCAGGTCGTGGCGGTCGGCGGCGCCGGGTTTGAGTTCGAGTCCGACGAAGATCCGAGCGACCTCGGTGTCGTTGCGGCGGTAGTTGAACTCGGTTATGTGGCGATCGCCGACAGCCCGGCAGAAGTGGAGGAAGCTGCCCTGCCGCTCCGGGATCTCGACGGCCAGCAGCGCCTCCTTCTTGTCACCGATCGCGGTGCGCTCGGTCACGTGGCCCAGACGGTTGAAGTTCATGTTGGCACCGCAGTTGATGGCCACAAGCCGTTGACCGGTGATCCCCGTGTCGTCGACATAGCGGTGCATCCCGGCCACGGCCAACGCGCCGGCTGGTTCGACGAGCGTTCGGGTGTCGTCGAAGATGTCTCGGATCCCGGTACAGAGTTCGTCGGTCGTGACGGTGATGATGCCGTCGAGGTGCCGCCGGCACAGTTCGAAGGTGAGGTCGCCGACCCTCTTGACCGCCACACCGTCGGCGAACGTGCCGACATGGTCCAGCGCCACCGGATGGCCGGCCTTGATTGCAGCCTCCATACTGGCGGCGTCGACGGGCTCGACCCCGAACACCAGCGTTTCGGGGCGGCGGACCTTGATGTAGGTGGCGATTCCCGCAGCCAGGCCGCCACCGCCGACCGGCACGAAGACAGCATGAATGGGATCCGGGCTCTGGTCGAGGATCTCACGACCGATGGTGCCCTGCCCGGCGATCACATCGAGATCGTCGAAGGGATGGACGAAGTGGAGTCCGTCGGACTCGGCCCGCTGCCGGGCCAGGTTCTGGGCGTCGTCGTAGTGCTCACCGTGAAGAACCACTTCGCCACCGAGCGCCTCCACCGCCTTGACCTTGATCTCGGGGGTCGTCAGCGGCATCACCACATACGCGGGAACGCCTCGCCGGGCCGCTGCCATGGCCACACCCTGCGCGTGGTTGCCGGCCGAGCTGCAGATGACACCGCGCTCGAGGTCGGCGTCGTCGAGGTTGAGGATCTTGTTGGTCGCCCCTCTCACCTTGAACGAGAACGTCGGCTGTTGGTCCTCCCGCTTCAGGAACACCCGATTGCCGAGCCGCTCGGTGAGCAGCGGGGCGACCGTCAGGGATGTTCGGTTGGCCACGGCATAGATGTTGGCCTCGTCGATCCGGGCGGCGAGGTCGGCCGACTGGTAGTCCATGGTCTCTCAGCGTACGCACCCCGCCCGGAATTGGCAGGAATTTCGCGCGCCCGGTGGGCGCAGGATCTTCCAGATCCGAGGGAACGGGGCGGTGGAGTCCTGTCTAGGCGGTCACCGAGATCGAGGCGTTCACCAGCTCGCCGTCGCTGGCCAAGCCGAGCTGCTGTGTGGAACCGCCGAGGTTGACCGACTGGCGGATGAGCGAATAGGGCCCGCGTTCCCGGGCCGACTCGATGCAGACGAAGTAGGTACCGGCTGGAGCCGTCAATCCGTTCGCCTGGCCGCCCCAGGCCACCTGGTAGCTCCCCGGTGATCGGGTGGGACCGGAGATGGCGTCGACGGTGTCGGCTCCGCCGGAGGCGATGCGGCTCTGATCGACGTTGTACCACCGGGTCAGATCCGGCAGCCACCGCTCACCGCGGCCGAACTGCTGGTACCAGAGCGCCACGGTCGCGAGCAGCTCACCGGATCCGTCCTCGATCCAGACCGCGATGTAGGGCGGCACGTTCTTCCCACCCGACTGCTGCTCGTAGGTGAAGGCGACGACCATCGTGCCGCCTGCGGGCAGCGCCGCGCCACCACCGCCGGCCGCCTGGCTCGACGACGTGGTGGCGGACTGGTCCCGGGTGGTCTCCGAGCTCGCCGTCGTCGACGTCGTCGCCGTGGTCTCGTCGGTGCTCGATGTCGCCGGGTCGACGGTGCTCGTGGTTTCACCCGTACCGGTTGTTGCGGCCGCTGCTTTCGACTCGTCGGTCTGGACCCGAAGCGTTCGGGGCGTCGCACCGTCCTGGTCGGCAACCGACCCGTCCGATCCGGCGGAGACGCCGGAGCCGACTCCCTCCTCGGCGGCGAAGACATCGGCGTCGTCGCCTGCGCAGGCGGCGAGGACTGCGCCGAGTGTCCACCCGTACAGCGTGTACAGGAACGTTCTCCGGTCGTGCAGCCGTGTCTCGGGTCGGGGCCCGCGTTGGCCCCGGGCGTCAAACGCCATTCTCAATCTCCAACCGTCCCGTCGATGGCCTGCCGGATGAAGTCGGCGTGCCCGCAGTGACGAGCGTACTCCTCGATCATGTGAACCATGATCCAGCGCAGCGACCATTGCCGTTCGTTGGGGAACTCTTTGGCAGTCACGAGATCAAGCGACTCGGCTTCGGCCTCGATCGCACGCGACCGCTCGCAGGCGGCCCGGAAGTAGCCGAACATCTCCTCGGGTGTGAACCGGTCCACGTTCTCGAGCTCCCAGTCGGGTGAGGCCTCCCAGTCGATGTCGGTCCACGTCTCACCCAGTGGGCGATCCAGGAAGTATTGGGAGAACCAGCCCTCCTCGACCCCGGCTATGTGCAGCAGCAGCCCACCCAGGGTCAGGTTCGACGGCGCCACCGAGGTCCGCAACTGCTCGGCCGTCAACCCCGACGCCTTTCGTTCCAGCACGGCCCGGTGGAAGTCGAGGAACTGGCGGAGCATCGTACGCTCGTCGGCGGCGGCGTCGATGCGGGGCAACGCTGGTTTGAGCTCGTCGGGAGTCACAGCCGACCAGGTTACTCGCCAATTATTTCCGACTTTCGCGCGGGCGGCCCGAGCCCTAAGGTACGGCCATGAAGTTGGCAACGACGATCTCGTTCGACGGTGATCCGGCCAAGCTGGTGACCCGGGTCAAGGACCTTGAAAGGGCCGGAATCGATCGGGTCTGGGGCGGCGAGATCTACGGGTTCGATCTGGTCTCGACGTTGGCCTATCTGGCCGGGCAAACCGAACGGGTGGAGCTGATGACCGGCATCCTGCCCGTCTACTCCCGCAGCCCAGCGCTCATCGCCCAGACGGCGGCCACGATCGACGCCCTGTCCGGTGGTCGCTTCGTGCTCGGCCTGGGCACGTCGGGGCCCCAGGTTATCGAGGGTTGGCACGGCTACCCGTTCGACAAGCCGTTGGCCCGCACCCGCGACACCATCGAGATCTGCCGGAAGGTGTGGTCGGGTGAGCGGGTCACGCACGACGGCGCCGCCTTCAGCTTGCCTCTGCCCCAAGGACGAGGTCGGGGGCTGGGCAAGCCGTTGAAGTTCGTCGGCAAGCTGCTGCGGAGGGAGATCCCCGTCGTTGTGGCCGCGATCGGGCCGAAGAACGTGGAGGTGACGGCCGAGTTGGCCGACGGATGGCAGCCGATCCACTTCGTCCCCGACCGATTTCGGCAGGTGTGGGGCGACGCCCTCGCCGCCGGGGAGGCGAAGCGGTCACCGGCTCTCGGCCCGCTCGACATCATCGCCGGTGGGTTTGTGGCCCTTGGTGAGGGCGAGGCCATCGAGCAGGCCCGCAACGCCGCACGAGCACACATCGCGTTCTACGTCGGCGGCATGGGGGCCAAGCGCGAGAACTTCTACAACGACTTGTTCCGCCGCTACGGCTGGGAGGAGGAGGCCGAGAAGATCCAGGACCTGTTTCTGGCCGGTCATCGTGACGAGGCGACGGCTGCCGTCCCCGACGAGTACCTCGACCTGTCGATGCTGTGCGGCGACGAGGCGACCGTTCGGGAGCGGCTCGGGGTGTACCGAAACGTCGGTGTGACCTACCTGACGATCGCCCCGACCGGCTCCGACCCACTGGGAACGATCGAGCGGCTCAAGGACCTACTCCCCTCCTAGCCTTCCGGCCAACCGTGCGGCCCACACAGCCTCGAGTGCGGCGGTCACCGGCCGTCGAGAGTTTGAACCAACGGCCGTCGAGCAGCAGCTCACCGCCTCGGCCCGAAATCAAGGCATTCCGGCCCGGCTCGGCTTCGCCGACATACGCAGCAGGATCGACTTGGTCGCACACCCTGCCGTCTTGCGCCGGGCGATGTGGCTGGCCCGGTATGCCTCCCGCCCCCCACCCTGGACGGTGCGGGTCGTGGCGCAGCCCGTCCCTGACGGTGTAGAACAGTGGGATGGCCAGCTCGACCGGATCGGAGGCGTCAACGACGGCTTCGGCGGCGTAGGCCGCCACCCGGTCGGATCGGAGTCGATGAACCAGGTCGATTGCAGCCAGGCCTGGCCGACATCGGTCGAAGCGGTCATCAACTCAAAGCCTGAGCCGCCTGGTGCCGTCGGTGGAAATCCGGATCGTCAGATCAGGTCTCGGTAGGCCTTGATGAGGGCGAAGCTGGTCTCGTTGCCGACCAGGCCGGCCTGCATCCGGTTCATCATGTAGGCCACGGTGATCCGGTTTTCGAGATCGTTGAGAATGATCGATCCTCCCCATCCCCCCCAATAGCAGATGCGACCGGAGATCACACCGGCCGGATCGGCCGGGTTGGCCAGGTTGT
Source organism: Acidimicrobiia bacterium (assembly GCA_029863385.1). Taxonomy (GTDB): domain Bacteria; phylum Actinomycetota; class Acidimicrobiia; order Acidimicrobiales; family SZUA-35; genus JAHELU01. The sequence continues at coordinate 11,963 of JAOTVU010000063.1, forward strand.
AACCCAGGCCGAAGCGGAAGGGCAGCCCGAGCACCAGATCGACGCCGTCGGACTGTGCTTCGAAGATCCGGTCGATGGTGTTGGCCGACAGCAGCGACACCCCGTGGGAGGTTCCGCCGTTCGAAACGGCCGCCTGGATCTTGGCCACCGACCGGGCGTTGCCGTGGCCGTTGGCGGCTCCGATGGTGGCGGCCCGCCATCCCGCGGTGTGAGCGATGTCGGCCTCGGGCGCGGGCCCGGTGAAGGTCTTGAACATCACGCTCTCGGGATCGAGGTCTTCGGGGATGGGCAGGGGCGGTGGCGGGATGACGTTGGAGATCCGGTGGTGGTTCTCGGGCGGTGATCCGATGGTGAAGTCGGCGTCCAGGGGCCCGGCGATCTCCTCGGCGAAGAACTGTTTGAGGCCCCGGCCGTCGATCCGGCGGATGACCTCACCTACCAGGTGGCCCTGGTTGAGGGCGTGATAGCCGGAGGCGGTCCCCGGCTCCCACCATGGTTCCTGTCCGGCCAGCATGGCGGTGGCCTTGTCGTCATCGAGCACGTCTTCGACCGTGACCGGCTGGGCCCACGCCGACACACCCGAGGTGTGGGACATGATGTGGCGAACCTCGATCCCGTCCTTGCCGTTGGCCCCGAACTCCGGCCAGTAGGTGGCGACCTTCTCACCGGGATCGAGCAGCCCTCGGTCGATCAGTAGCAGGGCGGAGAGGGCGGTCATGGTCTTGGTCGTCGACCAGACGTTGGTGATGATGTCGGTCTCCCAGGGCGATCCGTCCTCGTCGGCCTGGCCGCCCCATGTATCGCAGACCAACTCGCCGTCGACGGCGACGGCGAGCGACGACCCCAGGTCGTAGCCGTTGGCCAGTTGTTGGTCGACAACATCGACCAATGGCTGAAATCGGTCATCGGACCAACCCGAAAGTTTGGACATCGCGCAACTCCCTGCTCGTCTTCGTGCGGATGTGGCAAACGCTACGCCGTGGGACCCGCCACGTCAAAGGGGGGTGATCGGGACTGGCGGACTTGGCGACCGCTCGGCCGTCGCGCCGTTCGGCGAGGGACTCGGGCTGGCTGTGGAGCCAGGAGTCCTTGAGGAGTTTCTGGGCTGCCTCGACTGTGCAGAAGCGGGGCCGGATCGCAGCCGTGCGGCCGGCGCCCCGTCGGGGCGCCGAGCGCACAGAAGCAAAGGGTCGGCGTTACTGCATGCCGCGGGGGCTGACGGTGCGCTGGGACACCTCGATCAGCTCGCCGGCCCGCACCTCGAAGGACACGACCCGGTCGACCGAGTGCATGCCCTTCCGGGCCTTGCCCGAGACCACATCGAGTTCCATGCCGGTCACCACCGGCAGCAGGGCCACGGCCTGGAAGCCGTCGTCACGCCCTGGGTTGGATCGTTTGTCCTCCCGGATCAGCTCGGTCGACTCCCAGATCCAGGTGTCGTTCACCGAGACGAACCGGCAGCGGTGGTTGGTCCGCGACTTCGAGACGATGCTGCCGGGGCACACGATGACCCCGCTGTCGGGCCCCTCCTCGATCCACGGCAGCAGACCGAGGCCGTCGGATCCGAAACCGGATTCGAACGCCGCGGCGATGATGGCGTCGAGATCCCCGCGGGCCACCGCCCGCTCCCGCTGCAACTGTCGGGCCGCCTCGGCCACGTTGGCCAGGTCGTCGCCGTCGAGACGGTCGAGAACCCGTACGACGTCGTCGGGATGACCGGAGAGCAGCTTGGCGGCGGAGCTGACGCGCCGCGTCGATGGCGCGTCAGCTCGCCCGCCGATACCGCTTTCCGAAGCCGTCGATCGGGCCTGCCTACTCGCCACCCTCGTTGAGGGTAACGGTGACCGGTGCCCAATCGTCGCCCGTCACATCGGCATCGCCGATCAGGTCCAGCGCGGCCTGGGCGTATTCCGTGGTGTAGGCAGCGTCATCGGGAGCCGCGGCCAGCACGCCCTCCGACAGGGACACCTCGATCGTCTGATCCCACAGCGCCGAGTCCATCACACCGGCGCCGCCGGGAGACGGCCAGATCAGCTTGTTGATCTCGTTGAGCTGCCACGTCTGGTGCGACGCTCCAAGTGTCGGGCCGTTGTTGAGCACGACCTCGACGCAGGCTTCGGCGTTGTCCCGGCACCACATCCATCCCTCGACGGAGGCGGCAATGAATCGGGTCGTCTGGTCGGCGTAGGCTTCGTCACCGAGTTTCGTACCATCGGCCCAGATCGCATCCTGCAACATGGCGGTACCGACGTCGTTCCAGTCGATGACCGTCAGGTTCTCCGGCTGATAGAGCTCGCCGGTGTCGGGGTTGACGGTCTCCAGCACCTGGGCGTACTCGTTGTAGGTCATGGCCTGGGCGGCGTCGATTTCACCCTGGATGAGGGCGTTCATGTCGAACGCCTGCTGAACCAGTTCGAAGTCGGTTCCCGGCTCCAGGCCGGCCGATCGAGCGCCCGCCAGCATCTCGAACTCGTTGCCGAAACCCCAGTTGCCGATCTTCTTGCCCGCGAAATCGGCCGGACCACCGATACCGGCGTCGGTGAACGACACCTGGAGGGTGCCCGACCGCTGGAAGATCTGGGCCACATTCACGATGTCGATGCCCTCCGCCTCGCGGGTCACCAGCGCCTTGGGCACCCACGATATGGCGTAGTCGACGGCGCCCGAGGCCAGCTGCTGCTGGGGCACGATGTCGACGCCGCCCTCCACGATCGTCACATCGAGGCATCGGGCGGCGTAGAAGCCCTCGTCGACCGCCGCGTAGTAGCCGGCGAACTGAGCCTGAGCGACCCACTGGAGCTGAAGGCTGACTTCGTCAACTGTTTCGCAGTCGCCGTCGCCGCCGGCCGCCGTTTCGGTGCTGTCGTCACCGCAGGACGCAGCCACCATGGTCATGGCGAGAACCAGCGCCAGCCACAACCAGCGCCTGCTCCCCTTCGTTGCTTGGTCGTACATTTTTCTCCCCTTGTCGGTGAATGGTGTCATAGGTCGTTGAATGTGCGAACTCTCGAGCGATTATTGCCCATCGACCGGGCGCCGCCACGGCATGGCCACCCGTTCGAACCCAACCGCCAGCGCGAACAGGGCCAGCCCCACGACGCTGGCGACCACAATCGCCGCCCACGCCTCGGCGTAGCGGGCGAAGCTGGCGTTCTGGGTGATGACCGGACCGAGCCGGTCCTGAGGACCCCCGAAGTACTCGGCCACGATAGCCGCGATCACGCTCAGGGGGGCGGCGAGCCGCAGGGAGGTCAGGAAGAACGGGATGGCGTTCGGGATCCGAACCTGGCGCAGCACGCTCAGATCCGATGCCCCGTAGGAGCGCATGAGTTCGATCTGGGATGGCTCGACTTCGAGCAGCCCACGGGCGGTGTTGAGGAAGACGGGGAAGAAGACGACGACCACCACGACCGCCTGGTTGCTGAGTGCGCTGGTGATGCCGAACCAGGCGTTGAAGATCGGGGCCAGGGCGACGATCGGGGTGGCGTTGGCGGCCACGGCGAACGGGGTGAGTGTCCGCCCGACTCGAACGTAGCGGGAGGCGAGCAGCGCCAACGCCACCCCGAGCGACACGCCGACGACGAGCCCCGAGACGGCGATCACGGTGGTGTTCCAGCCGGCCTGGCGCAGCGACACGGTGGAAACCCCCTCCGAGGTCGACCAGTTGTCGACCAGCGCCTGCCCGATCGACGATGGGCGGGGCAGGACAAACTCCCGGATACCGAAGGCCCGAACCCCGAGTTCCCACAGTGCCAGCAGGACGACACCGGCGATCACCGCCGGGGCGACGGCGCCGAACCGACGGGGAACCGTGTACCCGGCGGCGACGCTCGTCGTATCGGCCGTCACGACGACGCTCCGACGCGGCGCAGCGCCTCCCTCACCTCGGTGGCGCACTTGAAGTAGGCCTCGTCCTCCCGTGTCTCCTCGGTGCGATGGTCGCCGAGGGGGACGTCGATGATCTCTTGGATCCGGCCGGGACGGGGCGACAGCACCACCACCCGGTCCGACAGGAACGTGGCCTCGGAAACCGAGTGGGTGACGAACACCACGGTCGTGCCTACCTCGGCCACCAGCTCCAGGAGTTCGTTCTGCATGTGCTCCCTCGTCATCTCGTCGAGGGCCCCGAACGGCTCGTCCATCAACAGCAACCGCGGTTTGAACGAAAGGGCCCGGGCGATCGCCACCCGTTGCTGCATGCCCCCGGACAGCTGCCACGGGTAGTGGTTACCGAACTCGGGGAGCTGCACGAGCTCCAGCATCTCGGCCGAGCGAGCCTCCCGATCCGCCTTCGACCACCCCATGAGTTCGAGCGGAAGCTCGATGTTCCGAGCCACCTTCCGCCACGAGAACAGCCCGGCCGACTGGAAGACCATGCCGTAGTCGCGGTCGAGGCGGGCCTGGTGGGCCGGCTTGCCGAACACCTCGACAATACCGGCGGTGGGGGTCACGAGATCGGCGATCAAGCGAAGCAGCGTGGACTTCCCACAGCCGGACGGCCCGATCAACGAGACGAACTCCTGGGCGTCGACGTCGAGGTCGATCCCGTCCAGCGCAACGATCCGCCCATCCGAGTCCGGATTGAAGGTCTTGCCCACCCCCTGGATTGAGATGGCGGGAACAGGTGTGAGCATTGTCATGATTCCTGTTTCTCCCCCCGCAGCACGCGGGCCTCGGCCAGGTTGGCCATACCGAACACGAACAACCCGAGGAGGGCGGCGGCGATCACCGCCGCGTAGAGCTTCTCGGGGCCGGTGGTGTAGCGTCCGGCGTAGTCGAGGATGACCCGTCCGAGACCGCCGCGGATGCCGGCTGAGATCTCACCCACGATGGCGCCGACGACGCTCAGTGTCGCCGCCAACTTGAACGCCGGGAACAGGTAGGGACGGGCCGCCGGCAGGCGCAGGGCGAACAGCGTCTTCGACCAGCCGGCCGCGTAGGAGCGCATCAATTCGAGTGCTTCGGGTGCCGGCGACTTGAGCCCGGCCAGCCCGTTGACCGCCACCGGGAAAAACGTGAGGTAGGCCGCGATGAGGGCGACGGAGACGGTGTCGCCGAGAAAGGTGGTGCGGCCCCAGGTCACCACGATCGGGGCCAGAGCGATGAGGGGCACCGTCTGGCTGATGTTGATCCACGGCACGAGTGCGCGGTCGAGCCAGGACGACCGCAGCATCACCACGGCGAGGCCGAGGCCGACGATCGTGCCGATGAGAAAGCCCAGGCCGGCTTCGATGAGGGTGAAGCCGGCGGCCTTGAGGAGTGACACCGCCAGGATCTCGCTCGATCCCCGCTGCACCGGGTCGATGAACGAGCCGGCGATCTCCCAGACATGGGGCATCGTGAGATCGTCGGGACGCACCGGCAGCACGTCGGACCATCGATCGTCGATCGTGCCGCCGACGACCTTGTAGACCTCCCACAGCACCGAGAAAAGGGCGAGTGCGGCCGCAACCGCCAGCGCGGTCTGGACCCGCCGCCGGGCCGCCGTCTCCCGACCTTGGGCCGCTGCTACCACGAGCGCTCGTCTCCGGTCAGGACCCGCTCCGGAGGTGAGGGATGACCCGCTGCCCGTAGGCGTTGAGCGTCTCGTCCTTCTGGTCGTGCATGAGGTAGATGGCGAACTGGTCGACGCCCAGATCACGCAGCTCCTCCAGACGGGCGACGTGCTGGTCCTCGGTGCCGAGGATGCAGAACCGGTCGATGATCTCGTCGGGCACGAAGTCGGTGTGTTCGTGACCGGGTTTGCCGTGGCCCGAGTAGTCGTAACCCTTGCGTCCCTCGATGTAGTCGGTGAGCGCCTTGGGTACCAGATCGGTGTCGGAGCCGTACCGTTCGACCAGGTCGGCCACATGGTTGCCGACCATGCCGCCGAACCAGCGGACCTGGTCGCGCTGGTGCTCAATGTTGTCGCCGACGTAGGCCGGGGCGACGACACAGATGTAGAGCGAGTCGGGATCCTTCCCGGCCTCCTCCGCCGCTCGCCGCACGGCGGCGATGGTCCAGGAGGCGATCTGAGGATCGGCGAGCTGGAGAACGAAGCCGTCGGCCTCGGATCCGCACAGGTGCAGCGCCTTGGGGCCGTACGCGGCCATCAGGATCTTGAGCTCGAAGCCCTGATCCTTGGCCCAGGGGAACTGGAGCGGCGTGCCCTGGTAGTCGACCTCGTTCCCTTCGGCCAGGCCCCTGATGACCTTCATCGCCTCCGACAGGGTGCTCAGGTTGCACGGCTTCTTGCCGATCACCCGCATGGCCGAGTCGCCCCGACCGATGCCACAGATCGTGCGGTTGCCGAACATGTCGTTGAGCGTGGCGAACAGCGACGCGGTCACCGTCCAGTCGCGGGTGCCGGGGTTGGTGACCATCGTGCCGACCTTCATGCGGTCGGTGGCGGCCAACATCTGGGAGTAGATGACGAACGGCTCCTGCCACAGCACGTGGCTGTCGAAGGTCCAGCCGTAGCCGAATCCCAAGGTCTCGGCCGTGCGGGCCAGGTCCACCACCCGGGAGGCCGGAGGGTCGGTTTGCAGTACAACGCCGAAGTCCACTGGGTTGTCTCCTGATTCTGGTTGCCGTGTGCTTCTGTGCGGTCCACGCCCCATTACCCGGGCGTGGACCGCACAGTTCGGGGTGGGTTGCCTGGTTTACTTGTTCTGGGGAAAGCCGAGGTCGACCGAACTGGTACCGGGATCGGGCCAGCGGGAGGTGATGACCTTGGGCCGGGTGAAGAACTTCACCCCTTCCGGTCCGTACATGGTGGTGTCGCCGAACAGCGAATCGTTCCAGCCGCCGAAGCTGTGATAACCGACCGGTACCGGAATCGGTACGTTGACGCCGACCATGCCGGCCTCGACCTCCTCGACGAACCGGCGGGCCGCTCCCCCGTCTCGGGTGAAGATGGCGGTGCCGTTGCCCCACTGGTTGTCCTGGATCAACTTGACGGCGTCGGGATAGGAGTCGGTGCGGACCACACTCAAGACGGGACCGAAGATCTCGTCGGAATAGACGGTCATGTCGGTGGTGACGTTGTCGATGAGCGTCGGGGCGAGGAAGAAGCCGTCGCCCTCGAACGACTGCTCCCGTCCGTCGACCACGACATCGGCGCCGGCTTCCCGACCCTGGTCGATGTAGCCCGCGACCCGGTCGCGGTGTTCCCGGGTGATCAACGGACCCATCTCCGAGTCGGGGTTGGTGCCGTCACCAACCTTCAACTTCGCCATGCGCTCCGTGATGGCCTCCATCAGGGAATCGGCCACGTCGCCGACCATCACCAGCACCGAGATCGCCATGCAGCGCTCGCCGGCCGATCCGTAGGCGGCCGACACCGCTGCGTCGGCGGCCAGACCGATGTCGGCGTCGGGGAGCACGATCATGTGGTTCTTGGCCCCACCGAGGGCCTGCACCCGCTTGCCGTTGGCCGTGCCGGTCTCGTAGATGTAGCGGGCGATCGGCGTCGAGCCGACGAAGGAGACCGCCTGCACGTCGGGATGATGCAGCAGGCGATCGACCGCCACCTTGTCGCCGTTGACCACGTTGAGCACGCCGTCGGGGAAGCCGGCCTCGTGGAACAGTTCGGCGATGAACATCGGGGTCGACGGGTCCCGCTCGGAGGGCTTGAGCACATACGTGTTGCCACATGCGATGGCGTTGGGGATCGTCCAGAGTGGAACCATGGCCGGGAAATTGAACGGGGTGATCCCGGCCACCACACCGAGGGGCTGGCGGATGGTGTGCACGTCGACGCCGGTCGAGGCGTTCGACGAGTACTCGCCCTTCAAGAGCTCGGCGATACCGCAGGCGTACTCGATGTTCTCGAGGCCACGGGCCACCTCACCCATGGCGTCGCTCAGGACCTTGCCGTGCTCGGCGGTGAGTTTGGCCGCGATCTCGAAGGCGTTGGCATCGACCAGGTTGCGGAAGTTGTACATCAGGCCGGTGCGCTTGGCGATGCTGAAATCGCGCCATTCGTTGAACGCGGCCTTGGCCGCCGCCACAGCGGCGTCGACGTCGCTCTCCGACGACAGCCCGACCTCGCCGGACTGCTGACCGGTTGCCGGATTCCACACCGCCTGCCGCCGACCGGAGGTGACCTGGACCTTGGCGCCCCCGATTAGGTTGTCAATCTGGTTCATGGTTTGTCTCGCTTCAGATGAAAGGTAGCTCGATGTTTCGGCCAACGGCCGAAACTCGAAGCTGCTTGCAGCCGCAGATGCGCGGCATCGGGCACATCTACATGAGGTATTCGCACAGGCCGCGGCGCAGATACCGCCCGTCGCCTTTGGAGCCGTGGTAGTTGTCGTTCTCGACGATGACCCGGCCCCGGGAAATCACGGTGTCGACCTTGCCCTGGACCTCGAAACCCTCGTAGGCCGAGTAGTCCATGTTCATGTGGTGGTTGTCGACTGAGATCGACCAGGTGGCGTTGGGGTCGTACAGCACGATGTCGGCGTCGGACCCCGGCTGGATCACGCCCTTGCGGGGGTAGAGGCCGAACATGCGGGCCGGGGTGGTGGCGCACAGCTCGACCCACCGGGCCAGGCCGATCTCGCCCTGCACGACGCCCTGGTAGATGAGGTCCAGGCGGTGCTCGACGCCGCCGATGCCGTTGGGGATGGCCCGGAAGTCGTCGCGGCCCAGCTCTTTCTGATCCTTGAAACAGAAGGGGCAATGGTCGGTCGACACCACCGAGAGGTCGTCGGTGCGCAGGCCCTTCCAGAGGTCGGCGTGATGGTGTTCGTGCTTGGACCGCAGCGGGGTGGAGCAGACGTACTTGGCCCCGTCGAAGCCCGGGGCGCCCAGGTGGTCCTCCAGGTTCAGGTACAGATACTGAGGGCAGGTCTCGGCGAAGACATTGGCGCCGGCGTTGCGGGCCCTGGCCACCTCCTCGAGGGCTTCGGATGCGGAGAGGTGCACGATGTAGAGCGGAGCCGCACCGACCTTGGCCAGCTTGATGGCCCGGTGGGTGGCCTCCGACTCGAGCTCCTCCCGCCGGACCCGGCCGTGGTACACCGGATCGGTCTCGCCCCGGTTGACGGCCTGCTCGGCCAGCACGTCGATGGCGATGCCGTTCTCGGCGTGCATCATGATGAGGCCGCCGGAGTCTGAGGCGTTCTGCATGGCCCGGAGGACCTGGCCGTCGTCGGAGTAGAACACGCCGGGGTAGGCCATGAACAGTTTGAACGACGAGATGCCCTCGTCGACCAGCGTGCTCATCTCCTTGAGCGAGGCCTCGTTGACCTCGCCGACGATCAGGTGGAAGCCGTAGTCGATGGCGCACTCGCCCTCGGCCTTGCCCATCCACTCATCCAGACACTCCCGGACCTGGCGCCCGTGGCTCTGGACGGCGAAATCGACGATCGTCGTCGTTCCGCCCCAGGCCGCGGCTCGGGTGCCGGTTTCGAAGGTGTCGGACGCGAACGTGCCGCCGAACGGCAACTCCATATGGGTGTGCACGTCGACGCCACCGGGGATGACGTACTTGCCGTCGGCGTCGATCACCCGATCGGCACCTCCTTCGGCGGTGGAGGCCAGGTCGGACCCTGGGACGTAGAGGGCGACGATCGTCTCGCCGTCGACCAGTACGTCCATGGCGGTGGCTCCGGTCGCGCTGATCACGGTGCCGTTCTTGATGAACAGTGTCGACATTGTTCTTCAGTCCCCTTCGATCGATTGCGTCCTGTCTAGAACCTAGTGCGAGGGCCGGTGCCCGATCCAGGGATCCGCGTCACGAGCCCACGTCGCGACCCGTCAACTGACGGTGGCCGCTGCCTTGCCGAGGGCGGCGAGCCCCTCATCGATTTCGGCGGCCGTGACGTTCAACATCGGGGCCATCCGGATGACGTTGCCGTAGAGACCGCCTTTGCCGACCAGCAGGCCGTTGGTTCTGGCCGCCTCCAACATGGCCGTTGCCCGGGCGGGCGACGGTTCGAGTGAACCCGGTTCCACGGTCTCGAAGGCCTGCATCAGACCCCGACCGCGAACCTCGGCTATCCACGGGGCGTCGGCGGCCAGGACGTCGAGACCGTCTCGGAACCGGCGACCCATCTCCTTGGCGTTTTTCTGTAGGTTGTTGGCCACGACATAGTCGATCGTGGCGCTACCGGCGGCAGCGGCCAGCGGCGCACCGCCGAAGGTCGAGAAGTTCAACACGTTGATCGTGTCCATGATCTCGGCCCGGGCCACGATCCCGGCGAGGGCCGCTCCGTTGCCGACACCCTTGGCGAAGGTCAACATGTCGGGCACGATGTCGTGGGCCTGGTAGCCCCAGAAGTGGTCGCCGGTTCGACCCCACCCGGTCTGCACCTCGTCGGAGATGAACAGAATGCCCTTGTTGTCGAGTTCCTTCTTCATCGAACCGAAGAACCCGTCGGGCGGAGTGGCGAAGCCGCCGACACCCTGGATCGGCTCGGCGATCAGCGCCGCCACGTCGCCGGCCGAGGTCATGGCCAGTAGCTGGTTCAGGTCCTCGACACAGGCGTCGGTGTAGGCCTCGCCCTCCAGATCGGGGAACGGGCTGCGGAGCTGATACGGGCCCTGCACGAACGTGACCTGCAGGCCGGTGAAGCTGGTCGACGACCAGGAGCTGTGCGAGGTGATGGCCTGAGCGCCGAACGATCGGCCGTGGTAGCTGTTGCGCATGGCCAGGATCTGGTTCGACTTGCGATAGGAGGTGGCGAGCAGCAGCGCGGTCTCGTTGGCCTCGGTGCCCGACGGCGTGAGGAACACCCGGGCGTCCGGGATCCCGGACAAGCGGGCGATCTTCTCGGCGCATTCGATCATCGGCTCGGACAGGTACAGCGTGGACGTGTGCATCACTTTGGCCGCCTGCGCCTGCACCGCCGCCGTCACCGCCGGGTTGTTGTGCCCGACCATCGTGGTAAGCACGCCACCGAAGAAGTCGAGATAGCGGTTGCCTTCGAGGTCGATGACATAGGAGCCCTCACCGTGATCGATGGCGATCGGCTCGCTGTAGTAGGGCGAAAGGAACGAGGGCAGAACGGCCCGATAGCGCTGATGGAGTTCCTCGGCTGTGGTCATGTCTTCTCCGAATCTTGCAGCTCAGGTGACACTGGGTGTCCACTTCAATTGCGTAGAACGTGGTTGTTTAGAGTTCGGCGATCTTGCCGTAGAGCTCGGGACGGCGATCGCGGTAGAACGCCCATTGGTTGCGGACCTCCTCGATCAGATCGAGATCGAGATCGCGGATGACCAGCTCGGCATCGTGATCCGACGCCGGGTGGCCGACGAACCGGCCCCGAGGATCGCAGAAGTAGCTGGTGCCGTAGAAGTCGTTGTCGCCCAGTGGTTCGATGCCGACCCGGTTGATGGCGCCGACGAAGTACATGTTGGCCACTGCGGACGACGTCTGTTCGAGCTTCCAGAGATAGGCCGACAGACCCCGGCTCGTCGCCGAGGGGTTGAACACGATCTGAGCCCCGTTGAGGCCGAACATGCGCCAACCCTCCGGGAAGTGGCGGTCGTAGCAGATGTTGACGGCCACCCGGCCGACGGCGCTGTTGAACACCGGATACCCGAGGTTGCCGGGTTTGAAGTAGAACTTCTCCCAGAATCCCTTGACCTGGGGAATGTGGATCTTGCGGTACTTGCCGAGGTAGGACCCGTCGGCGTCGATCACCGCCGCCGTGTTGTAGAGGACGCCCTCCTGCTCCTTTTCGTACATGGGCAGCACGAGCACCATGCCGTGTTTGGCCGCCAGCTCCTGGAACCGCTTCGTGGTGGGCCCGTCGGGAATGGCCTCGGCGTAACCGTAGTACTCGGCCTCCTGGACCTGGCAGAAGTAGGGACCGTAGAACAACTCCTGAAAGCACATGACCTGAGTGCCCTCGGCCGCCGCCTCGGCGACGTACTTCTCGTGGAGTTCGATCATCGACTCCTTGTCGCCGGTCCAGGCCGTCTGCACGATGGCCGCTTTGACGTTGGTTGCCACGGTAAATCCCCTTTGATCGGCTACGTAAACGAAACTATTTGATGTTTTGATCGCGAACAAGTAAGACTTTGTTGTATGCAAAGTTTTTTCTCGGCGCTCGACGGCCGGGAGCCCGAGCGTGACGCCGAGGGAATCGCCCGTGCCATCGGTCGCCTCGTCAGCGACGGCGAACTCGATGCGGGCGACAAGCTGCCGCCCATCCGCACCGTCGCCACCCACCTCGGGGTCAGCTCCTCGACCGTGGCGGCCGCCTGGTCGATCATGCGCCGCCACGGCCTCATCCGCACCGACCGCCGTCGGGGCACCACCGTCCGACCGTTCGCCTCCCACGGGCGCAACCGCTACTGGCAGGTTCCCAACACCGGTCGCCGCCTCGACCTCGACCTCAGCACCGGCACACCGGATCCGGAGCTGTTGCCTCCCCTCGAACCGATTCTGGCCAAGGTCCAGGCCGACCTCGACGTCACCTCCTATCTGGACCCGCCGGTGCTGCCCGATCTCGACGAGGAGCTTCGACGGCGATGGCCCTACGATCCGCCGGCGTTGACGGTGGTCGACGGCGCCAACGACGGGCTCGACCGGGTGATCGGTACGGTCGTGCGGCTCGGCGACGTCGTTGTCGTCGAGGATCCGACCTATCCGATGCTGCTCGATCAGCTCGAGCTGGCCGCAGCGGAGATCGTCGGGGTCCGACTCGACGACGAGGGTCCGCGCCTCGACGACCTCGCGGCTGCGCTCGACCGGAATCCCGCTGCAGTCGTGATCCAAACGGGCGGGCACAACCCCACCGGCACCGTCTTGACACCGGTGCGGGCCAAGGCCATCGCCGCCCTGATGGCGGGAAACGATGTCGTCATCATCGAGGACGATCACGTCGGTGCCATGGTCGAGGGCACGACGGTCAGCCTCGGAACCGAGCTCCCCGATCGGGTCTACCGCATTCAGAGCTTCTCGAAGATCTACGGCCCCGACCTTCGGGTGGCGGCCCTCGCCGGTCCGGTTGAGGGGATCGACACGATCCAGCGGCGTCGGCAGATGGGACCGGGCTGGACCAGCCGCCTGATCCAGCGCATCCTTCTCGAGCTGTTCGCCGACGACGACGTCGCCCGCCTGGTGGCCGACGCCGCCGAGATCTACGCCTCTCGTCGGGGCGAACTCGGTCGCCAACTCAACCGGCGCGGCCTGACCGTTCGGGTGGGCGACGGCATGAACCTCTGGGTGCCCGTCCAGTCGGAGCAGCTCACGACGGTGGGGTTGGCGGCCGATGGCATCGGCGTGTCACCGGGGGCGCCCTTCCGGGTACAGAGCAGCGAACCGCACATACGGGTCACGGCCACCAACGTCCGCTCCGACTTCGCCGCCGTGGCCGATGCCATCGCCACCGCCGCTCATCCCAACAGCCACCGCTGACGCCCGGCGCATCACACTGGCGGTTTCCTTTTAGTTAGATTGTCGAAGTAGTTGCCGATCGGGTACCGTTGTCGGGAGCGAGCGTTCGTCCCCCCGGGAGAGCAATGACCGACGTCCGAACTTCCACCGTCCGCACCTCGGGCGAGGACCGCAGCTACCAGCGGGTGCTGTTGCTGCTGGTGATGGCGTCGGTCATGGCCTTCGGGTCGATGATGACGATCGTCACCGTGGCCCTCGGCCGCCTGGCCACCGACCTCGATTCGAGCCGGGCCACGCTGACCTGGGCCGTCACCGGCCTCATGCTGGCCATGGCGGTGGCGACTCCGCTCGCCGGGAAGCTGGGCGATGTCCGGGGCCACCGCAAGGTCTTCCTCGTCGGACTCGCCGGCTGTGTTGTCACCACGGTGGCGTGCGGGCTGGCCTGGGACGGCGGATCGTTGATCGCCTTCCGAGCTCTGTTCGGGCTGTCGGGCGCCCTGGTCGTGCCCAACTCGATGTCGCTGATGATGCACGCCTACGGACCGGAGCGGCGGGCCACGGCGATGGGCTGGTTCCAGTTCGCCATGACGGGCGCACCCACGATCGGTCTGGTGATCGGAGGTCCGCTCATCGACACGATCGGCTGGCGTAACCTCTTCTTCGCCTTCGCAGTGATCACGGCCGCGGCGCTGGCGGCCTCGGTTCGGCTGCTCCGTCCGACACCGGTTCGAGCGTCCCACAACATCGATTACCTCGGCGGTGTCACCCTGGGCATCACGGTCCTGGCCGCACTCCTCGCAATCACCCGGGCCACGGTCCTACTCCGGGACGAGGGTGCCGTCGTCGCCGGAACGGACGCACTCTTCTGGCTGCTGGTCCTGGCCGCAACCGCCGGGTTCATCATCTTCGTTCGAACCGAGCGGACGGCCCCCGAGCCGATGCTCAAACTCGAGTACTTCTCCCGACCCAACTTCACACTCCCGATGGTGTCGATGGCCCTGGTCCAGTTCGCCTACATGGGCGGGTTCGTCGTCGTCCCCGCCCTCCTCGAGGACCAGTATCTGTGGTCGCTCGGTGCCATCGCGGTGCTACTCGCCCCCCGGCCCGCCACGTTCAGTCTCACCTCCCCCCTCGGCGGGTACCTGCCCGGCCGTATCGGCCAGAAGCCGCCGATCATCATGGGCGCCGTGGCCATGATCGCTTCGACGGCGGCGTTCGTGGTCGCATCGGGATTCGACTCGGGATTCGGCATCGTCCTCGTCCTCGCCGGGCTGATCCTGGCCGGCGGGGCGGCCGGCATCTCCCAACCGTCGGTGCTGGCCATGGTGGTCGACAACGTGGATGACGACGACACCGGTATCGCCAACGGCATGACCCAGCAGATCATGTTCATCGGCATCGTGGTCGGCGTCCAGGGCATGAACGTGCTGGCCGGCGACAACGCTACGCCCGGACGGTTCGCCCTGACCTTCGGCGTCGGCCTGGTTGCCTCGGTGATCGGGTTGGCGCTGGCGCTCCTCATTCGTGCACCGAAGCTGGAATGACGGTGCCGGCTGACCAGTCCGGCCGGTCGTAGACTGTGCGGATGAGCCTCAGCTGGGAACAGGTGATCGTCGAAGCGATCGACCCGCAGGGTCTGGGCCGATGGTGGCTCGAGATGCTCGACTGGGTGGTCGTCAACGACGACCCGACCGAGTTCGAGATCAGACCGGCGATCGACCGGATGCCCGGGCTCCTCTTCGTGCCGGTGAACCATCCCAAGAGGGACAAGAACCGGCTCCATCTGGACTTCCGGCCGGACGACCACGATCGGGAAGTCGAACGAGCGCTCGCCCTCGGCGCTCGATCGATCGACATCGGCCAGGGCAACGTCACCTGGCAGGTGCTCGCCGACCCCGAGGGAAACGAATTCTGCATACTGTCCTCGCCCGCCGCCTGACCGACCACAGGAGCGACGGAGCCCAACTGGGACCAACCCGACCGCACCACTACGATTCGGGACACGTCACCCACCGATTATCGACAGGAGTGAACCGTGATCAAGGTGAGCGTCATGTATCCGGCCGGCGAGGGCAATACCTTCGACATGGAGTACTACCTCGGGAACCACGTTGAAATCGTGAACCGCGACATGGGCCCATCGAAGGTCGAGATCGACAAGCAGGTCGACGGGCCCTATCTGGTGATCTGTCATCTGTACTACGACTCCATGGAGGCCATGAAGGCAGGCATGGACAATGCCGCCGACGCGTTGGCCGACATCCCGAACTTCACGAACAGCCGACCCGTCGTTCAGACGTCCGAGCTCGTCGGCTGA
>JAOTVU010000064.1 GCA_029863385.1 Acidimicrobiia bacterium
GCGCACCTCGTATGACCTCGAAATGATCGCCGAGATGGGCTTCTGCAACGGCATCGAGAACTACAGCCGCCACATCGACGGCCGCCGGCCGGGGGAGCGGCCCTACACGTTGCTCGACTTCTTCCCCGACGACTACCTGATGGTGCTCGACGAGAGCCACGTCACCATTCCCCAGCTCCACGGCCAGTATGAGGGCGACCGCAGCCGCAAGGCAACGCTGATCGAGCACGGCTTCCGGCTGCCCTCGGCGGCCGACAACCGGCCGCTGCGGTTCGAGGAGTGGCGGGAGATGGTCAACCAGGTGGTGTTCCTGTCGGCCACCCCCGGCCCCTTCGAGCTACAGCACTCCGACACGGTGGTCGAGCAGATCGTGCGTCCGACCGGTCTCATCGACCCGGAGATCATGGTCCGTCCCACCAAAGGTCAGATCGACAACCTTCTCGACGAGATCGCCGGCGTGGTCGACGACGACGGTCGGGTCCTCGTCACGACGCTCACCAAGAAGATGGCAGAGGATCTGACCGACTACCTGGTCGAACAGGGCGTGCGAGTCCGTTACCTGCACTCCGAGGTCGACACGGTGGCTCGTATCGAGACGCTGCGGGGGCTGCGCCTCGGCGAGTTCGACGTCCTGGTCGGCATCAACCTGCTCCGGGAGGGTCTCGACCTGCCGGAGGTGCAGCTCGTGTGCATCCTGGATGCCGACAAGGAGGGGTTCCTCCGGTCCGAGACCTCACTGATCCAGACGATCGGTCGAGCGGCCCGGAACGTCGACGGTCGGGTCATCATGTACGCGGATGAGTTCACCCCGTCGATGCAGAGGGCGATCTCCGAGACCAACCGGCGGCGGGGCCTGCAGATCGCCTACAACCAGGCGAACGGCATCAACCCGCAGACCATCCGCAAGGCGGTAACCGACATCCTGTCGCTCATTCGGCCCGAGGAAACGGCGCCGATGCCGGGTAAGGATCAGCGGAAACGCCGTCCCGAGGAGATCAAGCGGATGAAGGAGCTGGCCGAGCTGCCCGAGGATCAGCTGCAACGCCTGATCGACACGCTCGAAGAGGAGATGATGGAGGCCTCGGCCGAGCTTCGTTTCGAGTACGCCGCCCGGCTCCGTGACGAGATCAAAGACCTCAAACGGGAACTTCGGTCGATGGTGTGACGTCCGGCTGACGGCCCGCGATTCTATTGACCGCCGACGGCGGTGACGATGACGATGTCAGCCGGCACGTCGTCATCGGACTCCCACGGCTCGGCCCGATAGAAGCGCTGGATCTCCGCCAGTTCCTCGTCGACATCGGTGGTCAACAGGATCCAGCTCCGGACGCCGAGGTCGTACAGGCGCGACGCCACCGGCTCCAGCTCACCCTTGTCGACGAGGAGCCAGCGCCCATTGTCGAGCTCGGACCAGGACAGCCGCCCGGCTGCGGGCACGGTGGTGATCACGATCGGACGTTCAGCCGCCTCGGACCCCGGTTCGGCCATCGCCGACTCGTCGGTCACGGACGCGTTGCGGAGTCGGAGCGTGGCCGTTACCTCGGCCACCGTGTCGACCAGCGCCGCCGTTCGAATCCTACTTTCCCGGATTCCGTGGAGACCGGCGAGGTTCAACACAACGGCGGGTAGGACGGCCAGTACGACAAGGCGGCGCACACGGGACGTCGGGACCGTTCGGAGGGCTGCGTCGAGTCCGGGGATGGCCAGGGCGATGGCGAACGGGAGTCCAACGGCGAAGTACCGACCACCCCACTCGGCGCCGCCGCCGTACCGGTACTGGGTGATCACCACGGCGGCGGCGAACAGAGCCAGCGTTGTCACGTGGAATCGATGTTCCGGCGTGGTCCACGCCGCCCGCCCGAGCCGCGTCAGGCCGACGACGAGGAGGGGACTGGCGAGCACGAGGCCGAAGATCAACACCATCTCGCCCTGCAGCACCCGGGCTGTCGCCGCCACCGCCGCCGTCACGAGCAGGATCTCGGGGTAGGCATCGGCTCGACGCCGACCGACGACGGAGCCGGCCACCAGCACCAATACGGCCGCGACAAGGATGAGCAGGTCGGCCCTGGACCCACCGGGCGAGAACAGCGTCCGTTGGACTCCCTCCACCCGACCGATCAGACCGCCCCACGGGTCGCCGCCATGAGCGGGGTTGGCCGGACCGATCGTTTCCGGAAGCATGAACCGGTCGGCGACCGTGGCCGACACCGTGGTCATGGCCACCACCACCGCAGCCAGATTCCATCGGTTCCGGCTCGGACGGTTCCGGCCGGCCACGAGGAGCCCGGTGGCCATGGCGACTCCGAGGAGGGTGGCTTCCGTTCGTATGGCGCAGGCCAGGGCGATCAGGAGCCCGGCCGCAACCAGGCGCGAAACGTCGGAGGTCGTACGGGGCGGTAACGGTTCGGTGAACTCGAGAATCAGGACCGCCGCCCAGACGAACAGGGCAGCAGCGAGACTGTGGGCGTGACCGACGAAGCCGTCGACGAACAAGGGGCTGATGAGGCCCGTGAACCACAGCGCCGGTACCGCGAGGCGGGGTCGAGACCTGGCTACCAACCGAGCCGTTCCAACGGCAGCGGCGAACGTGGACAGTGTGTGGAGACCGACGACCGAGGCCACAATGTTGGTATCGGGATTGCCCGGTAGGCGAAGCGCCAACTGATATTCGGCGGCAGTGATCCACACCAGCAGCGGGTGCTTCGGATAGGGGACGTAGCGGAACGCGGCACCGGTCGCGTCCGACAGGTGCAACGGAAAATACAGCCCTTCCGGATCGACCCTCGGGAGCGGGTGGACGGCGATCCAGCCGCCGGTCTCCAAAAGCGTTTTGGCCTGGTACAGGCGGGCGCCGATATCTGCCGACCAGACGCTTTCCACGGCCACCAGCGGGAAGATGAGAACGAGGATCAGGAGTAGAGCCGGGCCGTGCCAGCCGATGACGCCATTGACCGTGCCCCCGACGTTGCTCGTCGACCGATGCGCAGTCCGCGTCGGGACCGCCTCACTTCTGACAGTGTTGCCAGGCGAACCCGATCGATGAAGCTCCGTGTCGCTCACCATCTTCTCATCGGACCCAACAACCTGGCCCTGAGCCGATCGCCGGCCCGAAACCCCGGTTTCGCTGTCGGTGGCAACAGATAGGATTGGACCGAGTGGCCAACAAGATCGTCGTCCGGGGCGCCCGGGAGCACAACCTACGAGGTGTCGACCTCGAGCTGCCGCGAGACAAGCTCATTGTCCTGACCGGAATTTCCGGCTCGGGCAAGTCCTCGCTGGCGTTCGACACAATCTATGCCGAGGGTCAGCGGCGCTACGTGGAGTCGTTGTCGGCCTATGCCCGCCAGTTCCTCGGGCAGATGGACAAGCCCGATGTCGACTTCATCGAGGGCCTTTCGCCGGCGATTTCGATCGACCAGAAGTCCGCCAGCCGCAACCCCCGCTCCACGGTCGGCACCATCACCGAGGTCTACGACTACCTTCGGCTGCTGTTCGCCCGAGTGGGCCAGCCCCACGATCCGGAAACCGGTGAGGCTCTGGTCCGGCAGACCCCACAGCAGATCGTCGATCGGGTGTTGACCCTTCCCGAGGGCACGCGGTTCCAGGTTCTCGCTCCGATCGTCCGGGGGCGCAAAGGCACCTACGAGACGCTGCTGGCCGACATGGGCAAGCAGGGGTTCGCCCGGGCCATCGTCGACGGCGAGTTGATCGAACTCGGTGGTGATCTGCCCGAGCTGGCCCGCTACGAGACACACAACATCAAGGTCGTCGTCGACCGGTTGGTGCGGCGCGACGGGATCGAGCGCCGGCTGACCGACTCGATCGAGGCTGCGCTGGGGCTCACCGAGGGTGTGGCGGAGATCGAGATCGTCCCGGCCAAGGGTTCCCCCGACAACGAGCAGCCTGAGCCCGACGTGCTGGTGTTCAGCCAGCATCTGTCCCGCCCGAGTGACGGCAAGAGCTTTCAGGAACTCGCCCCCCGGAACTTCTCGTTCAACTCGCCCTACGGGGCCTGCGAGGCGTGCGACGGGTTGGGAACCACCTTCGAGGTCGATCCCGAGCTGGTGGTGCCGAACCCCGAGTTGTCGGTGGCCGAGGGCGCCATCCACCCCTGGTTCTCCCGCCGCAGCCAGTACTTCGAACGACTGGCCCTCGGTGTGGGCGAGAAGTTCTCCATTCCCTCGGATGTCCCCTGGGAGGACCTACCGGTCAAGCAGCAGAACATCCTGCTCCACGGTCGGTCGTCAGGCACCCGGTCGGCGTCGGGCAAGACACCACCGGTCAAGGTGACGGTCAGCTACAAGAACCGGTTCGGACGGTCCCGCACCTACAACGCCACCTTCGAAGGCGTCGTGCCCTACCTGCGGCGCCGTCACCGGGAAGCCGACTCCGACTCCCAGCGTGAACAGATCGAGGGCTACATGCGGGAGGTGGCCTGCCCGACGTGCGGCGGGGCCCGCCTCAACCCGCTGTCACTGGCCTGCACGATCGACCGGCACAGCATCTTCGACATCTGCGCCATGTCGATCGGCCAGGCGGCCAAGGCTCTGGAGGCCCTGGAGCTGTCGGAACGCGACCACATGATCGCCGACCAGGTCATCAAGGAGATCAACGCCCGTCTCAGCTTCCTGCTCGACGTCGGCCTCGACTACCTGAGCCTCAGCCGGTCGGCCGCCACTCTTTCGGGCGGTGAGGCCCAACGCATCCGCCTGGCCAGCCAGATCGGTTCCGGCCTCGTCGGCGTGCTCTACGTGCTCGACGAACCGTCGATCGGCCTGCATCAGCGCGACAACGCCAAGTTGATCGGCACCCTGTGCCGGTTGCGCGACATCGGCAACACCGTGCTCGTCGTCGAGCACGACGAGGAGACCATTCGGGTGGCCGACCACGTCGTCGACATCGGCCCGGGCGCCGGTGAACACGGAGGCGAGGTGGTCTACAGCGGTCCGGTCAAGGGGCTGCTCAAGCGGCGGGGCTCGTTGACCGGGAAGTACCTGTCGGGCCGCAGGTCCATCCCCGTCCCGGAGAAGCGCCGGCCGCCCTCCGATGCCAAGCTCACCATCACCGGAGCCAGGGAGAACAACCTCAAGAACATCGACGTCGACATCCCGCTCGGGTGTTTCGTCGCTGTCACCGGTGTCTCCGGGTCCGGGAAGTCGACGCTCGTCAACTCGATTCTGATGCGCTCGCTGATGCACCAGATCTACAGCTCGAAGGTGCCCCCGGGGCTGCACAAGTCGATCACCGGGCTCGAGAACCTCGACAAGGTGATCGACATCGACCAGTCGCCGATCGGTCGCACCCCCCGGTCCAACCCGGCCACCTACACCGGGGTGTTCGACGCCATCCGCAAGCTTTTCGCCCAGACCAACGAATCCAAGGTGCGGGGCTACCAGCCGGGACGGTTCAGCTTCAATGTGGCCGGCGGCCGCTGTGAGACCTGTTCGGGTGACGGCACCCTGAAGATCGAGATGCATTTCCTGCCCGACGTGTACGTGCCGTGCGAGGTGTGCAAGGGAGCCCGCTACAACCGCGACACCCTGGAGATCCAGTTCAAAGGCCGCTCGATCGCCGATGTGTTGGACATGCCGATCGAGGAGGCGCTGGAGTTCTTCGCCAACCAGCCGCCGATCGCCCGCCACCTCCAGACGCTGGTCGATGTCGGTCTCGGCTACGTGCGGCTCGGCCAGCCGGCGCCCACGTTGAGCGGGGGAGAGGCCCAGCGGGTCAAGCTGGCGTCGGAACTGGCCAAACGTTCGACCGGCCATACCATCTATCTTCTCGACGAACCGACGACCGGTCTGCATTTCGAGGACATCCGCCGTCTGCTCACGGTTCTGTCCCGCCTGGTCGACCAGGGCAACACGGTGCTCGTGATCGAGCACAATCTCGACGTGATCAAGACGGCGGATCACATCATCGACCTCGGACCCAACGGCGGTGACGCCGGCGGCACCGTTGTGGCCACCGGTACCCCGGAGGAACTGGCGGGGATCTCGGCCAGTCACACCGGCCGGTTCCTGGCCAAGGTGCTGGAGCCTTCGGAGCAGAAGAAGAAGGCCGCAGCCAAAGGCTGAGGGCCCGACGGCCCTAACCGCGACCGTCGATCGGTCGATGGGACACGGTGAAGCAAGCCGCCCGACTGATCTTTGTTGCCGGAACGGCGGCCACGATCTACGGTGCCGCGTTCCTTCACGCCCGGGTTCTCGCCCCGGAGCCGTATCCACTGCTCGGCGACAGCCGACTGGCCTGGTGGACCACGCTGTTCGTCGGGACGCTGGTCATCGGGTATGCGGCCGGTCTCCCGGAGTTGCCGCAGTCCCGCCTGGGTGCGCTCATCCGAGGTGTGGTGGTCACCACCGCCGCACTGCTGGTGCTGGCGGTCGCCCAGTCGATCATGGCGACGCCGCTACTGCCCCGGTCGTCGATGCTGGTGACGACCTTGGTCCTGCCGGTGTGGACGGTCATCGCCTGGAACATCTCCGTCGACACGAACCACTGGGCCGCGGCCCGGGATCGGGTCTTCCTGGTGATCGAGAACGAGGACGACCTCCGCCAGGTCAGCGAGGACTTGGGTCGGGCGCCGGAGCGACCGGCCACGGTCGCAGGCTGGATGGCGCTGGCCGACGTGGAGGGCGACCGTTCACCACGGTTGCTCAACACCGTGGTTGACACGGGCAGCACCGTTCTCGTCCTCGACGCCGCCGCTCAGTCGAGCGCCCGGGTGATCGAGCAGGCCGCCCAACTCCATGAGGGCGGTGTGCGGATCCGGAGCATGGCCTTGTTCTACGAAGAGTGGATGGGCAAGCTGCCGCATCGGGAGCTGGCCCGGATCTCGCTGCTGTTCGACATCGGCGAGGTCCACCGTCTCCAGTACGTGCGGGCCAAGCGGGTGGTCGATGTGGCCTTCGGTCTCCTCGGGTCGGTGGCACTGGTTCCGGTCATCGCCGTGGTCGCCGTGCTCAATCTCGGACTCAACCGTGGTCCGCTGTTCTACAGCCAGCCCCGGGTCGGACAGGGTGGGCGGGAGTTCACCATCCACAAGCTACGAACCATGGTGCCCCACGACGGCCCGTCGGAGTGGACGACCGAGGGCGACAGCCGAATCACGCCGCTCGGGTCGCTCCTGCGCCGCTCCCATCTCGACGAGTTGCCCCAGGTCCTCAACATTCTACGGGGTGATCTGGCGCTGGTCGGGCCTCGACCGGAGCAACCCCGGTACGTCGACGAACTCCGGGAGAAGATCGCGTTCTACGACGTGCGCCATCTGGTGCGGCCGGGTCTCACCGGCTGGGCCCAGGTGAAGCAGGGTTACGCGGCCGACCAGAACGACGCCTACGAGAAGCTTCAGTACGACTTCTACTACCTCAGGCGCCAGGGAATCAGCCTCGACGGTCGCATCATCTGGCGTACCGTCCGCGGCGTCGTCGGCGGCGACGGCCGCTGACGGCCGGGTATCTCTCTGCGCCCACGGTCCCACACAACGGCCTGCCCTCCCATCCACGCTCCGCCCCCCACCCCCACCCAAACCCATCCAACTTTTCGGGGTCCTCGACCCCCAACCCGGGTCGTCAACCCACAGAAGCTTGCTTGAGTGGGTCGACAGGTCCGAAAAGCTCGGGGTGGGGTGGGTTTGTCGATCGGGAGGGTTTGTCGTTCGGGTGGGTGGGTAGGTGGGTACGGGTGGACGCTACGGTGCTTCCCGAACCGTCACGTGGCGACACTAGATTGAAAGGGTGCTCAAGCGGCCCGCTCCCAGCGAGATCCCCGACGCCCCCGGCTCCTACCAGTTTCGCGATGCCGAGGGTCGGGTCATCTACGTCGGCAAGGCGTCGTCGCTCCGGTCCCGGGTGACGAGCTACTTCCAGAACCCGATGGGTCTGCATCCTCGCACGGCGCAGATGGTGGCCACCGCCGAGTCCGTCGAGTGGATTCAGGTCAACAATGACGTCGAAGCGCTGATGCTCGAGTACAACCTGATCAAGGAGCACCGCCCCCGTTTCAACGTCCGCCTGGTCGACGACAAGTCGTATCCGTACCTGGCCGTGACTGTGAGCGACGAGTGGCCCAGGGCCCGGGTCATGCGTGGTGCTCGACGCAGGGGATCCCGGTACTTCGGTCCCTACGCCCATGCCTATGCCATCCGGGAGACCCTCGATCAGCTTCTGCGCACGTTCCCGATCCGTACCTGTTCCGACAACAAGTTCGATCGTTATCACCGGCTCGGCAAGCCCTGCCTAGAGTTCCACATCGAACGCTGCTCGGGACCCTGCGTCGGTGAGGTCACCCCGGACGAGTATCAGATGATGGTCGACGATCTCTGCGAATTCCTCGACGGCGACACCGAGCCGGTGCTCGACAAGCTCGAGCGGGAGATGACAGCGGCCGCCGCCGACCTCGAGTTCGAGAAGGCGGCCCGGGTCCGGGATCGCCTGGCCACCGTCCGCAAGGCCGTCGAGCGCCAGCAGATGGTGGTCGACAAGGGCGAGGACCTCGACGCCATCGGCTTGGCGGTCGACGACCTCGAGGCCGCCGTCTTCGTGTTCTTCGTCCGCAAGGGCCGTGTGATGGGGCGTCGGAGCTTCATCATCGACAAGGTCGAGCCGCTCGACGAGCACCAGCTGATCGACCGGGTGCTGGAGGGCCTCTACGACGAGGAGCCGGTTCAAGGCATGCCCAAAAGGGTGCTGGTTCCCCACGAGCCAACCGATCCCGACTTGTACCGGGAGTGGTTGGGCCTGCTGCGGGGCTCCAAGGTGGAGATCCGGGTGCCCCAGCGGGGAGCGAAGCGGGAGCTGCTGGCCACTGTCACCCGTAACGCCGAGGAGGAGTTCACCCGGCACCGGCTCAAAAGAGCGACCGACCACAACAGCCGGGCCCGAGCCCTGGAGGAGCTGCAGCGATGGCTCGAACTCGAGCAGTCACCATTGCGGGTCGAGTGCTTCGACATGAGCCATCTCCAGGGCAGTGACTACGTGGGATCGATGGTTGTGGTCGAGGACGGCCTGGCGAAGAAGTCCGAGTACCGCCGGTTCAAGGTGCGCACCGTCGACCAGAACGACGACTACGCGGCCATGGAGGAGGTGCTGACCCGGCGGCTCACCAACTATCTGAAGGAGCGGGAGAAGCCGGTGGCCGAGCGGGGCAAGTTCCAGTATCCGCCCCAACTGCTCATGGTCGACGGCGGTAAGGGTCAGCTCGGTGTGGCCATTCGGGTGCTCGACGACCTGGGCCTCGGCAACGAGATCGCCGTGTGCGCGCTGGCGAAGAGATTGGAGGAGGTCTACGTGCCCGGCCGGTCGGATCCGATCGTCATTCCCCGTCGATCCGAGGCTCTCTACCTGCTGCAGCGGTTGCGCGACGAGTCGCATCGATTCGCGGTCACCTACCACCGCAAGCTCCGGCAGAAACGGATGACCACGTCCGTGCTCGACGGCATCAAGGGCCTCGGACCGGTCCGTCGCAAACGCCTCGTCAAGGAACTCGGCGGCATGAAGAAGGTCCGCCAGGCCGATCTGGCCACGCTCCAGGAGCTGAGCTGGCTCCCGGAGGATGTCGCCACGGCCGTCTACGCCAGAACCCACGGTCTGAGCCTGGAGCAGGGTCTGGCGTCCACCAACGGATTCGACGGCAGGGGCAACGGATCCGGATCGCGGCGATGACCGACGAGCTCAACGCCGGTCTCTGGGAGACCCACGCCGGCTGGTGGCAGGCGGAGTTCACCGACGGTGTCGACCCCGAGTACACCGAACAGATCCTGCCGTTGATCGTGGACGAACTCGCCGATTCGGGCGTCGATCGGGCGGCTGGACCGATCCTCGACATCGGAACGGGGGAGGGCCAGGTCGCTCGGCATCTGGTGGCCCACGGCCACGACGTGGTCGGCATCGATCCCGTGCGCGCCCAGATCACGGAGGCCGCCCGGCGAAACGAAGGGCCCACCTACGTGCAGGCTTCCGCCGATCACCTGCCCTTTCCCGACGGGACGTTCGCCGCAGCGGTTGCCTGCCTGGTTTATGAGCACATCGACGAGGTCGACGGGGCCATCGCCGAGACCTCCCGTGTTCTCGACGCAGGAGGCGTGTTCGTCTTTCTCCTCAACCATCCGCTCCTGCAGACGCCGGGCAGCGGCTGGATCGATGACCAGATCATCGAGCCGCCCGAACAGTACTGGCGAATCGGACCGTATCTGATCGAGTCGGCCACGGTGGAGGAGGTGCAAAAGGACGTGTTCATCCGGTTCATCCACCGCCCTCTTTCCCGCTACCTCAATGCCCTGGCCGGGCACGGCCTGTACCTCGAGCACATGGTCGAGCCGGCCCCGCCGCCCGGGTTTCTGGCTCAGGCGCCACAGTACGAGTCGGCAGGCACGGTGCCGCGGCTGTTGACCCTGCGTTGCCGTAAGCGCTGATCCCAACCCGGCAGCATCGGGAGGTGGATCGGGTCGCCCGGTTGCGGCGGCGGCTCTGGCAAGATGGGTCCGTGAGCAGAGTGACCGTGATAACCGGCATGTCGGGCGGTGGCCGTTCCGTGGCGGCCGGCGCATTGGGGGACATGGGCTGGTTCGTCATCGACAACCTGCCGGGTTCACTCGTCCCGAAGGTCGGCGAACTGGCCATGTCTGCGAAGGGCGGTTACGAGCGGGTGGCGCTGGTCATGGCCGGCTTCGACGACCAGGTCTCAGCCGAGGTGCAGGCACTGCGATCGAACGTGCAGGACCTGACACTCGTCTTCCTCGAAGCCTCCACCGACGTGCTCGTGCGGCGGTACGAGTCGACGAAGCGCCGCCACCCCCTGGTCACCGGGCAGACGTTGACCGACGCCATCGAGCAGGAACGGGAACTCCTCGGCGGGGCCCGAGAGGCCGCCGACCTGGTGATCGACACGAGTGACCTCAACCCCCACGAGTTACGTGAGCGCCTGTCGTCGTACTTCCGCGACGACGCGGCGGAGGACACCATGCGGTTGACCCTCGAGTCCTTCGGGTTCAAACACGGCTTGCCCCGTGACGTCGACATGGTGTTCGACGTGCGGTTTCTCCCGAACCCGTACTGGGACGAGGACCTCAAACCCCTCAGCGGCAAGGATCCTGAGATCCAGAGCTACGTGATCGACCGGAAGCCGGCCCGTGAGTTTCTCGACAACGTGGAGACGTTACTGACCGCGCTGCTGCCGGCCTACGAGGAGGAGGGCAAGAGTTACCTGACCGTCGCCTTCGGCTGCACCGGGGGCCGGCACCGGTCGGTTGCGATCACCGAGATCATGGCCCGCCGGTTGAACGAGCTTGGATGGCATCCCAGCGTTGTTCACCGTGATGTCGACAAGTAGCGACACCATGGCCGCTGCCGAGGGCCCGTCGAACGAAGCCGTGGACGGAACCGCGCCGGCCATCGTCGCTCTCGGAGGCGGTCACGGGCTGGCGACGACCCTCCGAGCCGCTCGGGACTACGCCCGGTCGATCACCGGCATCGTGTCGGTCGGCGACGACGGCGGATCGAGCGGCCGGCTTCGTGCCGAGTTCGGGGTGACGCCGCCGGGCGACCTCCGCCGCTGTCTCTCCGCACTGGCCGACGGCGACACGCTACTCGCTCGATCGCTGGAGCACCGCTTCTCCGACGGCACGCTGACCGGGCATCCGATCGGCAACCTGCTACTCATCGGTTTGGCGTTCGCGGCCGACGATCTGCAAACCGCCATCGACGAGGTCGGCCGCCTCGTCGGAGCAGCCGGGCGGGTCTTCCCGGCCAGCGAGGTTCCGGTCACGCTGATCGCCGACTCGGATCAGGGAACGCTGGCCGGTCAGGTCACGATCGAGCGGGCAACGGGCATCGGAAACCTGCGATTCGATCCCTCGAACGCGCGAAGCCCCGTCGACGCCATCAAAGCCGTGGTAGACGCCGATCAGATCATCATCGGGCCGGGTTCGTTGTTCACCTCCGTACTGGCGTGTGCGTTGATGCCCGACATACGTTCGGCCCTGACGAAGGCGACGGCCCAGCGGGTGTTCGTGGCCAATGTCGCCAACGAGAAGGGTGATGCCCGCGGCTTCGGACTGCGGGAGCACGTCGAGGCCCTGATCGACCACGGCCTCGGCGTCGATGTGGTGCTGGCGAGCGACGCAAGCGCCGAGGCACACCTGGAGATCCCCGGGCTTCCGCCGATTGTGACGGCCGACGTGGCAGCCGCCGATGGTTGGAGTCATGACCCGGCCAAACTCGGCGCCGTCCTGGGTCGATTGTTTCGCCAGAACCGCTAGGGTTGGCGTCGTCTTCAGCCACCCGAAAATCCCGCATTTCAGACACAGCAAAGGACGTCCATCAGAATGGCTATTCGCGTCGGTATCAATGGATTTGGTCGGATCGGCCGCAACTTCTTCCGGGCGGCCAAGGCCGCGGGCGCCGATGTCGATTTCGTAGCGGTGAACGATCTCGGCTCGCTCGAAACGATGGCCCATCTGCTCAAATACGACTCCGTGCTCGGTCAGCTTCCGAACACCATCGAGGCGGCCGAGGGCGGCATCTCGGTCGACGGCGATGTACTCCAGGTGCTCAGTGTCCGCAATCCCGAGGAGCTGCCATGGGGCGACCTTGGTGTCGATGTGGTCATCGAGTCGACGGGCGTCTTCAACTCTCGTGACGGCGCCGGCAAACATCTCGAGGGCGGCGCCCCCTACGTGATCGTCTCCGCCCCCTGTACGAACGCCGACGCCACCTTTGTGGTCGGCGTCAACGAGGACACCTTCGACCCGGAGGCCCACAAGGTCATCTCCAACGCGTCATGCACCACCAACTGCTTCGTGCCGATGGTGCAGGTGCTCGACGACACGTTCGGAGTCAAGCAGGGCCTCATGACGACGATCCACGCCTATACGGGCGATCAGTCACTGGTCGATGGGCCCCACAAGGATCTGCGCCGGGCCCGGGCTGCGGCCATCAACATCATCCCGACCTCCACCGGCGCCGCCCGGGCCACCGGGCTGGTGTTGCAGTCGATGCAGGGCAAGCTCGACGGTAACGCGCTGCGGGTGCCGGTTCCCACCGGCTCGCTGACCGACTTCACCGCGGTTGTCGACGCCGAACCGTCGGTCGACGAGGTCAACGCCGCCTTCGCCGCTGCTGCGTCCGAAGGCCGGCTGGCCGGCGTGCTCGAGTACACCGAGGCGCCGATCGTCAGCTCCGACATCGTCACGTCGCCGGCCTCGTGCACCCTCGATGGCGGCATGACGATGACCCAGGGTTCGCTGGTGAAGATCGGCGGCTGGTACGACAACGAGTGGGGCTATTCGAACCGTCTCATCGATCTGACGATGATCGTCGGCGCCGCCAACCAGTAGCCGCACCGTTCGATGATCTTCGGAGTCCCCGAACTGGAGGATCTCGGCGACGTCGCCGGCAAGTCGGTGCTCGTCCGGGTCGACTTCAACGTCCCACTGTCCGATGGCGTGATCACCGACGATCTCCGGATCACGGCCTCGCTGCCCACGCTTCGGTATCTCACCGAGCGGGGCGCCAAGGTCACGGCCTGTTCCCACCTCGGCCGGCCCAAAGGTCAGGTCAAGCCGGAGTTCTCCATGGAGCCGGTCCGGAAGCGGCTGGCGGAGCTGGTGCCGGGTGTCGAGCTTCTCGAAAATCTGCGGTTCGATCCGGGTGAAGAGGGCAACAGCGAAGAGACCGTGGCCCGTCTCGTCGACGGTCACGACCTGTACGTCAACGACGCCTTCGGCGCATCCCACCGGGCTCATGCCTCAATCGTGGGGCCGCCGAAGCACCTGCCCTCGGCCGCCGGACGGCTCCTCGCCAAGGAGATCAGCGTTCTGCTCGGGCTCCGGGAGCAACCCCGCAGGCCGTTCATCGCCGTGATGGGGGGAGCGAAGGTGTCCGACAAGTTGAGTGTCATCGAGGCGCTGCTCGGAATCGTCGACGGCATCATCATCGGCGGCGGTATGGCCTTCACCTTCCTGAAGGCCCAGGGCCACAGCGTCGGCTCGTCGCTGCTGGAGGACGACATGGTCGAGACCTGCGGCCGCCTGCTCGACGGACCGAAGCCGCTCTATCTCCCCGAGGACGTCACCGCATTGGGCCCCGGCGGCAAGCTGTTCGATCCCGAGGCCGGGGGAGAGGTGCGTCAATCCGGTGTCGACATCCCCGATGGCTGGATGGGGGTCGACATCGGCCCGGGAACTGCGGCGGTGTTCGCCGACGTGATCAGCGAGGCGGGCACGGTCCTGTGGAACGGTCCGATGGGCGTGTTCGAGGATCCCCGTTTCGAGGCCGGAACCAAGTCGGTGGCCATGGCCATTGCCCAGACCCGGGCGTTCACGGTGGTCGGCGGGGGCGACTCGGCCGCCGCCGCCAAACAGTTCGGCATCGACGGCGAGGTCGACCACGTTTCCACCGGGGGAGGGGCTTCGCTCGAATTGATCGAGCAGGGTGACCTCCCCGGTCTTGAAGCTCTCCGGCAGTCCGTTGGCGGCTGAACCGAGCGTGTCAGAAGAGAATGAGGAGAAGGTAGATGAGTGAGCGGCGTCCGCTGATAAGCGGTAACTGGAAGATGAACCTCAACCATTTCGAGGCGCTGCGCCTGGTTCAGGAGTTGAGCTACGAGATAAGCCGCGATGATGTCGATGCCGTCGACATCTCGGTCCACCCGCCGTTCACCGACATTCGCACGGTCCAGACCACACTCGAAACCGATCGCATCCCGTTTTTCCTCGGGGCCCAGAACTGCCATCACGAGTCCTCGGGAGCTTTCACCGGAGAGGTCGCGCCGTCGATGCTGGCCAAGCTGAACGTCGCCTACGTGATCGTCGGCCACTCGGAACGGCGAGAGCTGTTCGGTGAGACCGACGAGATCGTCAACGCCAAGGTGAAGGCGGTCCTCGGCGCCGAGATGACCCCGATCCTGTGCGTCGGTGAGACGCTTGAGGAGCGGGAGGCCGGCGAGGCCGAGTCGAAGGTCGAAACACAGATCCGCGGGAGCCTGGCTCGGGTCAAGGCGGAGGACGTGGCGTCGCTCGTCATCGCCTATGAGCCGATCTGGGCCATCGGCACCGGCCGAACCGCCTCCGCAGAGGACGCTCAGGCCATGTGCGCCACCGTACGAGCCGTGGTGCGAGACAAGTGGGGCGACACCGCCGCCGACGAGGTCCGCATCCAATACGGCGGTTCGGTCAAGCCGGTCAACGCTGCGGAGCTCATGACCCAACCCGACATCGACGGAGCGCTGGTTGGTGGTGCCAGCCTGGAGGCTGCTTCGTTCGCCCGGATCGTTCAATACCGCCTCCACGATCTGTAATGCCGCGCCGGTCGGGGGGCCGTCGCTCGGCGAGCCACCGATCGGCCGCGCGCTTGGCGATCGCCGTGCTGGTCCTGATCGGCTCGGCCTGTTCGCAGTCGACGCTGTCGGCGAATGGCAGCGAAACCTCGTCAGGCGAACCGGCAACCGGTTCGAACGCCGATCTCTTGGGCGACTCAGACTCGAGTATCGCTCCGGCCGAAACCGCGGAGGAATCCGGCGACTCGTCGGAGGACGATGTCGACAGGTCGAGCACACTCACCTTCGAGCCGGCCCCCGCCGGCTATTTGGTGTGGGCCCACGCCGTCGAGCCGATCGGGCTGTCGATCATCGATCCCGTCGACGGTGGCCTCTACACCACGGCGTGGATCCGGGAGGGTCTTCTCGAAGGGCTCTATCGGGTCGACTCGGAATGGGAGCAGATCCCGGAGCTCTTGGCGGACGATGCGTCGGTTGTCGTCAACAGCAACAAGACCGTGTCGATCACCTACCGGTTGCGGCCGGGCTTGACGTGGAGCGACGGTGAACCTCTGACCGCGGCCGACGTCGAGTACACCCACCGAATCCTCATGGAGGGCTGTTTGAAGGAGGCCGACGGCTCGACCATCGACGTCTCCAACGAGGGATGCGTGTACCCGATGTCGGATCGCACGGGTTATGACCTGGTGACGTCGTTCGCCGTGGCCGACGACGTGACCTTCACGGTCAGCATGGCTGCGTTCTACCCGGACTGGCGTTCCCTCTATTCGCAGATCTTCGCTGCTCATGCGTTCGGCGACGATGCTTCGACGGTGGCCGCCAATCTGGTAACGATGACGGCCAGGGGTCAGCCACTGCCGTCTTCCGGCCCACTGGTCTGGCAGGACTGGGGCGATCACAGCATGCGGCTTCGGGTCAACGAGAACTATCACGGGTCGGCGGTGGTGGATGAGGCCGTCGAAGGCAGCGGTATCGCCGGTGTTCAAATCAACTTCGTGCCGGATACCGGTACGGCCGTCGCCGAGGTCGCCGCCGGTGCGGCCGATCTGGCCATCGTTGGTTCGGATCTCGACATGCTCGCGAGCCTCGATCCGCTCGTCACCGCGGTCGGGCTGCCCGCCGTCGAGTTCGAACATCTCGGTCTCAATCTGCTCAATCCTCACCTGTCGGATCCGCTGATTCGGCAGGCCGTGGTTCGGGCGATGGATCGGACCGACCTGGCGGCGGTCTACGGCGATCTCGTCGGACAGGGGGTGAGTGCTGAGGGCGTCGGGAACATGTTCTGGCTGCCGGGGCAGTCGGGCTATCGGGATCATCAGCCCGAGGCCGTGACGGCCGACCCGACCGGAGCCGTCGAACTGATCGAGGAGGCCGGTTATCTCCGAACCGGTGACGGAAGCTATCGGCATCCGGAGCGGGGTACGTTGTTCCTCCGCTTTCTCACCAACTCCGGCGACTCCGTTCGGCTTGCGTTGCAGGCGGAACTTACCGATCAGCTGACGGCGGCCGGGTTCGAGATACGAACCGACAACCGCAACGGAGGTGCCTACCTCACCGAGGGCCCGTTCTCGTCGGAGGCTATGGAGGCGTCCGGTTCAGGCGGGGCAAATGGCCGGCCCGATATTTGGGACATGGTGCTGTTCGCCTGGGCCGGTGGGCCATGGCCCGGTCTGCAGTCGGGGGCGTTCCGGGCCAATTCGGGAGCAAACCCCTACGGCTACGACAACCCGGAGTTCGACGCCGAGTCGAGTCGCTGCGACGGCCTGGCGGACGACGTGGAACGGGCCGCCTGTTACCAGGAACTCGACACGTTCGTCACGACCCTCGAAAGGGGGGAAGACGGGCTCTTCGTTGTTCCGCTTGTCGAGCGTCCCCAGGTCCTCGTCTACAACTCCGAGCGGCTTTCGGGCGTACCGTCGATCGTCGACGGTTCCACGGGCGGGCCTCTACCCGATGTGCTCGGTTTTTCGCTTCGTTAGCGTTGCGTCGCGAACGGATCGGTTCAGCTCCCTGGTACCCTGATCTGCTGTGGTCCTCGCCCTCGGAGTTGTTTACGCCGTCATCGGAGTCGTCACCCTGACGCTCGTGCTTCTGCACAGCGGTAAGGGTGGCGGGCTGTCCGACATGTTCGGTGGCGGGCTGAGCGGCGCCGCTGCAGGATCGACCCAGATGGAGCGGAACCTGGATCGCCTCACGGTCCTGTTCGGTCTTATCTTCGGCATCATGACCCTGGTTCTCGCCTTCGCCATCAACGCCTGATTCAGCCCTCCCAGCCTCATCCGTCGCCAAGCGTGGTGGTCCAACTTCGCTCTCAATTCGCCGTGCAGGGCGACGAAAAGTTGTTAGGATTGCACACCGGAAATCAACAAGTCACGTCGGAGTGGCGGAATTGGCAGACGCGCTAGCTTGAGGGGCTAGTGCCCGCAAGGGCGTGGGGGTTCAAGTCCCCCCTCCGACACACTCGTTAGTACACGCGTCGGGTCCTGCGGTGACTTGCATGCGTCCATCGTCGTGGTAGAAGACTGCGAGGTTGAGTTCGCTGTAGACCGCTTTGCGATCCTCGGGGTCGGCATTGCTCAGGATCTCGACGATGCCCTTGAGCAGGGTCACGAGGTTCTTGATCTCATCGGCGGTGAGACGGGAGCCGTCACCACGGGGTCGGAGTGCCACCTCGGCTGCCTTCCGGGCGAGCTTGACTTCTTCGATCCACTCGCCGACGATCGCCGGGTCGGCGCCGGCTTCGAGGGCCTGGCGGTATTTGGCGAGCTTGTTGTCGCATTCGGTGAGCTTCTTGCGGGCTGCGTCGATGCGGTTCTGTTCTGCAACATCGGGCCCGGCTACCTCTTCGAGGGCGGCGCAGGTGTCGTCGATGTGGTCGTCGTCGAAGAGCTGGGCGAGCCAGTTGTCGATCGCCGGAGTGAGGGCGTCTTCGCGAACGTAAACGGTGCTGGGGTGCTCGCCTTTGGTCACTGCGTATTCCTTTGGGAACTTGCAGCGGTAGTAGGCGCGGCCATGATTCCACGATCCTTGCATTCGTCGTCCGCAGCGGGCGCAGTTGACGTGGCCGCTGAGCAGGTAGGTGTGCTTGGTTCGCTCACGTCTGACTTTGGCGCGTTGCGCTCCGGTGAAGACGGCCTCCGCAGCAGCGAACTGCGCGAGGTCGACGATGGCGTCGTGGACGGGTTCGTCGGACCAGATCCAGTCGCCTCGGTCGTTCCAGCGCATCTTGGACTGATGCCCGAGTGAGACATCTTCGACGTCGATGAGCTCTTCGTGCCGTTGTTGTCGGTTCCACACCTGGTAGCCGGTGTAGCGAGGGTTCTTGAGGATCGCTCGGACGGCAACCTTGCTCCAAACTCCGTAGCTACTGGATCGATGACGATTGCGGCCCGGATCGTGGCCGGAGGGGGAGAGGATGCCGTCGCGCGTGAGACCTTCAGCGATGGCATACAAACCGGATCCGGCAACGAATTCGTCGAAGATCCGAGCCACGACGGGTGCGGTTTCGGGGTCTGGCTCGAGAACGTGGAGGCGTTGGCCAACAGCGGCCTTGGACGGATTGGGGTGTGGGCCAACATCTGCGAGGCGGTAGCCGTAGGGTGGTCGGCCTCCGAGGAAGCGTCCTTCGATGGCGGCTTGGGAGGCCATGGCGGCTCGGACTCGTGTCTTGATGCGGTTGCGTTCGCCTTTGCTCATGCCGCCGTAGAGGGACATGACGAGATCGTGGGCGTCGCTGCCGGGGTCGATCGCTCCGCCGACCTCGGGGACCCAGAGGGCGACGTTGTAGTGGACGAAGACCGGGAAGGTCAGTCCGAATTGGTTGCCGTAGAAGGCTCGCTGTGGCTCGCCGATGACAACGGCGTCGAAGCCTCGCCTGGGGTCCGACAGCGCCTGGAGGAGACGGGCGGCTTCGGGCCGGCGCTTCCAGGGGAGGGAGCGTGACTGTCCGATGTCGAAGAATTCCTCGACGATCTCGCCGCCCTCGGTGTCGATGAGCTGCCGTGCTCGTGTGACCTGCCAGTTGCGAGATGATGCGGGATCTTGTTGATCCTCGGTGCTGACTCGCCCGTAGAACGCGAAGTTGCCCATCTCACGATGCTAGAGGAGTGCCGTGACCGTCGCTGGCAAGCTCGGCCCGACGGGCGGCCGCTCGTCGGATGACGCTGAGAAGGGCACGAGCGAGCGTTGGGCTCAGGTTGGGTGCAGCCTGCGGCACCGCCGTCACGATCAGCCGGACCGGCTGCTCGTCGTCTCCAGACACTCCTGCCATCAGCTGGCGCCCCGCAAACATCTGGTTGCACCAGATGGTCGAGTCAGGCGACGGCCCGCCGTCCCGCCAAACACCAGCCGACTGGTAGGTTCTCCCCTCGTGTCCATGCCCATCCAGGGACAGGATGGTGGTGAGGACGCGACATCAGGGTGCCGGGGCCCGTACCTCTGGGCCGCCGGTGGCCCACGGGATCGACAACCGACTTCGGCGTCGAGACGGCCACGTGGTAGGCGATCACCACCTGCGAGACCTGCTGCTCGGCCATGAACCGTTCGGCCTCGGTCCGGGTCAACATCCACCGACCGTCGTCGCTGGCAGATGGGGTGCCCGACCGGGGGCCAGTAGATGTCGCTTGGGACCACCAGTAGATGGACTGGTAGCAGCAGATGGGTTTGGTTCGGCCTGGTCGCCGCCGGGCGGCGCGCCTTCGGCCGGCGTACTCGGGCGCGTCGGAGCAGCAGCTACCCGTGTTGATCGTGACGCCGGTCAGCGCTGGACTGGGGTCGTCCCTCGTGTCGGGCGTGACCGCTCACGCCGCCCCCAAGGTAGTTGACGATGTCCTGGGGGTCCCGGTAGTGCGGTCGGCCCGGGCACTGGACAGGTGATGCTCACCAACCGGACAGCCGCCCACCGGCGGGCGGAGTCCATGCCGTACCCGGGGACGCACCCGCCGACGCACGCGACCAGCAACCTGGGTTCACTCCGAGCGTGGACGCCACCTACTGGTCCCCGGAGGTTCCCGGAACCTCCAGATGTGTCTCGGCGGTTTCCGGGAGGGCAGTAGATGCGAGATCGGCGGCCTTGATCGGGTGTCGAGCGGTACGGTCATTGGCGCGCTGAGGGTCCGACTGGGAGCCGGGCCCTCACGCGGCGGTCAACAGGCGCCCGTGGCTAGAAGCCAAGGGGCGATGGGTGTCGAGTCCTCGCTGTGGTAGGGCAGTGTGACCTCACGGCCCTCGGCCGCGCTCCGGTAAGCGGCCATCACGATCTCCAGCACCTGGCGGCCGTCACGTCCCGTCTCGATCGGTTCAGTCCGCTTCCTCAGCACATCGACGAAATGAGCGAACTCGCCGTGCCAGCCCCAGGTGTGGGCCTCGTTGTGGGCCACCCAGAACCAGCCCCGCTCGTGTTCAACCTTCTCGGCCGCGTAGTCGATTCCGACGTCGCTGTAGACCAAGAGCGACTGGCCCCTGGCCAGGTCGGCACTGACCGTCCCCTTCGTTCCGAGAATCTCGATGCGTTCATCGATCCCGCCGGGCGCGGCCCACGACGAGTCGACAACGGCCAGGGAGCCACCGGAGAATCGAAGGGTGACGAGTGCGTGATCGTCGACGACGCCATCGGTGTGTTTGTGGATACCAAGGCGGGCGTGCACCGACTTCACCGGTTGCTTGTCGAGCAGCCACCGCGCCACCTCGATGCCGTGACAGCCCATGTCGAGAAGCACACCGCCTCCCGACAGGGCCGGGTCGTGGAACCATCGGGCGTGGGGCCCACCGTGGCGTTCCCAGTGATTGATCTGGATGACGTCGCCGAGCGAACCGGATGCGATCAGCTCCTTGACCCGAACGTAGCGCGGGGCGAAACACAGTTGCTCGGCGTAGAGCAGCGGCACGCCGGCGGATTCACAGGCAGCGATCATCCGGTCGGCCTCGGCCAGGTTCATGGCCAGCGGCTTCTCCGAGATCACCGCCACCCCGTGTTCGGCGGCGGCGACGGCGATGTCGGCGTGGAACCGGTTGGGCAGTGCCAGCGAGATCACGTCAAGCTTCTCTGCGGCGAGAAGTTCGTCGACCGTGGCGAAACCGCGACCTCCGAACCGTTCGACGAACGCCTGGCGGGATGCCTCGGTGGCCGAGACCACCCCGGCGATGTCGACGTCACCGGTGGCCGTCAGCGACTCAGCGTGCAGGCTCCCGGCGAACGCCGCTCCGATCACGGCGGCCCGAAGCCGGCGAGGCTCGGTTGTGGTGCCCGTGCTACCGCTCATTGGTCACTCCTTGGCAGTTGCTCGACCAGCTTCCATGACGCGTCGGCCGCGGCGAGGTCGAGGTCGGCGATGTCAGCGATCGAATAGTCGAGTTCCTCTGCTCGGGCGTAGTCGGCAAGGCCGAGTAGGGCGTCGTCGAACTGTTGCCGGCTGATCCCCAGATCGTCGGGGTGACAGCGGGCGCCCGACCGCTCGACGACGTCGAACGCCCAGTTCGGGTTGTTGTCCTGGATGACGCTGAGCGCCACCACAGCGAAGCCGATCAGCTCACCGTGCACCTGATGGGCCCCGGTCTGGTGCTCGTAGTTGTAGGCCCAGAAGTGTTCCGACCCTTCCTCGAAGCGACTGTGGCCGGCTTCGGCGCAGGCGGCGCCGATCCGGCGGTAGGCGTCGGCCAGGAACCGGACACCATCGTCGGACACGGCATGCACCTCGGGCAGCGCCTCGTCCAACTCGCTGAGCAGGGCCGCGCCGAGTTCCGCCAGGTCGTTACGCCAGGGCACACCCTGGCCGGCATCGACGGCCAGGCGCCAGTCGAACAGGCCGGTGTGGCACGACAGGATGTCGCCGATTCCGGCCCGGTTGAGGCGGGCCGGGGCCGATCGGATCAGGGGGAGGTCGAGGGCGACGGTCTCGGGCACGATGGTGCCGACATAGCGGACCCGACCGTCGACGCGAATGCCGACGGCGTCGGTGAAGCCGGCGTCAACCGAGGTGATGGTGGGAATCTGAACCAGGCTTCGGCCGGTTCGCCACGCCAGGTATTTGGCCGTGTCGAGCGCGGTGCCCCCTCCTATGCCGACGACCATATCGATGGTGTCATGGTCGGCCCGGTCGAGTTGGTCGACGAGGTGGTCGAGGTGGGATTGTTCCATGTTGTCGGCGATCATCACCCGCTCCGCTGGGCGTACCCGTTCGCTCACCGTCGACCAGGGAGGGTCGTTGACGGCGGCGAGGTAGGGGCCGACCCCGTCGAGGATTGTCTCGATCGAAGTCTCGATGACGGTGAACAGTTGGCCGATTGTCATCGCCGGCCTCCGGTACCGGGCTCGGTGACGGAGAGATCGGCCAGCTCGTCGGCGTTTCGCTGAATGCGGGCGAGGGCGGCCACAACGTCGTCACAATCGGACCGATCGCCCATCAGCACGGCGGTCTTGAACCACAGGGTCTCGTCGGCCAGAGTGCGGACCACGGGCAGGTCGAGCGAGCCGAAGTCCTGCATTCCGGCGCGGCTGCGGAAGCGCGGGACGAACCCGTCGGGATCGAGGAAGGTCTCGAGGTGATGCAGCGGCGGATACGCCATGGTGAGCGGGATCCCTTCGGCTTCGAGGGCGAGCCGCACCTGCTCCCGCCCGGCGCCGAACTCGTCGGGTCGGATGCGCACCACGTAGCAGTAGTTGCCTTGCGAGGTGCACCGGGGGTCGCGCCATTGCGGTTCGACGCCGGGGATTTCGGCCAGCGCCTTGTTGAGGTAGTCGGCGTTGGAACTCCGCCGGGCCTGCTGTTCGGGGAACCGGTCGAGCTGAGCCAGCAGCACGGCGGCCTGCCATTCCGTCAGCCGGTAGTTGCCGCCGAGCGAATAGTGGCTGTAGAACCACTGGCCGGGCCGTCGGCCGCAGTTGGCGAGCGACGTCACCTCGTCGATCACGTCCGGCCGCCGCGACACCACGGCGCCGCCTTCACCGGCGGTCATCAGTTTGGAATGCTGGAAGCTGAAGGTGCCGGCGTCGCCCAAGGTGGCCACGGCCTGATCGTTCCAGGTCGACCCGTGGGCGTGGGCGCAGTCTTCGACGATGGCCAGGCCGCGCCGGGTGCACAGGTCGGTGAGGGCGTCCATGTCGGCCACACTGCCGGCAACGTGTACCACGGCGACGGCTCTGGTCCGGTCCGTGATCGCCGCTTCGGCGGCGGTGACGTCGATGCAGCCGTTGCGGGGGTCGACATCAACGAAGACGGGAATGGCGTTGACCATCAGAGCGGCCGAGGCGGTGGCGAGGAACGACCAGGCGGGCACGATCACCTCGTCGCCCTCACCGACGCCGAGGGCGGTGAACGCCAGCTCGATCGCGTGCGTGCCGTTGGTGACTGCGGCAGCCGGGCCGGTGTGGTGGAACCGCCCCCATGCTGCTTCGAACTCGCCCACCTTGGTGCCTTCGGTGGCCCACCAGTCGCCCGAGTCGAGCACAGCGAGAAGGCCGTTGCGCTCGGTGTCGTCCCACACCGGCCAGCGGGGGTACGGGTTGGTGCGTATCGGGGTCGCTCCGTTGATGGCGAGCTCTGCCATGATTGCTCCTGTGTGTGTTTTCGAGGTCTAGGTGAACGGGGTCGGGTCAGCCCGGTTCGGTGCCGAACAGGCGCAGGTGCGCTTCCTCGATCGCCAAGCCGACGGCTCCGACCACGCCCGAGCGGCGGCCGAGTTCGGATCGTTCGATGGTGACATCGACGGGTACCATGCGGGCGACGGCCTCGCACAGCGGACCGTGCAGGGCGGGGTTCGACCCGATGCCACCGGTGAGGATGATCTTCTTCGGGTCGACGACCGACACGATCGAGAGCACGCTGAGGGCCAGCAGTTCGGCCTCCTCGGTGATCACCTTGGTGGCCAGCTCGTCGCCGTTGGCCGCTGCATCGAAGATTTTCTCGACCGCAGCGTGTGGCCCGAGCGTGGTGGGAACCCCCTCGGCCCGCAGTTCGCGGAACCGGCGGGCTATGCCGCCGGCGCCGGCGACGGTTTCGAGGGCCCCGTGTCGTCTGGCGTCATCAGTCAGCGGGGAGGCGCCAATCGGCAGGTAGGCGATTTCGCCGGCCGCGCCGTGGGCGCCGCGGACGAGGCGCCCGTTGAGGACGAGGCCCATACCGATGCCGGTGCCGACGGCCAACACGGCGTAATCGTCGCAGCCGATGGCTTTGCCCCGCCAGCCTTCGCCGATGGCGGCGACGTTGACGTCGTTCTCGACCACCACCCCGACCCCGAGTTCCTCCTCGAGCGCGGCACCCAATTTGAATGTGGGGCTGATCCGCAGGTTGTCGGCCAGAGCCAGGGTTCCCTCCGGGGTGACGATACCGGGGCTGCCGACGACGAGGCGTTGCAGTTGCGCCCACGCCATGTCGGCCTGGTCGACGAGGGCGCGACAGGCGGTGGCGAGTTGATCGAGCAGGGGCTGGTCACCGTGGCGGGTGTCCTCGACGAGTTCGGCCAGCACGGTGCCTTCGAGATCGGCGACGGCGGCCCGCATCGTGGTGCCGCCGAGGTCGACGCCGATCACACAACCGACCGACGGGTTCAGGCTGTAGAGCTCGGGTGAACGTCCGGCCGACCCCGATTGGGATCCGACCATGCGGATCAGGTGGTCGGTAACGAGCCCGCGCACGATCTTCAGCACCGTCGGACGGGACAACCCGCTGCGGTCGACGATGTCGGAACGGGTGACCGGTCCGTGATCGGCGATCACCTCGAGCACGCGCTGGGTCTGCGATTGGCGAACCAGATCGTGGCGGCGCTGTGAACCCATGGTTGTTACCGAATGCTCCTGTTCGTGTTGCTGCTCATCGTTGTTGCCGGTTGATCGGAGTCGCCCACCGGTTGTGCCTCTATTCCTTGACCGCCCCGGACGAGAGGCCGCTGACCAGCCAGCGTTGGGCCACGACGGTGAGGAAGGCGATGGGGATGATGGCCAGCGAACTGGCGGCGGCCATAGGACCCCAGTCGAGTGTTCGGTTGGAGATGAATCCGCTGATGAAGACCGGCAGAGTCTTCGAGGACTCCCCGGCAAGAATGACGGGAATAAGGAACTCGTTCCAGCTCAGCAGCGCGATGAAGATCGCCGTGGCCGACAACCCGGGGCCGAGTAGGGGGAGAAGCACCCGAGTGGCAAGCTGCCATCCGTTGGCCCCTTCGACCTGAGCCGACTCCTCGAGTTCGTAGGGTACGTGTTCGAAGAACGAGGTCAGCAGCCAGATCGCGAACGGCAGGTTTGTGGCCGCGTAGAGGGCGATCAGCGCCAACCGGTTGTCGTAGAGGCCGAGGTCGGACAGCAGGTTGAACAGGGGTACGAGCAACACGATGCCGGGCATGGCCCGCACTAGGACCAGACCCACCTCGAGCGGCCGACGACCCGGGAACCGGGGCCGTCGGGCCAGCGCGTAGGCGGAGAGCCCGCCGACGAGCAGGCAGAGGATCGTCGACGAGATCGTCATGATCAGGGTGTTGCGAAGCACGGTGACAAACTGGGCGTCGTCGAACAGGTTCTGGTAGTTCTTCCACGTCGGAACGAAGTCGAAGAACTGTGGCGGGTTGGCAAATGTGTCGACCCGGTTCTTGACGCTGGTCGACAGGGTCCAGAAGACAGGAAACAGGGCGACCAGCACCGCCACGATCAGGAGCACGTAGGAGACGGCGCGCCCGACGATCACACCAAACGGTCGGCGGCGACGGCTCATCGCTGCCCCCTCGCTGCTTTGGCCCACAGGAGGTAGAGCGGGATGGTGATCACGGTGAGGGCGATGCCAATGGCGGCGGCCCGGGATGTGGCCAGGAAGTTGAAGCCGGTGTTGTAGTTGAGAATGCCAAGGGTCTGGGTGGCCGTTCCGGGGCCTCCCCGGGTGAGGATGAAGATCGCGTCGAAGAGTTTGTAGGTGTCGATCACGCGGATGATGAGGATCACGCCGATGACCGGACGAAGCATCGGGAGGATCACCAGCCAGAAGACCTGCCACGGTCCGGCTCCGTCGACCTTGGCGGCCTCGAGTGGGCTCGTCGGTAGCCCGGCCAAGCCGGCCAGGGTCAGCAGCATCACGAACGGGATCGACTGCCATGAGTCGACCAATACCACCGCGAACAGGGCTGCCAGGTCGTCGCCCAGCCATTGGATTCGGCCGAGGCCGGCCGTCTCGAGGAGCCAGTTGATGACGCCAAGGTCGCCGTCGTACATGAACCGCCACATCAGCCCGACGGCCACCGGTGTCAACAGCATCGGGATGAGCAGAGCCGATCGGAACAGGCGGGTGCCTTTGAGGTTTTGATGGAGGAGCAGGGCGAGGCCGATGCCGATGGGAAGCTGAATCGCGAGGCCGAGGATCATGATCTTAACCGTCGTGAGCGCCGCCTCCCAGAACACCTTGTTGGCGATCTCGGTCTGGTAGTTGTCGAAGCCGACGTATTGCGGCTCTACAAACCCGCCGATCTTCTCGTTGCGCAGCGACAGGTAGAAGCCGACGGCGATCGGGACCATGATGAGCGCCACGATCATGAGCCATGCCGGCAGCGTGAGGAGGACCGAGGTGAGAGACCGGCGCCGGCCCGTCGTC
Organism: Acidimicrobiia bacterium; assembly: GCA_029863385.1. GTDB lineage: Bacteria > Actinomycetota > Acidimicrobiia > Acidimicrobiales > SZUA-35 > JAHELU01. Next base: position 26,841 of record JAOTVU010000064.1, read on the forward strand.
ATCGACCTGCTCGTCGGCAGTGACGAGGTTGCGGTCATGGCGACGGTCGTTCCGGCGTCGGTCTCACCTGTGTTCTCGGATCGGATTCGGATCAGCCGTTCTCGGCGGCGAGAATCGGCTCCAAGGCCGACTGTAGATCGTTGAGACCGTCTTCGACCGACGTGGCGCCGGTCATGATGTCGCTGATGTGCTGCACGATGGCGACGTCCATCTCGGGCCACACCTTGAGCTGCGGGTAGCGCTCGATGCGGCTCGACTCCGGAATGTCGAGCTGGAGCAGGTAGGGCTGTTCGGCGGTGAGGGCGGTGTCGCCGGTGATCGACTTGCGGCCGATGGCGGCGGCGCCGGACTCGAGGTAGGCCTTGGCGTTGCTCTTGCCCAGCACGAATTCGAGAAACTGCCAGGCCTGGTCCTTCTTGGCGGAGTCGGCCGGGATGCCGATGTTCCAGCCGGCCAGATGGGTAATGTCGACCTCGCCCATCGGCATGGGGGCCGTACCGAGCAGACCCGGGTACTTGTTGGCGGCCGGGTCGAGGGTGACACCGTAGTAGCCGGAGTACTGGATCATCGCGCCGATGTCCTGGGAGATGAACTTGTTGGTGACATCATCACCGCTGGCACTCACCGCTCCGTCGGGCGACACGTCGAGCAGGCTCTTGAGGTACTCGGTGGCGGCGCTCGCCTCGGGGCTGTT
>JAOTVU010000211.1 GCA_029863385.1 Acidimicrobiia bacterium
AGATCACCGGAACGCCCGTGTCGAGGCCCGCTCGCATGAGCCCGTCGGCTGCGCCCTCTGAGACGAGATCGTAGTGTGTGGTCTCACCCCGCACGACGGCCCCGATGGCCACGACCGCATCGAAGCGCCCCGAGCCGGCCATCGCCTTGGCCACCACCGGCAGTTCGAACGATCCCGGTGCCCAGGCCAGGACCGAGCCGCCAGCATCGGCGGGGAGACCTGTATCGGACGGCTCGACGCCGAGGTCGGTCATCGCCTGCTGCGCACCTCGCACCAGTCGGGCCGTGACCTCGAGATTCCAGCGGGCCGCCACGATGCCGAGACGCAGCCCGGTGCCGTTGCGTGTCCCGCAGACGCCGCCCAGCGAGGGGTCGGGGGCGGGAAGCGATCCGGCGGCCATGTCAGCCCGCCTTCCCGGAACCGTCGGAGCCGAGGGTCGGGTCGAGCTCCAGGAGGTGACCCATCCGTTCCACCTTGGTTCGCAGGTAGTCGATGTTCTGGGCAGTGGCTTCGGTGGGCAGTGACACGCGACCGTTGATGGTGAAATCGTAGCCGCTGAGGCCGGTGTACTTCGCCGGGTTGTTGGTCATCAACAGCATCGATCGGATCCCAAGGTCGGCCAGGATCTGAGCGCCGACGCCGTAGTCGCGGTCGTCGACGGGGAGGCCGAGGTCGGTGTTGGCGTCGACGGTGTCGCGTCCGGCCTCCTGCAGTTCGTAGGCCCGCAGCTTGTGGCCGAGGCCGATGCCCCGTCCCTCGTGACCACGGAGATAGACCAGCACACCTCGACCGTCGGCGGCGATACGGGCCATGGCGGAGGCCAGTTGCGGTCCGCAGTCACAGCGCAACGATCCGAAGATGTCACCGGTCAGGCATTCCGAGTGGACACGGACCAGGACGTCCTCGCCGTCGGCGACATCGCCCATGACGAAGGCCACATGCTCGTAGGTGTCGAAGTCGGAGCGGAAGGCATGGGCCTTGAAGTCACCCCATTGGGTGGGAATGGCGGCGGTTGACACCCGATGCACGGTCTTGTCCGTGCGGCGGCGATAGCGGACCAGATCGGCGATCGTGATGATCGGCAGGCCGTGCTCGGCGGCGAACGGGACGAGGTCGGCGAGGCGGGCCATATCGCCGTCGGGCTTGACCACCTCGCACAACACGCCGACGGGAGCCAAACCGGCGAGGCGGGCCAGGTCGACGGCGGCCTCGGTGTGGCCGGTGCGGCGCAGCACGCCGCCCTCCCGGGCCTCCAACGGCACCACGTGGCCCGGGCGGGTGAAGTCATCGGCGGTGACCGTCGGGTCGGCCAACGCCCGGATCGTCATGGCCCGCTCGGTGGCCGAGATCCCGGTTGTGGTGCCGTGCCGGTAGTCGACGGTGATGGTGTAGGCGGTGCGGAGGGCGTCCTGATTCTGAGCCACCATCTGCGGCAGCCGCAGCTCGGCTGCCCGCTCCGCCGTCATCGGGACACAGATGAATCCGGAGGTGTGCCGCACGAAGAACCCGATGGCTTCCGGCGTGGCGTGTTCGGCGGCCATGATGAGATCGCCCTCGTTCTCCCGATCCTCGTCGTCGATCACGATCACGATGCCGCCGTTGGCGATGGTGTCGATGGCGTCGGCGATGGACGACAGGGGCGAGTCGGTCATCTCACGTCCTTCCAGCTCAACAGCTTCTCGGCGTATTTGGCCATGACGTCGACCTCCAGGTTGACCGGGTCACCGACCGTCTTGTGGCCGAGGGTCGTGACCTCGGCGGTGTGGGGGATGATGGCCACGGTGAACCCGTCGGGGAGCGGATCGACCACGGTGAGACTCACGCCGTCGACGGTGATCGAGCCCTTCTCCACCACGTAACGGCCGAGGGCCGGGTCCATGGCCACGGCCAGGTCGGGTACGGGATTGGTGATGCGGCCCACGGCGTCCACGTGACCCTGCACGAGATGCCCGCCGAGTCGGTCCGACAGTCTCACCGGTCGTTCGAGGTTGACGGGGTCGCCGGGCTGCAGATCGCCCAGGTTGGTGCGTTTGAAAGTCTCGTCGCTGACGTCGGCCTCCCACCAACCGGCACCGGTGGCCGGATCGACCTCGAACGCCACGACGGTGAGACAGCACCCGTTGACGGCGGTGGAGTCGCCGATCTGGACGTCGGTCAGCACGGTCGACGCCTCGATACGCAGGCGGGAGCCGTCGCGGCTCCCGACCCGCCCGAGTTCCTCCACGATTCCGGTGAACATCAGGTCATCCTTTCGCTGGTCGGCCGTTGCCGCTGCCGGGCCGAAGGTCGATTCGCAGGTCGGCGCCGAGGTTGGTGACACCGACGATCTCGCCTCGCCACAGATCGTCGATGGTCGCGGCGCCGGGGCCCGTCATCAGTGGGCGGTGGTCGTCTCCGCCGAAGAGCGCCGGGGCGAGGTAGATCACGTAGTGGTCGACGAGTCCCTGGCGGTGGAAGTCGGCGGCCGTTGCGGCGCCGCCCTCGACCATGAGTTGTACGATTCCGTCACCGCCGAGCCGATCGAGGATGTCGGGCAGCGGCCCTGATTCCGAGCGGCACGGCTGGACGGCGGATCCCGCCGGTGCCGGGCCGAGCACGATCCGCTGCGGTTCCCGACCGGCAACGGGATCCCCCGCGGGCAGTCGAACCGTGAGCGACGGGTCGTCGTCTCGAACCGTCCCCGCCCCGACGCAGATCGCATCGGATACGGCACGCAGCCGGTGGGCGTCGAGCCGAGCCTCGGCTCCGGTGATCCACTGGCTCGTGTGATCGGGGGCCGCCGTGCCGCCGTCGAGCGTGGCCGCCAGCTTGAGCACCACCCACGGTCGACCGGTGCGTCGGTGGTGGAGGTAGGGGGTGAGCTGCTCGACGACCTGGGCTGCGACATCGGTTTCGAGTTCGGTGCTCAGGTCGATACCGGCTTCGGCGAGCCGGGCCAGGCCCTGTCCTGCAACGAGGGGGTCCGGGTCGGTCACGCCGACGACGACACGGGCGACCCCGGCGGCGATCACCGCCTCGGTGCACGGTCCGGAGCGACCGTGATGGCTGCACGGCTCGAGGGTGACGGCCAGGGTCGATCCGGCCGTTTCCGCCCCGGCGGCCCGGGCCTCGTCCAGGGCGACGATCTCGGCATGGCGGCCGCCGGGCGGCTCGGTGGCGCCGGTGAAGAGTCGGCCATCGGCGGTGAGGAGCGCGGCGCCGACCCACGGATTCGGAGACGTCGCTCCCCGCACCTGCTCGGCCGAGGCGATGGCGAGCCGCATCAGGTTCGAATCGGCGGTGCCCGCCCGTGTGGTGTTGGTCTGGGTGTTGGATTCGATCAAGCTGGCTCTCCGGTCGGTCGGGAGCGCGCAATCGTCGACCGGGTCCCGGCGACAGGCGCGCTCGACCCGAGGATCACCCGCTCCGTCGCTCACATCCGGACTTTCACCGTCGGCATCGGGATCTCACCGATTCGGCCCCGGCTGTGACACTGGGGTTCGCGGGCTTTCACCGCCGGTCAGGACTTTCACCTCAACCCCGCGAGGGAGCTGTATTCGGTTGTTTGTTGACTCTGAGATCGAGGGTAGCGGTCCGGTGGCGTGGTCGGCCGGGCGGGCTCGAGGTCGTCTGGCCCGAATCCGAGTCCCGGCCAAGGTCGAGCCACTACCGTGAGTCGGTGTCCCTGACCCTGCCGATCGGTTCGGAGAAGATCAAGCAGCGGTTGTTCGCCGTCGGCCTCGTGGGTTTTCTCAGCGCCCTGTCGATCGGCGTCGACGGTCACCCGATCTTCCAGATCCTGGCGGTCGAGAGCCTCGGGCTCGGCCCCCGGGCCATCGGCGTCGCACTGGGGCTGGGAACGCTGTCGATCCCGGTGCAGATCTGGGCCGCTCGAATCCCTCTCCACCGGGCCCGCCACAATGTGCGATTGTTCCTGTGGACCATGGGGGCGATGGCACTAGCCACCGCCGCCCTGGTGGCGTTCGCCGAACCCGGATCATGGGTGGCCGGGCTGGCCCTGGCCGTGGCGATCGCGGCCGAGATCTCGGTGTCGGTGCTGATGGCCACCGCCTGGCAGCCACTGATCTCCTACAGCCTGTCCCCGGTTCAGCGGGCGTTCATGCTGGGCCCGGCGGCCGCCCTCCGGGGCATGCTGATACTCGGTTCGACGGTGCTCGTCGGCGCCCTGGACCGCACGGGCCGGACCGCGTTCCTGGTCGTCGTCGGGATCGCCGTGCTCGTCGTCGCCGAGACCCTGCGTCAGATTCCGGCACCGCCCGATGCGGACTCCGTATGGGAATCGTCGGCGAACGAGGATGCCAACGACGGCGAGCCGGTTCCGCCACCGCAGGCCGAGCTGTCCGCCGGGGTATCGCCCGCGTTCCCTCCCGGGATCTTGAGCCTCTATCTGATGACCGCGGCGTTGGCGCTCGGCCGGTGGCCGCTGCTCGTGACCTACGCCGCCATCACCCTCTGGCCCACCGGCAACCTGGGTCTGCTCGGCGCCGCGCTGTCGGCGGGCGGCATCGCGGCCTCACTCCTGTGGCGTGACCCGGGCCGACATGTCCTGACCGCCATCCGGGCCGGGGCGGTTCTGGCCGCGGTCTGCACCGTCGGTCTCACGACCATCGACGGTCCGATCACGACCTCGTCCGGCGCGGCGCTGCTGCTTGCCCTCGCCGCCGTGGGATCCGCCGCCCGCAACGTGACCGGAACGGCGTCGATGGAACTGGTGCACCGGCGGATCGACACGACAAACTCGGTCCGGGTCATGACGATGCTCGACGTGATCGGATCGACGACCGCCCAGTTGAACATGTTCGTGGCCGGCTTCCTGATCGCGGCCACGGCGGCGGCCTCACCGTTCGAGTTGGCCGGGCTCGACGTGTTCCAGATCTGGATTGTCGTGATGGCGGTCGTCGAGCTCGCGGCCGCCGCTCGCCTCCGCCTGCGACCGGGTGATTTCGCGCCGTCGGCGCCCGACCTGACGCATCCGGCTACACCTTGACGAACGATCCGTTCGACGTCTCCAGCAGCGGACGGGATTCAAGATCACCCAGCCAAGCCGCCCACGAAATGGCCGGCTCGACGCCGGTCGTCGTTGCGTGGACCACATCGGGTTGATGGACGAAGACATCGCCGGGGGCACGGGACCGAAACCCGTGGTCACCCCTCAGCCATCGCGCAGTACCTGAGACGATGCCGTACACCTCGGTCGCCGGGTGGTGGTGGCGGCCGTACTCGATACCAGCGCCCTGAACCACGAGGTACAAACTCATCTCGGCCGACAGCAGTGGACCAACCCCACCAACGCCACCTTCGGGCGTTGCCACCGGAGCGAACGCGTAGTTGGCCCAGAATCGGCGCATCGTCGGTGACGACGGAGCATCGGGGTAGGCGGACTTCCAGGTGAGGTGCGGCGCGAGCGCACGGACGGCTGCGGCCAACGGACGCTGCTGCTCGGGCGCCGACTCCACAGCCGGGTCGAGCCAACGGCCCAACGCGGGATGCGACGTCGGGACCGGTCGCTCGCTCGGAACCAGACCGCGTAGAGCGCTCGGCAGGCTCTCGAGTACCGACCGATCTTCGCCGCTGCCGGCATCCAAGTCGGTTGCCGACAGGGCCCGACCAACCTCCGCCTCGATCAGAGAAACGAGCACATCGAGGCCCGGCAACGACATGCACGGCATCGTACGTTCTTGGTTCCAGCTCGGCAAGCCCTGGACCTGTGGCCGGCGGCGCTCCGACGGAGGCCCTCTATCGTGGGTGCCATGACCGAGCGACCTCGTGCCGGCGAAGGCAGCAGCAATGCCGTGAGGGATTGCGTCATCGTCGGCGGTGGCATTCTCGGACTGGCGGTGGCCGCCGAGCTGTCGAAGCGGCGACCCAACGCGTCCATCACCCTCGTCGAGAAAGAGCCGGAGCTGGCCCGTCACCAGACCGGGCGGAACTCCGGCGTCCTCCACTCCGGCATCTATTACACCCCGGGCAGCCTCAAGGCCAAGCTGTGCCGGAACGGTCGCGACTCGATGGTTCGCTTCGCAGCCGAGCACGGCGTCGCCCACGAAGTCTGCGGCAAGCTGATCGTGGCCACCCGGCCCGAGCAGCTCGACCGGATGACGGCACTCCACGACCGCGGCCGCGACAATGGGCTGGAGGTCTCGCTGATCTCGCCCTCCGAGGCGGCCGAGATCGAACCCCACGTCAGCTGCGTCGGCGCCATCAAGGTGCCGAGCACCGGCATCATCGACTTCGTCGGCGTCTGTCACGCCCTCGCCGAGCAAGCCCGCAGCCGGGGAGTGACGATCCGACTCGGCGAGAAGGTCACCGGCATCGAAGCCGACACCGCCTCCCACCGTGTCGTCACCGGTCGAGGCGACATCCGCACCCGCTTCGTGATCACCTGTGGCGGTCAGTACTCCGACAAGCTGGCCCGAGCCGAGGGCGGCGATCCCAATGCCAAGATCGTTCCCTTCCGGGGCGAATACTACGAGCTGGTGCCCGAGCGGGCGCATCTCGTCCGCACCCTCATCTATCCCGTTCCGGATCCGGCGTTCCCGTTTCTGGGGGTCCACTTCACCAAGATGATCGGCGGCGGCGTGCACGCCGGGCCCAACGCCGTGCTCGCTCTGGCCCGGGAGGGTTACTCGAAGACCGACGTCAATCTGCGGGAGCTGGCCGAGGTGCTCACCTATCCCGGCTTTCGGCGCCTCGCCGCCA
>JAOTVU010000066.1 GCA_029863385.1 Acidimicrobiia bacterium
GGCTTTCCGTCGGTGGCGGTGCCGATCACCGTGGCCCGCGGGACCTACTTCGTCGACGACCCCGAGATCGTGGACATCGAGCTGGCCCAACCCATGGTGGCGGCACTGATCGATCGCCCCGAGATCGAGAGCGTGGACAGCACGGCCGGTGCCAATTTCGTCACGGTGGTGGCCTCCCTGACCGACGACCTGACCTCCGAGCAGGGGGCCGAGATCATCGACGCCGAGGTCGCCGCGCTCGACCTTCCGCCCGAGGCCGACGTCACCACCCAGGCTCTCGACGTGGCCAAGTTCTTCGATCGCTTCGATCTACTGGTCGGCGTGTACGGTCCGGTCGACGCCGATGCGAGCTCGCTGGAGGCGGCGGCCGAATCGCTGCTCGGCCTCCTGCAGTCGCAGCCGGAGGTGGCCGAGGCCGAGGTGCTCGACCTGCTCCAATCGGGGATCAATCCGGCGACCGGCGAGGAGGTTGTCAACCAGACCCGGTTCAACCAGATCACGACACCGTCGTCGACCGACGGCGGATCCGGCGTCGAGTTCCGCTCCTCGATCGCCGTCGGCGTCATCGCCGCGGAGGGCACCGATGGGCTGGCCATCCGCGACGGCGTCGACCGGGCCCTCGCCTCACCGGACCTCGACCGCCTTCTACCGGACGGCTATCAGGCCGTCGTGGCCGTCGACTTCGCCACCGCCATCCGCCAGCAGATCGCCTCCCTGCAGGGCAACGTACTCACCGGCCTGGTCGCCGTGACGATCATCGCTCTGCTGCTGATCTCCTGGCGTTCGTCGATCATCACCGCCCTGTTCATCGGGACGGTGCTGGCCACCGCGTTCGGTGTTCTGTACCTGTTCGGCATCTCGCTCAACACGATCTCGCTGTTCGGGATGATCCTCGCGCTGGGACTGTTCGTCGACGACGCGATCGTGATAACCGAGGCCATCGAGACGTTCCGCGAGGGCAGGAGCGACCCGATCGACGTGATCCGCCACGCCATTCGCCGGGTCGGCGCCGCCAGCATCTCCGGCACCGTGACCACGGTGCTGGTGTTCGCCCCGATGCTGGCCATCTCCGGCATTCTCGGCGAGTTCATCCGCATCCTGCCGATCTCGGTCATCGTCGCGCTGGTCACCTCGCTCACGTTGTCGCTGCTGTTCATCCCGATCGCATCACGGTTCCTCGTACTGTCCGCACCACGATCCCGGGCCCTGCTCGGTCGGGCCGAGAATTGGCTGGCCGACGAGATCGGTTCGGCCGCCGACGTGCGCGGCCGCCGCGGTCTCGTCATCGCCGCCGGCGCGGTGGGTCTGAGCGTGGCCGCGCTGGCGATCGCCGTGTTCGGCTTCCTGCCCCGGGTCGGCTTCGACATCTTCCCCGCCGCAAAGGATTCGATCGAGATCTCGGGCGAGTACACGTTCCCGCCCGGTACCACCATCGAGCAGGCCGAGGCCCTGACGTCGGCGATCAACGCCGATGTCCTTGCCGCCTTGAGCGACACGCTGACGTCGGGCAACACCTATGTGGGCAATGCCGGTCGGGCCCGGTCGCAGTTCAATCTGACCGACATCGGGTCCCGGCCGCCGGCCCCGGAGTTGATCGCGCGGCGACTCGATCCGCTGGCCGCCGACCATGCGCCGGTCCAGCTGGTGTTCAACCAGGTGTCGGCCGGTCCGCCGGTGGCGCTGTTCCCGTTCCGGGTCCAGGTCAACGGCGAGGAGGCGGAGACCCTGGCCGCGGCTGCACGACAAATCGCCGAGGATCTCGACGGGTCGGTGCTCGAGCGGGCCAACGGCACGACTTTCACGGTGCTGGAGACCAAGGTGGTGTCGACCGACGTCGTGGCCCGCCGGGACGGCAACCGCTACGTCGAGGTCCAGGCCCGATTCGACGCCGACGACGTCACCACCACGACGGCCGAGACTCGGAGCCTGCTCGAGGACCGGTACGGGCCCGACGAGTTGGCGGCGCTCGGACTGGGCGCGGATGCCCTCCGGTTCGACTTCGGCATCGAGAGCGACAACCAGGAGTCGTTCGCCTCGATGGGACCGGCGTTCGTGGTCGCCCTCCTGGCCATGATGGTGCTGCTGATCATCCAGTTCCGCTCGACGGTGCAGTGGCTGCTGGTCTTCCTGGCCATTCCCTTCAGCCTGTTCGGGGTGTTCGGCGGGCTGTTGCTCACCGACAACAAGCTCAGCTTCTTCGTGATGCTGGGTCTCCTCGGGCTCATCGGCATCGCCGTCAACAACACGATCCTGCTCACCGACTTCGCCAATCAGGAGCGGCGGGCCGGAGCCGACCGCCGTACCGCCATATCCACCGCGGTTCGTCGCCGCTTCCGGCCTCTCGTCGCCACCACGTTGACCACGGTGGCCGGTGTCCTCCCGTTGACCCTGTCCGATCCGTTCTGGGAGCCGCTCGGTTACACGATCATCTTCGGTCTGCTGTCGAGCACGGTTCTGGTTCTGGTGGCGTTCCCCTACTACTACCTGGCCATGGAGCGGGTGCGTGACCGGTTCGTCACCCCGTGGCGTCGCACGGTCACCTAGCGGGGCACGATCTATCGGGCGAGCCAGGCGACCAGGTTCAGCGTCACGGTGAGGCCGATCGAGGCGATGAGCATCGCCTTCCACGGAACGAAGACCTGCACCCTCGGCCGTTCGGTCGCATTGTCGCCGTGGTCCACCACCGATCGTCCGGGTTTCCGATGCGGCAGCCGACCGGATGGAACGCGATTCGCCGTTCGGCCCCGCCAGACCAGAAAGACGTTGAGCGCCACGGTGAGGACCGCGGAGAGAACCAACGACCGGATCAGAAAGCCGGACATGGGCCGAGTGTAGGGTGCGTCGCCTGGCGGTCAGGCGTTGTGAGCCTGCCCGACGCCGTCAGCGGTGCCGGACACCGGCAGAAGGGCGGTGATGGCCTGACGTTGATTGAGACGGATCTGTAACCAAAAAAACTGAACGAAATCGGTCTCTCGATCGTCTAGTAACCATGAGACCAACCGATCCCGAGGAGCGTCGCAGGGTTCGGGTGCACTATGTTCCCCGAGGCTTTGGCCTGGCGCTGACGATTTCCGATGACACCACGACCGACAATCCGTCGGCGCAACGTCAGGCTGCGGCCAACGATGTCTCCATCGCTGACCCCGACCTCGACCTCACCGATATCGAGTCCGACGACGGCTACCTCACTGTGATCGCCTCCGGGGTGACCACGCTCGAGCTGCGCCGACCCGACGGGGAACCGACCCTGCTGATCTGGGATGAATCCGAGGTGGCCTGGGACTCGCTGCGGTCCGGCTGACCGGAGTCCGACGGTCGCACCGAGTCGGCGGCCGTGCAGGCTTGCTGACCTGCGTGGGCGATCGGATCGATCGGTGGACCAGAATCCTTCCGCGCTGCCGACGACGGTGACCTAGTCTTTGGCCATGACAGCAGGTCCCTTACGGTTGGGTGGCGTTCCCGAACATTTCAACCTGCCGTGGCACCTGGCCCTCGAATCGGAGACGCTCGCCGATCTCGATCTGGCCTGGACCGATCAACCCGGCGGAACCGGCCAGATGCTCGCCCGGCTCGCCGACGCCGAACTTGACATCGTCAGCATCCTGACCGAGGGAACCGTGCTCGAGATCGCCCGCGGTCTGCCCGCCACCATCGTTCAGGTCTACGTCGAATCGCCTCTCCAATGGGGCGTGTTCGTGCCCGGCGATTCGACGTTCAGACAGGAGTCCGAGCTGGCAGGAGCCCGCATCGCCATCTCACGTTTCGGCTCGGGTTCGCACCTGATGGCTTACATCCAGGCGGAACGCATGGGCTGGTCGATCGATCCCGACCGGTTCGTCGTGGTGAAGAACCTCGACGGTGCGATCGACGCGTTCGCCGCCGGTGAGGCCGACCTTTTCCTGTGGGATCGGTTCATGACCAGCCCGCTGGTGGCCGACGGCCGATTCCGCCAGCTCGGTGTGCAGGAGACGCCGTGGCCGTCGTTCGTGATCGCCACCCGCAACGAGACCCTGACCGGCCGCACGACCGAGGTCGGCCGGGTGGTCGACGCCGTCGTCGCCCATGCCCAGGCCCTCATGCTGCGTGATGACGGGCCCGATCTTGTCGCCGATCGTTATGGCATCAGCGTCGACCAGGCCAAGGACTGGTTCGCGAGCACGACGTTCGCCCCCCGCAAGGCCACGGAGCCCGACATCGCCAGCGGCGTCTTGGCTACGCTGGAACGCGCAGGTTTGACCTGACGGTCGGGCGGAAAACGCCCGGTCGGCAATCGTTCGACATCCGGTTCTCACAACCGTGCAAAAGGAGCAGGCCGTGGGCTACGTACCGCCCTTCAACTTCCAGAAATGGATCGACGAGCACGCGGACGAGTTGCAGCCTCCCGTGGCCAACAAACAGGTGTGGCCCGGAACCGACATGATCGTCATGGTGGTCGGTGGTGGCAACGTACGAACCGACTATCACGACGATCCCCGTGAGGAGTTCTTCTACCAGCTCAAGGGCGACATGATCCTCAAGGTCCGGGAGCCGGGCGAACCGCCGACCGACCTCCACATCCGTGAAGGCGAGGTGTTCCTCCTGCCATCCAATCTCCGTCATTCACCCCAACGGCCCGACCGCGACTCTATCGGCCTCGTCGTCGAGTACGCCCGCTCTGAGGGAGAGTTCGACGGGTTCGAGTGGTACTGCCCGAACTGCAACAACCTCCTCCACCGGGTCGAGGTCCAAATGAAACAGATCGACAAGGATCTGCCGCCGCTGTTCGACGCGTTCTACGCCGATCTCGACGCCCGGACCTGCGACGACTGCGGAACGGTTCATCCGGCACCCGGCGACGAGTAGTCGGCGTCGTCGGTGTAAGCTCCGGTGGACATGAGCCGCTGGGTATGAGCCGCTGGGTATGAGCCGCTGGGTATGAGCCGCTGGGTATGAGCACTGACAACCAAGACATCGACGTTCGGTCCGACGGTTACCTGTCGGCCGACGGCGCAGCCCAACTCGACGCCGCCGATCCGCTTGCCCCGATGCGAGCCGAGTTCGCCATCCCCACCAACGGAGACGGCTCCGACAAGGTCTACCTGGTCGGCAACTCCCTCGGTCTCCAATCCCGGCGAACCCGGGCCGAGGTCGAGCGGGAACTCGATCGCTGGGCGGTGCTCGGCGCCGACGGCCACCTCGAGGGCGAGTCGGCCTGGATGCCCTACCACGAACTGTTGACCGATCCGATGTCGCTCATCGTCGGCGGCCGGCCCGAGGAGGTGGTGGTGATGAACACCCTCACCGTCAACCTTCACCTGCAGATGATCAGCTTCTACCGGCCCACACCCGAACGCCACAAGATCCTGATCGAGGATCACGCCTTCCCGTCCGATCACTTCGCCGTCGAATCGCAGATCCGCCAGCGGGGGTACGACCCGGCCACGTCGCTCGTCACGGTGGCGCCCCGCCCGGGCTCCGATCTGCTGGATCCGGCGGATGTTCTTTCCGCCATCGAAGCCCACGGTGACGAGCTGGCGCTCGTGCTGCTCCCCGGCGTGCAGTACTACACCGGCCAGGTGCTACCGATGGTCGACATCACCCGGGCCGGGCACGCAGTGGGCGCCTACGTCGGCTTCGACCTGGCCCACGCCGCCGGTAACATCCCGCTCGACCTGCACGACTGGGGCGTCGACTTCGCCTCGTGGTGCACGTACAAGTACCTGAACAGCGGACCCGGCGGCATCGCCGGATTCTTCGTGCACAACCGCCACGTCGCCGATCAGTCGCTACCCAAGTTCCTCGGTTGGTGGGGGACGAACAAGTCGACCAGGTTCCAGATGGAGACCGAGTTCGACCCGATCCCGACCGTGGAGTCGTGGCAGATCTCCAACCCGCCGGTACTCGCCCTGGCCGCGCTGCGGGGCTCACTCGAAACGTTTGACGCCGCCGGTGGCATGACGGCGCTGCGGTCGAAGTCCGAGCGTCAGGTGGCCTACCTGGACTCGGCGTTGGCTCACGTGCTCGGTGACCGGGTCCGGTCGATCACACCGACGGCGATGGGGGAGCGGGGCTGCCAGTTCGCGCTGCGCATAGCCTCCGCCGATCATCCCGGCAAGGCCGTGCAGGCGAAGTTGGAGGAGTCGGGAGTGGCCTGCGACTGGCGCTATCCCGACGTGATCCGGGTGGCGCCGGTGCCGCTCTACAACACCTTCGGTGACATCTGGCGGTTCACCCAGATCCTCGACGGAATCCTCCGGTGACCTCGCCGGGAACAGCCAGTGCCCCACTGGGTACCGATGGTGCGCTGGTGGTCGTCGGCGGAGGGCCGGCCGGGGCTGTCATGGCTCTCTATCTGGCCCGCCAGGGCTATCAGGTACAGGTGCTCGAGAGCCGGCAGGATCTCCGTCGCCACGACGTCGACGCGGGTCGGTCCATCAACCTCGCTCTGGCCAGACGGGGGATCGTGCCGTTGACCGAACTCGGCGTCTTCGACCGGGTCGAGCCGATCACGATTCCGATGGCCGGCCGTATCGTGCACGGCATCGACGGCTCCACCAACTTCCAGCCCTACGGCCTCGGTGGCGAAGCCATCCTGTCGGTGTCGCGGCCCGGGCTCAATGCCATCCTGCTCGACGCCGCCGAGGAGACCGGCAACGTGTCGATCGAGTTCGGCCAGCGTTGCCGGGGCGTCGACTGGGACGAGAAGCTGATCGTGTTCACCGACACCGACAACGACGACCAGATGACGCAGGTCCCGTTCGGCACCTTGTTCGGCTGCGACGGGGCGAACTCCGAGGTCCGCCAGGCCATGCAACGGGTCAACGGTGGCACCACCACCATCGAACCGCTCGACCACGGCTACAAGGAGCTCGAGATCCCAGCCGGACCCGACGGCGCGTTCCGGCTCGGTCCCGGCGGCCTGCACATCTGGCCCCGGGGTCAGCTGATGCTCATCGCACTGGCCAACCCGGGAGGCGATTTCACCGTGACACTGTTCATGCCCTTCGACACCCCCGCCGGAAAGGATCAGCCGACCGGGTTCGACGATCTGCCCGATCTCACTTCGGCCGAGGCGTTCTTCGCCCGGGAATTCCCCGACTTCGTCGAACTGGTTCCCGATGCGGCCGAGCAGTTCATGGCGAACCCGACCGGCGACCTCGGAACGGTTCGCTGCACCGGCTGGAGCCGCGCCGGCGACGGGGTGATCCTGGGCGACGCGGCCCACGCCATCGTGCCGTTTCACGGCCAGGGGATGAACGCAGCCATGGAATCGGCCCGGCTCCTCAGCCGGCGCATCGCCGAGTCGGGGGACGACCCGGATCACGCGTTCACCGTGTTCGAGATGGACCGCAAGCCCGACGTCGACGCCATCGCCGACATGGCGCTCGACAACTACATCGAGATGCGGGCCGGTGTCGCCGACCCCGACTACCTCATCAAGCGTGAGCTGGCCCTCGAGTTGGAGCGCCGCTACCCGGATGTGATGGCCGCCCGCTACGGCATGGTCATGTTCACCACGATGCCGTACCACGAGGTCCAACAGCGGGCCGCCGAACAGCAGCGCATCCTCACCGAGCTCGTGGCCGGTGTCGACTCGGTGGATCAGATCGACTTCGATCGGGCCCGCAAGCTCCTCGGCGCGCTCGGCCCCCTGCCCGCGGAGGTCTGACATGGCGTCGTCGTCTCACGAGTCCTCGTCCCAGGAACCGGCGTTCCACGACCGAGCCAAACCGTTCGACGAGAACCCGGATGTCGAGACGGTGGCCGAGTCACTGGCGCCGGCCATGACGTATGGCAGTTATCTCAAGATCGACGAGTTGCTGTCGCTGCAACAGCCGGTCTCCCGACCCGTCGAACACGACGAGACGCTGTTCATCATCATCCACCAGGTCTACGAGCTGTGGTTCAAGGAGGTGCTGCATGAACTCGACGAACTGGTGGAGTTCCTGAACGACGACCGCCCGGCGCTCAGCAGCCACCAGCTTGTGCGTGTGTTGAAGATCCTGAAGACCCTGGTGGCCCAGATCGATGTGCTCGAAACCATGACCCCGCTCGAATTCGATTCGTTCCGGGAGTTCCTCGCCAACTCGAGCGGCTTCCAGTCGGCCCAGTTCCGGGAGATCGAGTTCCTGCTCGGGCTGAAGGACCGTCGCCACCTCGAACGCTTCTCGGGTAACAAACGGGAACACGACAATCTCCAGCGCCGCTACCACGCCCCGTCGCTGTGGGACGCCTTCATCCGCTACGTCGCGCGTCAGGGCTACGAGATCCCCGAGGACTTCCTCGCCCGCGATGTCACACGGGCCACCGGTTACTCGGCCGGGGTCCAGCAGGCGCTGATCGACATCTACCGTAACGACCCCGCCCTGACCCGCCTGTGCGAGTATCTCACCGACCTCGACGAGGGCCTTCAGGAGTGGCGGTTCCGCCACGTGATGATGGTGCAACGCACGATCGGTACGAAGATGGGGACCGGCGGTTCGAGCGGCGCCGAATATCTTCGATCCACCCTGTTCCGCCCGGCCTTTCCCGACCTGTGGGCCGTGCGCAGTGCGTTCTGACCTCCCTCTCCCTCCGGCCGATGATCCGGAGGCGGTGGTGGCGTGGGTGTCCGAGCACCTGGGTCACCTCTGCGGTGACGAGGTCCGGGCTTCCCCGGCGTTGAGTGGTGGACAGCGAGCGGCCGACGAGGCGCTGAACGCTCTCGACGTGACGGGTTACGCCGGATCGAGAAGCGTCGTCGATCCGCCGGAGTCGCGGGGAGCGTCGAGGATGTCGCCGTACATCGTTCACGGCCGATGACGTGCGTGGCCGAGACGCTCGAGGAACTTCGAACCGATGGTTGGTGTGTGAACCAGGCCCGTATGCGGCTCGCCAGTCAATTCAGCTTCCGGGCCGGCGGTGATCCGTTCGCCGGTGAGGACATCATGTTCCGTCACCTCCTCGACGGATCGAGAGCGGCCAACCGCCTCGGCTGGCAGTGGGTGACCGGCGCCAGCCGGCCTCGTGTGTACGGGTTCGCCCGACAGCAGGTCGTGAAGCAGGCGCCCCGGTTCTGCGAGGAGTGCGCGTTGATCGACCGTTGCCCGATCTCGGATTTCCCCGACGAACAGCCTCGATCCCCGGTCACACGACCACCGCTCGGACCGGCCGACGACGTCTACGGTCCACCGGTCGTCACCCGAGGCTCACGCGATCCCGAGCTTGTGTGGCTGACCGCCGAGTCCTTGGGTGCGCGAGACCCGGCCCTGGTCGCTCATCCGGACCTACCGGTGGTCTTCGTCTTCGACGAACCGCTCCTGGCGCGACTGCGGTTGTCGGGCAAACGCCTGGTCTTCCTGGCCGAGACGCTGACCGAGCTGGCCCGGTCACGGTCACTCGAGATCCGTCTGGCGCGACCGATCGACGTTCTTTCGCCGCGGACCGCGGCGGTCACCGCGGCACCGGTCCCCGGATTCGCTCGACTGGCCGGACGACTGGACGTGGGACGCCACCCCTGGCCGTGGCTTCGCCGGCCGACGCCCGAGCTGCTCGATCATCTCGACCGCCGGGGACGGGTTCCGTCGTTTCAGAAGTGCTGCAACCTGACAGGCGGTGTTCAGGAGGCCCAGGGGGAGCGTGGGACGAGGTCGGCCAGCCGGCGGGCCATCTCCAATTCGGTCGGCGTGGTGATGTGAATGTTGGTTGGCTCGCCCTCGACCAGCTCGACGCGTCCGCCCATGCGCTCGATCATCTCCAGCTCCTCGGGCGGCAGCGGCGGCTGTCCGGGGCCACCGAACGCCCCGTAGGCGTTCATGATCGCGGCCCGGTTGAATGCACAGGGAGCCTGGGCCGTGACGAGGCTCGTCTTGTCGACCGAGCGGACGATGGTACCGTCGGCGTGCTCCTTGACCGCGTCGCAGATGGCTCCGCTCGGCGCTGCGGCGTCGGCCCCGTTGGCCACCGCCTTGATCGTGCGACGGTACAGGTCGGGTCCGGCGAGCGGATGGGAGGCCGCCGCCATCACCACGACATCGATGTGGCTCGGTACGCGCTCGAGGCCGATACGGGCCGATTCGCCGTGTGACGCACCTCCCCTGGTGACGGCGTGAACCGGAGAGCCGCGCCAGGTCGGCCGTCTCTTTGCCGATGCCGTCTCGTCGATGGCATGGTCGGCGGGCAGTACCAGGATGACGAGATCACACACCGACGATGCGGTGGCCACCACCCGATCGACCAACGACCGCCCGTCTATGGTCTCGAACTGTTTGAGCCGACCGAACCGCCGGGCCTGCCCGGCCGCGAGCACGATGGCCGCGCTCGATGTCACTGCACCCATGGGTTTCAGAGTACGACCCACTCGTGCCGACGCGACCTTCCGTCATAGACTTCGGTCGAGCGGTCATCACGATCGTGAACGTCCACACCGGGGAGTGTCAACCATGAGCCCTTCCGCTGCGACCGTCCACACACCGGCCGGATTGGCACCAGCCATCGACGACTTCGTCGCCGTGGTAGCGGTGGCGACCGACGGCGACTCGTACCCGTATGCCGACGGGGTGGAACAGAACGTCGTGGTCTACCGGGCCGACGGGCTGCGAGCGGCCATCGCCGGCGACCCGGCGGCCACCGTCGCTGTTCGTCGGGAGATGGTCGACGTGCTCGACCAGGGGCCGGGGATCATGGTGATCAAGGGGGCGTTCGGGCTCGAGATCATCGATCGGGCCACCGAAGCCTTCGAACGGATCATCGCCGCCGAAAGGCAGGCCGGTCTCGGGTCGGGCGATCACTACGCGAAACCCGGTGCCAACGATCGGGTCTGGAACGCCCTGGAGAAGTTGGCGGTCGAGGAGCCGGAGGTTTTCGTCGACTACTACGCCAACGACATGGTGGCTCTGGGTTCGCTGGCCTGGCTCGGACCGAACTATCAGGTCACCTCGCAGGTCAACGTCGTCAATCCCGGGGGCGAGGCGCAGCAGCCTCATCGCGACTACCACCTCGGGTTCATGACCGACGCCATGGCCGACCAGTACCCGGCGCACTGTCATCGGCTCTCCCCGGTGCTCACGTTGCAGGGGGCGGTCGCCCACTGCGAGATGCCGGTGGAGACGGGACCGACCATGTACCTGCCCCACTCGCAGAAGTACCTACCCGGTTTCCTTGCCTGGCGCCGCCCCGAGTTCAAGGAGTATTTTGCGGCCAGCCGGATCCAACTGCCGCTGGCGAAGGGTGACGTGGTGTATTTCAACCCGGCGCTGTTCCACGCTGCGGGCAGCAACCACACGGCGGATGTCCGTCGTATGGCCAACCTGCTGCAGATCTCCTCCGCCTTCGGACGGACCATGGAGACCGTCGACACACTGCGAATGACCACGGCCGTCTACCCGGCGCTGGCGAAGGCCAAAGCGGCCGGGATGCCCGCTGAAGGGCTCGACAACGTGATCGCCACCTGCGCCGACGGCTACGCCTTCCCGACCAACCTCGACAAGGATCCGCCCATCGGGGGTCTCACCCCGGCCTCCCAGCAGGACATCGTGCGCGGCGCCCTGGCCGAGGGCTGCAGCCTGGATGAGCTGATCGGTCGTCTCGAAGCCCACCGCGGCCGCCAGCAGTCCGTCTGAAAACCCGGTTCCGTGGAGCTCAGCTGACACGGAGCGTCACCTGAGCTTGATATTCGGAGAGTGGTGGACGTGTGCCCGCTTGAGAGGCCGTTGGCGGGCTGTGCGATACTGGACCCATGACGGACCGCAATCAGCCAGCCCACTCCTGGGAACCCGATCCGGAATCCGACTCGTATCGGCGCTACCGCGAGGCCTACGAGGCGGCGAAGCTTCGGGACGTCCCGTTCGAGACGATGTCGGGCGTTCCCGTCGCCCCCGTCTACGGTGATCCGCCCTATCCCGGCGAGTACCCCTACACCCGGGGGGTGTATCCCTCGATGTACCGGTCGAGGCTCTGGACGATGCGAATGTTCGCCGGGTTCGGCACCGCCGAGGACACCAACGCCCGGTTCAAGGCCATCCTCCGCAACGGCGGCACCGGTCTTTCGACGGCGTTCGACATGCCGACGCTCATGGGTCGCGATTCGAACTCACCGTGGTCACTGGGCGAGGTCGGCCGGGCCGGCGTCGCCGTCGACACCCTGGCCGACATGGAGGATCTGTTCTCCGGCATCGACCTGTCCGGGGTGTCCACCTCGATGACGATCAACGGCCCGGCGGCGATCATCCTGGCCATGTACGTTGCCGTGGCCGAGAAGAACGGGGTGGCCCGGGCCGACCTGGCCGGCACGATCCAGAACGACATCTTCAAGGAGTACCAGGCCCAGAAGGAATACATCTACCCGCCCCGGCCGTCGGTTCGCATCGTCACCGACATGATCCGGTTCACCACAGCGGAGATGCCCCGCTGGCATCCCGTGTCGATCTCCGGCTACCACATCCGGGAGGCCGGCTCGACCGCGGCCCAGGAGCTGGCGTTCACCCTGGCCAACGGATTCGCCTACGTCGAGGCGGCGGTGGCGGCCGGTGTCGACGTCGACGAGTTCGCCGGGCGGCTGAGCTTCTTCTTCAACAGCCACTCCGACTTCTTCGAGGAGATCGGCAAATTCCGGGCCGCCCGCCGGATCTGGGCCCGGTGGATGTCCGAGCGCTACGGGGCCACCAACGAGCGGTCGCTGCTCTGCCGGTTCCACACCCAGACGGCCGGGGTCTCGCTCACCGCTCAGCAGCCGGAGAACAACATCGCCCGGGTGGCCATCCAGGCTCTGGCCGGCGCGCTCGGCGGCACGCAGAGCCTGCACACCGATTCGTTCGACGAGGCGCTGGCCCTGCCGACCGAGAAGGCGGCCCGTATCGCCCTGCGAACCCAGCAGATCGTGGCCCACGAAACCGGCGTGGCCAACGTGGCCGATCCTCTGGGAGGCGCCCCGTACGTCGAGTGGATGACCGACGAGATGGAACGCCAGGCCGAGGCCGTCTTCGCCCACCTCGACGAACTGGGTAACGGCTCCATCCTGGAAGGGGTGTACGCCGGGATCGAGAACGGCTACTTCGTCGGGGAGATCGCCGACTCGGCCTACCGCTTCGAGCGTGAGGTCAACGAGGGCCGGCGGATCATCGTCGGCGTCAACGCGTTCACCGACGGTAGCGAGGGCGAAGGCGACATCCTCCGTATCAGCGCCGAGACCGAGGAGATGCAGCTGAAGCGACTTACCGAGGTCAAGCAGCGCCGCGACGACGACGCCGTCGGGCGGGCCCTGGCCGCGGTGACCGCGGCGGCAGCGTCACCGACCACCAACCTGATGCCGCCGATCCTGGAGGCCGTCCACACCTACGCGACGTTGGAGGAGATCGTCATGGCCATGGAGGCCGAGTTCGGGACCTATGTGGAGAAGGCCATTATCTAGCCCGATACTGTGGATCCGATACCCTGGATACCGTGGGAGAGATCGAGCGAGCTAACAGTGAGACCGAATCGGCAGGCCCCGAACGAGTGGGTGATGCGCCGGCCGACGACGCCGCCCTGACGCCCACCCAGGACGCCCGGCTTCGGGTCGTACTGGCCAAGCTCGGGCTCGACGGTCATGACCGTGGCCTGAAAGTCGTGGCCCGGATCCTGCGCGATGCCGGCATGGAGGTGATCTATCTCGGCCTCCGGCAGACCACCGACTCGATCGTCGCCGCCGCCGAGCAGGAGGACGCGGACGCCATCGGTTTGTCGATGCACAACGCCGGTCACCTGACCCTGGCCCCGGCCATGGTGGCGGCCGTTGCTGAGGCCGGGATGACCACGCCGGTCGTGGTCGGCGGGATCGTTCCCGAGGAGGACGTGCAGACCCTGCTCGACGCCGGGGTGGCGACCGTACTCGGTCCGGGCGCCTCGGCGACCGAGGTTGCGCAAGCCGTACGCGATGCCGTGGCCGCGGCCGAAGCCTCCGCATCCTGAGCGGGCGGCCGGCCGATCCGATGACGACCCGAACCAAACCGTCGATTCCCGATCTCTACCGCGACGCCCGAGCCGGGAACCGGCTCGCCATCGGACGGTTGCTGACCCGCGTCGAGCGAGGCGGGGCCGACGCCGACGCGGTCAGCGAACTGGCCCACGCCGACGCCGGGTCGGCTCATATCGTCGGCATCACCGGTGCTCCCGGTGCCGGCAAGTCGACCCTGGTCGGTGAGCTGGTTTCGCATCTCGTGGCCGACGGGCGACGACCGGCCGTCCTGGCCGTCGATCCGTCGTCACCACTCACCGGCGGTGCCATTCTCGGCGACCGCATTCGGATGGAGGGATCACAGGACTCGGTCTCGACCCGGCCGGCGGTCGATGGCGACGCCGGAACCGTTCGCCACAAACCGTTCATCCGCTCCATGGCGACCCGAGGGCATTCCGGCGGACTGGCCCTGGCGGTCCCGCTGGCCGTCCGCCTGTTCGATGCTCTCGGGTTCGACCCGGTGATTATCGAGACCGTCGGTGTCGGCCAGGTCGAGGTCGATGTCGTCGGAGCCGCCGACACCGCCGTGGTGGTGGCCACGCCGGGTATGGGCGACGCCGTCCAGGCCAACAAGGCCGGTCTGCTCGAGGTGGCCGACGTGTTCGTGGTCAACAAGGCCGACCGCCCGGGGGCCAACGACGTACGCCGTGACCTGGAACTGATGCTCGACCTGAGCAAGGTGACCGGGCAGGAGGCCGAGATCGGTTACCGGCCGCCGATCGTCATGGCTTCGGCGCTGGAGGGCACCGGGTCGACCGACGTGCTCGCCGCCGTCGCCGACCATCTGGCGTTTCTCGAATCGACGGGCCGCCGGGACGAACGCCGCCGCCATCGGGCCCGGACCGAGATCGAGGCCCGCCTGGCCCAGGCGCTTCATCGACGGGTCGCCGACCTTTTGTCCTCACCGACCGGTGTTGCCCTACTCAAGCAGGTCGAGGCGGGTGACCAGTCGCCCACCTCGGTAACCCGCACGCTCCTCGACGAGCTCCTGGCATCCACGGAGAGCTGAGCCGGCGGATCAGACAAGCAGAGCGTCGGTCATGACCTCGACGAGGGCCGGTCCTTCGTGGGCCAGGGCTTCGCCAACGACCTCGTCGAGATCGGCCGCAGCGGTGACCCGGAAGCCCCGCCCGCCGCACAGCTCGGCGAACTGCGAGAAGTCGGGATTGTGCAGCCCGGTCTGCCAGACCTCCCACTCGCCGGCCCGCTGTTCCTTGGAGATCTTGCCGAGCTCGCCGTTGTTCAACAGCACATGGGTGATGTTCATGCCGTACTTCACGGCCGTGGTGAACTCCATGGCGTACTGACCGAAGCCACCGTCACCGGAAATGCTCACCACTTGACGGGATCCACCGACGGCGGCCCACGCTCCCATGGCCGCCGGAAGCGCGAAACCGATCGAACCGAGGTAGCCCGACATCAACAGGTCCTGGTTGCCGGAAGCCTCGAAATAGCGACCGAAGGAGTAGGTGTTGTTGCCGACATCGACGCAGATGACGGCGTCGTCAGCGATGCGCCGGCTGAGTGTGTCCATGACCGTCGCCGTGTTCAAGCCGTTGCCCCGGTCGTCGGCCCGCCGCCGGGCTTTCTCCTCGGTCCAGATCGCCCAACGCTCCGCCAGATCGGCTCGTGGATCCGACGGCGGCCGGTTCATCTCGATCGCATGGCCGGCCAGGATCTGCGCGGTGACGCCGATGTCGCCCAGAACCGGAACATCGACCGCGTGGAATCGGCCCAGTGCCATCGGGTCACGATCGATCTGAATCAACGGTTTGTAGGGGGCGATGCCGGTGTGATTGGCGAAGCTGGCTCCCAGCACGATGATCAGGTCGCTCTCGTTCATCATCCACGAGGCGACCGGTGTGCCGGAACGCCCGAGCACGCCGCACGCCAACTCGTGGTCATCCGCGATCAGGCCTTTGGCCTTGAAGGTCGTGGCCACCGGGGCGCCCAGGGCCTCGGCCAGGGCCACCACACGGGCCCGGTGCGGTCGGGCGCCGTTGCCGGCGACTATCAACGGCCGCTCCGACTGTCCGATCAACTCGTCGGCGGCGTCGAGTTGGCTTTCGATCGGCTTGTGGGCATGGCCGCCCATTCGGCCCCGCGGCGAACCGGCGGGCGTGTCGTCGGAGACAGCGCGATGCTGTAGCTCGTCGGGGATGATCAGGTTGGCCACGTTGCGTTCGACAAGGGCGGTCTTCATGGCCAGGGAAGCCAGTTCGGCCACATCGGAATCGGCGTGCAGCGTCTGGCTGTAGGCCGAAACGTCCGCAAAGGCGCCCTCCAGGTTCGTGTCCTGGAATGCGCCGCGGCCTCTGACCTTGGAGGGAACCTGACCGCACAGCGCCAGCACCGGCGCCCGGTCCTCCTTGGCGTCGTAGAGGCCGGTGAGGAGGTTGGTCGACCCGGGGCCGGCGATACCGAAGCAGGCAGCCGGGCGGCCGGTGAGCTTGCCGAACGCCGAGGCGGCGAACGCGGCGGCGCCCTCGTGACGGATGCCGATGAAGGTCAGCTCGTCGCGCTCCGACGCCTTACGGAGGGCGTCGGCCAGGCCCAGATTGGAGTGGCCGACCATGCCGAACACGTGGCTGAGTCCCCACGCCACCAGGGTCTCGACCAAGACATCGGACATGGTGCGGGGATCGGGTTTCGGGCGGGGTAGACCCACCCAGACACCGTCGTCACGGACGTCGGTGGGAAAGCACTCGACCGCATCGGCGAATCCGCCGGGAGGCTTGCCATCGATCGGGGAGTAGTCGTAGCCGTGCCATGGACAGCGCAGCCACCCGTTTTCGATCGAACCTTCGCCGAGGGGGCCGCCCTGGTGGGGACAGGCGTTGTCGAGGCAACCGAACTCGCCGTCGTGCCGGCTGACGGCAAACGACCGGCGGCCGACGGTGACCGTGGTGACCCGGCCCTCGTCGAGCTCGTCGGGGTCCAGGATCCGGTGCCATTCGAGGTCGGAATCGGTGGTTTCGGACATGATGCGCCCTTTCGTTCGAAGTTGGTGACCGAACGCCGCCATCAAAGGACCTGGCTCGGATGTTCGCGACGACTCCTATGCCATGGCGGCCAGGATGGCGTCGATCTCGGCGCTGGTGGTGCGAGGATTGATGAAGCAGAAGCGGAACACGGGTCGCCCGTCGTGGCGGGATGGGACGACAAAGCCGGTTCCGTCGGCCAGCATCTTCTCGGTGCAGACCTGGTAGTCGCCTTCCTTCCATCCGATCCGCTCGAAGACCACGATCGACAGGCCCGGTTCCCGCACCAGCCGCAGGTTGGGGGCCGCCTCGATCTTGGCGGCCGTCTCGGCCGCGAGGTCGAGGGTCCGCTGGACGGCCTCGCCGTAGATCCTGGTCCCGTAGCAGGCGAGCGAGAACCAGAAGGGCAGCCCTCGGGGGCGGCGGGTGAGCTGGATGGCGAAATCGCTGGGATTCCAGTCGCCGTACACGTCGAGGAACTCGAGGTACTCGGCGTGCTGGGCGTGAACGGCGCGGGCCTGGTCGGGATCCCGCCACAGCAGGGCACAGCAGTCGAACGGAGCGAACAGCCACTTGTGGGGATCGATGATGACCGAGTCGGCCAGCTCGATGCCGGTGAACAGCTGGCGGGCCTTCGGCGCGGCGAGCGCAGCTCCTCCATAGGCGGCGTCGACGTGAAAGAAGACGTTGCGCTCGTTGCAGACCCGCCCGATCGAGGTGAGGTCGTCGATGACCCCGAGGTTGGTGGACCCGGCGGTTGCCACCACCCCGGCGATCAGGTCGCCGTACTCGTCGAGGGCTCTGGCCACGAGGTCGCCGGTCAACCGTCGATCGGGCCCCGTCGGCACCGGAATGGCGTCGGCGTCCATGACCATGGCGGCCGACGGAACCGACGAGTGGGCCGTGTCCGACACGAGGAACGCCCACCGATTGGGTCGGTACTTTCCCTGGTCGCGCAGCTTGGCCTCTGCGGCGCCGCGGGCCGCGACCAGCGCGGAGAGGTTGCCGATGGTTCCTCCCTGGACGAACACGCCACCCGACTGGTCGTCGAGACCAGCGAGATCGCACAGCCAACGCAGCGCCTCGTTCTCGGCGTAGGTTGCCCCAGCCCCCTCCAGCCAGGAACCGCCGTAGATCGATTCGGCTCCGACGACGAGATCGAACAGGATGGCGGCCTCGGTGGGCGCTGCGGGCACGAACGACAGATAGCGGGTGTTGTCGACCGACAGGCAAGCGGGGGCGAGGACGTCAGTGAAGGCCTTCAGCGCCCGATGGCTTCCGATGCCCTCGGCGGTGATGGTGGGACCGAGGGCGTCGTAGAGCTCCTGGGCCGAGGCCGAGCGGCCCATCGGTGTCGGATCGAGCGACACACGGTCCTTGGCGTAGGCCAGGATGTCGTCGGCCAGCTCGTCGATCTCCGGGGTGTAATCGTGCATGGGCGCTCGGTACTCTCTCACCGGTTCATCTTTCGATCCCATATGTATGTTTCCAGCGGGCGATGTTTCGCCGCCAGGCGAAACTCGATAAGCCGGGCCTCCGGCACGGCGACTCTCACCGGTTCATCTTTCGATCCCATATGTATGTTTCCAGCGGGCGATGTTTCGCCGCCAGGCGAAACTCGTGCACGGCTGCGGTCATGAGCCCTCAACCAGCGCGGCGTAGCGCTCGTCCAATGCTTCCTCATCGGCCGAGTCGAGTCCCCCCCAAGTGAACAGACGGTTTCTGGTGGTCTCGTCGGGGAACAGCACGGTGCTGGCGGCGAGCTCCGCCGACGCCCCGCCACGCCGCAACAGTTCCTCTTGAACACCCATGACGGGCGAGATGTAGGAAACCCACTCGGTGATGCGGGCGGCATTGACCGGGTCGTAGACGTAGTTCATGAATCGACCGGCGGCCGCCAGTGCCTGCGAGCCGCGGGGGATGACCATGGTGTCGAACCACTGGACGGCGCCCTCCTCGGGTATCACGAACGTGATGTCGGGCCGATCGTTCTGGAGGATGGCGACGTCGCCCGACCACGCCATCGCGGCCACCAGATCGCCGGCGGCCAGCAGGTCGGCGAACTCGTTGAACGTGAAGGCACCGACCTGGCCCGATGCGGCGGCATCGGCGATGTCGTCGAGGGCGGCATCGGCTGCGGCCCGTGTGGGGCGCGACGGATCGTCGCCGTTGGCCAGCATCATGAGCCCGACCGCCTCCCGCATCTCGCCGATGAACCCGACTCGGCCGGCGAAGGCCGGATCAAGCAGGTCGGACACCGAGGTGAGGGGGCGGCCGGTCAGGGCGGGATCATAGGCGATGCCCGTGATCCCCGCCTGCCACGGCATCTGGAACCGGCAGCCCCGATCCCAGGAGTTGGTGAGATAGGCCGGATCGATGTTGACGTGGTTGGGAATGATCTCGATCGGTAGGGGTTCGGCCCACTTGTTGGCGATCATCTCGGCCGCCCGCCAGTTGGTCGGCACGACGATGTCCCATTCCGGCACGTCGGGCGTGACGGCCTCGTCGATCACTTTGCGGAATCCGTCGATGTTGTCGAGATAGTCCTCGACGTAGTCGACTTGGAGTCCCTCGTCGGCCAGCGTGGCGAGCGTTCCCCCGGCGTAGTACGGATCGTCGTCGTTCGGGCCGCCGGAGTCGATGTATTCGGCCCAGTTGAGCATGCGGAGGCGGCTGCCGTCGCCCAGATCGTACGTGCGCCGGTCGGCGACCGAGGAGCAGGCACCGAGGCCCACCGCTCCGAGGCCGGCGGCGCCCATGCCGGCCAGGAACCGACGGCGACTCAGGCGGCGATGACCGATCGGGCGGCCGGTCATCGGTAGTCGCCCAGTCGTTGCTGGAACCCGATGATCGACAGGACGCCGGCCAGCACCGCCAACGCCAGGTTCCACCACGGCAGACGCTCGACGGCCGAACGAGCGAGCGTCACTCCGTCGGTGAACTGGGTCCGATTGTCGGACAGCACCGATTCGATGGCGGTGTTGACCCCGTTGAACGACGACAACCCTTCGCCCTGGAAGACGGCGACGGCGTCGCCCGACCTCGAGGGTCCACTCATGGACGACACGTCGAGGGCCACGGCCCGATACCGCCCCCAGCGAACATTGAGGGCATCGGCGGCGGCCAGTTCCCGATCGGAGTCGGCGGTGCGGACAATGGTCTCGACGCCGTCGTCGGCCTCGGCGATGAGCTGGCCGACTATTTCGTTCGGGTCCTGCGGACGCGTCTCCTCCAACAGGAGAAATCCGAGCTGGGATTGCAGGCCGAAGGTTGCTTCCTGCATGCGTGCGCTGGCCGTGATGGCGTCGTAGCCGCCGTCGCTGGCATCGTTCAGGGCCTGCTGGCGGACCAGCAGGCCGTTGGCCAGCACCGCCAGGAATCCGATGAGGGCCAGGGTGGCGAGGGCCAGGAAGATGTTCACGACCCGTCGAACCCGGAGCGCCAGACGGTACTGAATCCAGACCATCGCCCCTAGGGTCGCGAACCCGAGGCCGATGGCCAGTCCGACCAACGTCGACGCCCGTCCGGCCTCGTTGTCGTAGCGGGCTCGGGCGGCTTCGGTCAGCGAGGCGACCGACGGCCCGATCTCGGCGTCGACCACACTGAGGGCGGCCCGCAGCTGGTCATCGGCTCCGGGAAGATTGTTGATGTTGGCCACGCGGGCCGCCTCGACGGCGCCGGCGTAGACCGTGAGTGATGCGGCGATGTTCTGGAGGTCGGTTCGGATCACCTCGGACGTGTCGGTATCGCCGACCCTCCCGATGTCGGCCGACACCACCGTCAGTTGCTCGTTGGCCCGGCGGAGGGCGTCGAGGTAGAGGTTGCGGCTCGCACGGTCCTCGTCTCCTGACGCCGATACCGAGAGATGGGCTGCCGTGGCTGCGGCATTGGCCTCGGCCACGGACGCAAAGAGATCCTGGACCTCGATCAGTGCCGGTGCCGTGGAGTCGGATGTGGTGCGCGCCGTATCCTGCAGGAGGAAGCCGCCGACGACGCCCAGGGCCCCGGTGGCGGCGATGAGCACCGGTACGAGGATCGTCCACCGCTGGAGGAGGCCACTGGTGCCGAGGCCTGCGCCGCCGGTTTTGATCGACGACGCCGGTGTCGGCGGCAACGGTGCCTCCCGTGGGGTCAGTGCCTCGGGTTGAGGCGGTGGAGGGTTTGTGACCGGTGTCGTCATGACGTTGCTCAGCCTAATCGGAGTCGATCGATCTTGTCAGAGATCAGAACGGTGGCTTCTGGGGTACGCGACAATCGGCTGGCCGGCGACACCTCGCCGTGCTGTCAAAGGTGTGATGGGCTGTGCGTCGGCGAAGCGCAGCGCCACGCACAGGAGGTTGTCCGTTGGAGTTCATTCGGCTTTGCTGGGCTCTGAGGAAGAAGCGTGACCTATTCCCGCTGAACCGGTCTGGGTGGTGGAAGTTCGGTCTCGGTGGCCGGCCGGGTGCTCCACACCTCGGTACCGCCAGGAGACCGTCGACGAACCAACGTCTCCCGTTCGTCGTGGACCCGCCGGTGGCAGGCACTGCACAGCAGAGCCAGATTGTCGAGATCGGTGCGACCCTTGGCCGGGGCGTGCCAGGGAATGATGTGGTGGGCCTGACACCGCTGGAACGGCGCGCCGCACAGCACGCATCCCCGGTCGCGTACCACCAGCGCCACGAACTGGGCGGCCGAAGCGTGGCGATGCACCCGACCGAGCCAGAGCGGTCGACCGTCGAGCCCGACGATCAGTGCAGTCAGATCGGCACCGGCCGCCAGTTCGGCCAGGAGCTGATCGCTGATCGGTCCACAGCCGAGTTGGGTGGCCGCTCGCCGATCCGGTCCTGAACCCGTCAGATCCTCGAGCCCGATCGTGATCACGACCGACGGCCGTGCCCCGCCACCTCGACCCGCCATCTCGCCGCCGTTGATCCCGATCCCGTGCAGACGCCGAAGCGCGGCATCGAAATGGCGATGATCGAGCGGGGCGTGCTGATCGGCTGAGCGATCCCGCCCGCCGTCGGCCCGGTAGGCGCCGTCGGCGTCGCTGTTCAGCAACGCCCAGATCCGGTCGATCATCGCATCCGGCCCTTCGATGCCCAATCCGGCGAGTTCCGGGTCGGCACCACATGCCGGGACGGTGTAGCGCCGCACCCGCCGAGACGCCATCTGCGCCTGGTGGCGGATGTTGACATCGGCGGCCGAACAACGCTGCTGCAGATACTGCTCCACGAGGCGTGCGGACTGGTCGGGATCGAGACCGTCGGTTAGATCGAGCAGATCCGCCGGCATCTCACCGGTGATGTCGTCGGCTGCCTTCGACAGAGCGTCGATACCGTCACCGGTAAGGGCACCCTGGCGGGTTTGATCCCCGAGCTTGGGGTTGGCTGCGAGCGCGGCGGCCCGGCGGGCATCGCGATTGACCGATCGATTGGATCGACCGCTCCGGGACGACGAAAGGTGGGCGCGAGCCCGGCGCCGCTTTGAACGGGCATCACCGTGGGTGCCCGCCAGCCGGGATACGGCGAGCAGGCGTGCTGTTTCCAGTTGTTGCTCGAAGCAGGCTGCGAGCCCGACGAAGGCCCGATCATCGACGCCGGCCATGTCGGTGAGCAGCGCCTCGAACCGTTCTACCAGCCGATCGATGGCCGACTCCCCGCAGATACCTCCACCCGGTATATCCAGCACTTTCATACCTACAACAGTAATGAGCGGCTGTGACAGTTAAGTCTACTAAAACCTCGAAACAGACGATTATTCCATCAATAAACTGCAAACAACCATGGTCGGATGAATCTTCCGGCTCTGGCGGGCGCCGAGGGATGTCGGTGATGGCCGGCATCGGATCGGCTCCGCTCTCCGACGGTCACAAACTATGCTCAGAGCACTGTGGTGTCGGATTCATCCTCCTCTCCCGGATCGCGACCTCCTGCGAACCGGCTCGGTTCGGCCCCCTTGGTCGGCGTCGCCGGTCTGGAACGCCTGACCGCCGCCGTCGACGGCCTGCGGGCCGGAATCGTCGAGCTGGAACAGCTGCCGTCGTTCCTGATGCTGGGCGACGCCGAACCCGGCACGGTCACCGCCTCCGACTACGCCACCGCCGTCCGCCAGGCCGGCGATTTCTGGCCGCTTCTCGACGTGCTGACCGGGCGCATCGACGAGGCTCGCCGGTTGGTCGATCGCCACGGCCTCTCACCCGACGGAGGGAGCTCCCGGCGAGTCGACGAGCTGAATCAACTGCTCGCCGCACCTCTGACCGTGACGCTGACCGATGGTGCTCGAACCCTGTCGACGGCGAGCGCACTCAGCCTGCTCCGTCAACGTTACGACGCCGTGCACCAGGGGGTCAGTCGCATCGATCGGGCCTGGCTCGACGTGCTGCCCCGCGTCGAGGCGGCACGCGAGACCGCCGATCGGCTGGCGTCCGAAGCCGATGCACTCGGCGTGGTCGAGCCGTTGATCGGTCGGGTCCGCAGCCGGGCCGAGGATCTGGCCGAGCGACTGCTGTCGGATCCGATCAGCGTCGACGAGTCGGAGGGCCGCGACCTCGATCGTCTCGTGGCCGACGCGGCCCGGCAGATGGCCAACCTCCGCACCGGCCACGACAATCTCGGCGAGGATCTGGCGCGGACCGAGGAGGTTCTCGCCTCCCTGCGGGTGCTCCGGACCCGGGCCGCGGCGGCGGCCGAGGAGGCCCGGCACAAGATCGTCGACCCCCAGGACCTGGTGACGGTGCCGGCGCGGACCATCGTCGACGGCCCGGGCGGCCTGGCCGAACAGCTGGACGACCTCCTGTCCCTGGCCGGCGACGACACCCCAGCCGCAACGCCCTCGAGCGCATGGACACGGCAACGCACCCTTCTCGACCAGTGGCTCGCGATGGCCGACCGACTCGAGCGGCAACTCGTCGAGGCCGAACGGCGGAATCGACGCGATCTCGATCGACGCGACGAGCTCCGTGGTCGTCTCCAGGCCTTTCAGGCCAAGATGGCCGCCACCGGGAACGCCGAGTCGCCCACCGCCATGGAGCTGGCGGACGGGGCGTGGACGGAGCTCTACACTGCACCGAGTGATCTGGATGCCGCCGAGGCGGCCATCGTCCAGCTTGCCGACGAACTGCGAAAGCCCTGATCTTCGATGTCGAACCTGTCAGCCAACTCCACGGTGAGCTGCCCCGAGCCGGACTGCGGCGGTGCCATAGCGCCCGACGGCTACTGCGACACCTGCGGCGTGAAGTACCAGGGCCAGGCGTCGCCGCCCGGCCCGGTGCCACAACCCTCCTTCGCCGCCGCGGCTCCCAAAGCAACGGGGTCGGTCTGTGGCCGCGAGGGCTGCGTCGGTACGATCGCCGCCGACGGCTACTGCGACACCTGTGGTCTGGCCGCCGATTCGGCGGCAGGCTCCGCGGCGGTGGCCGCCGCCGGCGGATCAGTGCCGGTCACGGCACCGGCGGGCGGTGAACCGTCGATCGCTGTTCCCCGGGCCCCCGACATCTCCACTGCGGTGTCGGTCCGTGGTGATTCGTCGACGCCGACCCGGCGCGAGTCGTCGTCCCGTCGCACAGGATCGCGTCGCACGGGTATCGGCGCCGGGCTCGTCACCGTGGCTCCGACCCAGATCGGCGACCCGGCCCAGGCGGTCATGACCGAGGCCGATGTTTCCGCCGTGCTGGGCGAGGTCCCCGAGGATGAGCGATTCTGCAGCAGCTGCGGTAAGGCCGTCGGCCGGTCGACGGCCGGACAGCCGGGGCGGGTCACCGGATTCTGCGGTCACTGTCGCACGCCGTTCGACTTCATCACCAACGCCCCCGGGCTCAAAACCGGCGAACTCGTGGCCGGGCAGTACGAGATCCTCGGACCGCTGGCCCACGGGGGTATGGGCTGGATCTACCTCGGGCGCGACCGCGCCGTTTCCAACCGCTGGGTGGTTCTGAAGGGTCTCCTCAACGAGCACGACCCCGACGCCATCGCCGCGGCTGTGGCCGAGCGCCGGTTCCTGGCCCAGATCGAGCACGCCAACATCGTGAACATCTACAACTTCGTCACCCACCGCGGGGCGGGGTACATCGTCATGGAGATGGTCGGCGGGGAGTCGCTCAACGCCAAGTTGAAGAAGCGTCGGGCGGCCAACGGGGGAGTGGCCGACCCCCTCCCGGTCACCGATGCGATCGCCTACATCCTCGGTGTGCTGCCGGCCTTCTCCTACCTCCACGGACTCGGACTGGTCTACAACGACCTGAAACCGGCCAACATCATGGCCGTCGGCGAAGACGTCAAACTGATCGACGTCGGCGCCGTCATGCGAATCGACGACCCTCATGCGGCCATCTTCGGCACCGAGGGTTTCCAGGCGCCCGAGATGGCCCATACCGGACCGTCGGTGGCGTCGGACCTGTACACGATCGGCCGTACGCTCGCCGTGCTCGTCATCCGGTTCGTGTTCCACACCGGCACCCACCAGTACACGCTGCCCGGGCAGGACGCCGAGCCGCTGTTCGCCCAGTGGGAGTCGCTGTACCGGTTCCTGCTCAAGGCCACCGCCGCCCACCCCGACGATCGGTTCCAATCGGCGGCGGAGATGCAGGAGCAGCTGACCGGGGTGCTTCGGGAAATCGTCGCGATCAGCGAGGCGCAACCTCGGGCGGCACTGTCCACCGAATTCGAACCGGATCGGCTTTCCCACCTCCTGCTCAGCGCGGCCGAGGACTTCGACGCCACGCAGGTCGATTGGCGTGTTCTGCCGCCGGCCCGAATCGACGACGCTGACCCCGCCGCCCCCCTGCTGCTCGATCTGCCGGAGAACAACCCCGAGGTGAATCTGGCGACCATCCTGGCCGCGGCCGAGTCGGGGCAGGTCGACCGAAGCCGGGGGCTGCGCCTCCGATCGGCGTGGGAGCTCATCCAGCTTCACGGTCGCGGTGGCAGCGTCACCCCGACCCATGCCGAGCGGCTTCGGGAGCTGGGCGGTGACACGGAATCGATCCTCGACGGCCTCGAGGCCGAGGACCCGTGGGACTGGCGGGTGTGGTGGTACCGGTCCATCCACCTGCTTCAGGGTGGACAGGCCGCAGCGGCGGCCGAGGGGTTCAGCCGGGTGTGGACCGAGCTGCCGGGCGAGACGGCCCCGAAGGTCGGGGTGGCCCTGGCCGCCGAGGCCGTAGGCCAGCTCGACCGGGCGCAGGAGGTCTTTGATCTCGTCTCCCGATCCGACCCGGGTTTCGTCTCGGCGGCATTCGGGCTGGCACGCTGCAACATCGCCCGTTCCAGGGTCGCCGATGCGGTCGACGCCTTCGGTCGAGTGCCGTCGTCGTCGGCCGCCCACTACGAAGCCCAGGTCGCCGCAGCACGCACGCTGGCCGCCGGATCCCCCCAGCTGCCTCCGACGGTCGATGAGCTGTCCCAGGCGTCGTCGATCATCGATCGGCTGGAGCTCGATGCCGCCGAGCGGGCGTCGATCTCGGCCGACATCTTCGAGCAGGCACTCGACGGTCTCGCCGGCGGTCGGATCGGCTCAACCGACACCAAACTGCTTGGCCGCGAGATCAGCGAGCGGGACCTGAGAAAAGGACTCGAAGAGGCGTACCGCTTCCTGGCCCGGCTCGCCCCTGACGCAACAAGCCGGACCGCGCTGATCGACCGGGCCAACCGTGTGCGGCCCTGGAGCCTGTTGTAGACCGTGACCGATGGCGACACCCTCACCTGCCCGAGCTGCGGCCAGCTGAGCTCGGCCTCCTCCACCTGGTGTGAAGCTTGCGGCCACGAACTCGCGGCCGTCCCGAAGCAGACGTGTGTGGCCTGCGGCGAGCAGGCCGTCGAGTCCGACGGCTACTGTCACTCGTGCGGCCACGGTCAGCCGAAGCCTCGTGACCACGTCGAAGTCGTCGACGGCCCGGTCAGCGCGGTCTCCGACCGCGGTCAGCGCCACCACCACAACGAGGACGCGGTCGCCGTGGTCCAAGTCGACGACGACACCGCGGTGCTCGTGGTGTGTGACGGTGTCTCGTCGACCCCCGGCTCGGCCGAGATCTCGGCGCTGGCGGCCAC
>JAOTVU010000067.1 GCA_029863385.1 Acidimicrobiia bacterium
GGCCACCTTCTTCGGCACCGAGAAGAACCCCATCGACGGGACCACCCGGGCCGGTTTCGAAGCCGTCGGCCGCATCGACCGGACCGACTACGGCCTGACGTGGAACGTGCCGCTCGAAGCCGGTGGCGTGATGCTGTCCCACGAGATCGACATCGTCCTGCACACCCAACTCGTCGGCCCGGACGAGTAGTTGCCACGACGACCCGGCAGGTTCGGCGTAGGAATGGAGTCGGAACACAACGTGGCCGTCGCCGGTTGAGGACGCCATGACCGAACCACGCCTCCACCGCTGGCGGCGTCGAGCCCGGACGATCCCGTCGATGCTGGTGGCCACCGCGGTCGCGTTGTTCCTGGCCCCGGTGGCGATACCGGTGCTGGCCGTGGCCGATCTCGTACGGCTTCGGACGAGCGTGCCGTCGGTACGGGTCTATCTGTTCGCCCTCCAGTACCTGGTCAACGACTCGGTCGAGATCCTGGCCGCCGGACCGTACTGGGTGCTGGCAGGATTCGGAACGCGCCTTCGGTCGCCCGCATCGATCCAACGGCACCGGCGGCTGCAGCAGTGGTCGCTCGATCTCCTCGAGCAGCGAGCCGTGCAACTCCTCGGGCTACGCGTCGACCTGTCGCCGGAAGACCACGCTGCGCTCGCCGGCGAGCGCGGCTCGGGACCCGTCATCGTGATCAGCCGCCACGTCTCACTGTTCGACGCCTCGCTTCCCGGCATCGTCACCCACCGGGCCGGCTATGTGTCGCGGGGAATCATCATGGCCGAGCTGCTTGCCGACCCTGGTTTCGACCTGCTCTACGGCCGTCTCGGTTCGGTGTTCGTTCCCCGCGACGACGGGACGACGGCCAGACAGGCGATTGCCCGTATGGTCACGGGGGCGACCGACAACACCGCCTACATCCTGTTCCCGGAGGGGCGGTTGTTCCGGCCCGAGCAGCTGGAGCGATCGATCGACCGGCTCGCCTCCTCCGACCCCGATCGAGCCAAGCGGCTCGGCGGCCTGTCATCTGCGCTCCCGCCCCGACCCGGTGGTCTGCTCACCCTGCTGGAGGCCCTTTCCGCCGCGGACGTCGTCGTGCTGGATCATCGAGGGCTCGACCACCATCAGGGGCTCGCCGACCTCCTCCGGTCCGCACCGGTGCGGGAGCCGATCACGGTTACCGCCCGTCGCATCCCCCGCGCCGAGATCCCGTCCGACCCGGCTGCCCAAACCCGTTGGCTCGACGACGTCTGGCTCGCCCTCGACCGGGACGTGAGCAGCAGCGAGTCGATTCAGCTCAACCGCCCCGTCTCGTAGGCCCACATGGCGATCTCGACCCGGTTGCGGGCACCGAGTTTGTTCATCAGGCTGGCCAGATGTGACTTCACCGTGCTCAGGCTGATGTGGAGGTCGGTGGCGATCTCGGCGTTGGTCCGACCCCGGGCCACGGTCACCAGCACCTCCTCCTCACGATCGTGCTTCGATCGGCTGAGAGGGAGGATCCGACGACGCACCGTTGGTGCCGCCGCCGGCCGGTCGGGCGAACTCGGCAAGCAGGCGGGCCGTGATCGACGGAGCGATCAGCGCCTCACCGTTGGCGGCCGCGCCGATGGCCTGCACCAGGAGTTCCGGTCCGGCGTCCTTCAGCAGGAATCCCCGTGCCCCGGCCTTGAGTGCCCGGTGGACGTACTCGTCGAGATCGAACGTGGTGATGACGACGACGGCCAGCGGGTCGTCGACATCGGCTCCGGCCAACTGCCTGGTGGCCTCGATTCCGTCGAGCTCCGGCATGCGGATGTCGAACAGGCACACATCGGGGCGGAGGCGCCGGGCCAGTTCGACGGCTTCGCGTCCGTTGGCCGCCTCCCCCACCACCTCGATACCGTCCTGGGCATCCAGGATCATGCGGAGACCGGTGCGGACGAGATCCTGGTCGTCGGCGACCAGCACGCTGATGGTCACCGGGCCTCCGGCACGGCGACGGTCACGCCACCGCCCCGTCGATGGCCGACAGGTCGGGTTCGCCGTTGCGGGGCAGCACGACACGTACCCTCCAGCCTCGACCGTTGTCGGGTCCGGCGCTGAGGGTGCCGCCCAGGAGCTTGGCCCGCTCGGCCATGCCGACCAGCCCGTAGCCGTTCGTGGCCGTCGGAGGCGGGTTGTGCACGCCGTCGTCGGTGACGGTCAGCTCGACCCGATCACCGTCGCCGACCACACGAACCAGTACCCGCGATGCGTTCCGGGCGTGACGCACGGCGTTGGTGATCGACTCCTGAGCCAGGCGGTACAGCGCCGTGTCGATCGCAGGCCGCAACCCATCGAGATTGCCGGCCAGTTCGAGATCGATCCGAGGGCGGGGAAGGCCATCACCGGCGCCGACGCCGGAACCGTTCACGCCGATCTCGGTCAGTCGTTCGAGGTCGGCCAGGCCCGGTTGGGGCGCGAGTTCGACGTCGGCCGACGGATCGCCTTCCCGCAGTGCGCCGACCATGTTCCGCATCTCGGCCAACGCCCGGGCGGCCTCCTCCTCGATGACGGCCAGGACGTCGGCTGCGCGGTCGGGGTCCTTGGTCGCCATCGCCCGCCCGCCCTGGGCTTGGATGGCGATGGCCGACACATGGTGGGCCACGGAGTCGTGCAGCTCCCTGGCGAGCTGTTCCCGGGTCAACGACTTGGCCCGTTCGATGGCTTGACGCCGGTTGTTGGCCTGGTAGCGCACCAGGATCCCGAGTTCGACCGGAAACAGGAGCACCAGCAAACCCCCGATCGCCTCACCGATTCCGTTCCAGTCGGCGATCAGGCTGGTGGCCCAGGTGGCCAGGATGAAGCCGAGCCCGATCATGGCCTCCCGACCCGAACCCCAGCGCCACAGTGAGTAGGGCAGGATCATCAGCAATCCGAGGATGTAGAGGCCGATGGGCCCGGTCCCGGTGACGATCGCGTAGAGGTTGGACGCGACCATCACGCCAAACGCCACGATGACAACCGTCAGCGGGTGGGTCCGGCGCCACAGCAGGAGCGGTAGCAGCGCCAGGGCCAGGATCAGCGACGCCACCGGCTGCACGACGTCGGGGTTGATGAAGGATTCGACGACAGCGGTAGGTACCGCCACCGCCAGCAGCGCCCAGTCCCGCCACACCCGACTCGGCGCATCGGGAACCCGCGGCTCCTTGCCCATCATCATCACGTCGCTGAACGACACAACCCCATTGTAAAGAACCGGTCGACACGGGGAAATCGGCCGAAAGTACGACCCGGCGACCACCCGATCGGACGGTCGGCATTTGGCCGGAAGGACAGGGCGCAATGACCGGACGCCCGATGTGGCTCCACCCGACCTCGGCGGATGATGAGTCTTCGAAGAGCAAAGCGTAGGGCCGCAACGGCCCCGTCATCCCGGGTCGTGGGCCCGACACAAGGAGGAACAATGGTTACCGCAATCGGCCGGTGGTGTTTCGACCACCGAGGCAAAACGGTTCTCGGGTGGTTCATCGCCCTGGGCGTCATCTTCGGGGCGGCGGGCGTGCTCGGTCCGGCCTTCAGCGCCTCGTCGGGTGTTCCCGACTCCGACTCGGCCGACGGGATGGCCGCGCTCGACGAGTACTTCCCCCAGCTCGGCGCGGGCGGAACCTCCGGCACGATCGTGTTCCGGGCCGACCAGGGCGTCGACGACCCCGAGGTGGTGACGGCAATGGAAGCCTTGTTTGCCAGGGTCAACGCCGGATTCCCCGCCGGATCGGGTGAACCCCAGCACCCTGGGGCGACGGTGCTGTCGCCCTACTCCGAGCAGGGTCAGGGCCAGATCGCCCACCAGGGTGACCTCGCCGGGCGACTGGCGTTCGCATCGGTGAACCTGGCGGCCGACGTCGACGACACCGAGGCCGGGCTGATCGGTGAGGCGATCATGGACGGCGCACCGCAGATCGAGGGGCTCGAGGTCCTGGCCGGCGGTCAGTATCTGGCCGTCGTCGAGCCACCGCAGACCGAGTTGATCGGCGTGGCCTTCGCCATCGTCGTGCTCATCCTGGCCTTCGGGTCGGTGCTGGCCATGGGACTGCCGATTGCCGTGGCCGTCGGCGGGGTCGGGGCCGGGATCGGTCTCGCCACGGTCGTCGGCCACATTCTCGACGTCCCCGACTTCTCGACCGTGCTCGGCATGATGATCGGCCTCGGGGTCGGCATCGATTACGCCCTGTTCATCGTCACCCGCTATCGCGAGGCGTTGCACCGGGGGCTCCCACCCCGAGTCGCGTTGACCGAGGCGATGGGATCGGCCGGACGGGCCGTGATCTTCGCCGGGTTCACCGTGGTCATCTCGATGCTCGGTCTGCTGCTGATCGGGATCGGCTGGATAGGCGGTATGGGCATCGCCATCTCCCTCACGGTGCTCACCACCATGATCAGTTCGGTCACCCTGCTGCCGGCGCTGCTCGGCTGGGCCGGTGAACGGGTGGAGATCACCCGGTGGCGCGGTCTGATCGCAGCAGGATTCGCCGCCGTCGCACTACTCGGTCTTGGTATCGGCGTCCCGGCGGTGGCCGTCACCGGTGCGGTCGGTGCCGTCTCCACGCTCGTGCTCAGCATCGCCGCCACCGGACTGCGCCGCCTCGTGCCAGCCCGTCGGGCCAGGGCTGTTCGTGACACGCTGGCCTACCGGTGGAGCCGGTCCATCCAGCGTCGACCGATCGTCGCCGCTCTCGGAGCAACAGTGATCCTGACGATCCTCGCCGCTCCGGTTCTCGACATGAAGCTCGGGTGGACCGACGAGAGCAACTTCCCCGCAGGGAGCCACACCCGGCAGGCCTACGAGCTGATGGCCGAGGGCTTCGGCGACGGCTTCAACGGACCACTCGTCATCACGGCCGTTCCCGATCCCGGCATCTCGCCGGTCGCAGCGGCCGGATCGGTGACGGCATTGCACGAGGCGTTGGCGTCGACCGGGGGCATCGCCGCCGTGGCTCCCGCCATGGCCGACGACCCCGCCGACCCGAAGGCGTGGCTGCTCACCGTCATCCCCACCACCTCGCCTCAGGACGATGCCACGGTGAAGTTGGTGCGGGATCTTCGGGAGACGGTGATACCGACCGCCGTCGACAACGCCGCCGGCGGTGCCGACCTTGACGTCAGCATCACCGGTCTCGTGGCCACCAACATCGATATCACCGACTATCTCGCTCAGCGGACGCCGGTGTTCTTCGGAGGCGTGCTGACCCTGTCGTTCCTGCTGTTGATGATGGTGTTCCGCTCGGTCCTGGTGCCGATCAAGGCCGTGATCATGAACGTGTTGTCGATCGCCGCCTCGTACGGTGCCGTGGTCGCCGTGTTCCAGTGGGGGTTGGGGGGCACCATCCTCGGCATCGAGGGCGGACCGATCAACCCGTTCATCCCGATGATGATGTTCGCCATCGTGTTCGGGTTGTCGATGGACTACGAGGTGTTCATGCTGTCCCGCATCCGGGAGGAGTACGACCGAACCGGTGACGCGGCGACCTCGGTCGCCGACGGGCTGGCCAACACCGCTCGAGTCATCTCAGCGGCCGCGGCCATCATGGTGGTGGTGTTCGGATCGTTCATGTTCGAGGACCTACGGGAGGTGAAGCTCATGGGCATGGGGCTGGCCCTGGCCGTCCTGCTCGACGCCACCCTCGTTCGCATGTTGCTGGTTCCGGCGACGATGGAGCTCCTCGGTGACCGCAACTGGTGGATGCCGGCCTGGCTCGACCGGATCCTGCCCGAACTGCAGGTCGAGGGACGTCACCCGTCGCCCGAACCGGTGCTCCCCACTAAGCCGGCGATCGATTCGGACGCTGGGCAATACCCCCTGCCTCGTCCGTCCAGCGAACCAGTCGGGGAAAGGGTCGCGGTCTAGTACCGCTATCGTGGTGCGGATGGTCGCAACCGAACCGCTTGCGCCCCGGCAGCACTTCGACCCGCAAGGTCATCGCATGGGCCCCCTGGGAACGCTGGCTTCCCAGGGGGCCGTCGTGCTCGGCGTGCTCTGGGTCTTCGGCGTGTCCAGTGAGTTGCTCCTGCCCCCCTCGGTCGGTCTGCTGGCCTTGTTCCCGATGCTGGGAGCACTCATGCTGGCGCCGAGAACCGTGCTCATGCAGCTTCCGGTGTCGTTCTCGATCCTCGGGATCGTGGGGCTTCCGGTCGCGTCATTGATCTGGTCCATCGACACCAACGCCACCTTCATCAACGTGCGGAGCTTCATCCCGTCGATCGTGGCCATCATCCTGGCCGCCGGGGTTCTGACCCTGCGCGACTTCACAGTCGCCCTGCTGTGGTCGATCCGCATCGCGATCGTCGTCACCATCATCGCTCTCGTTCTGGTGCCGTCCACCCGCTATCACGTGATCGGCGGCGTCAACGACGCTCCCTATCCGGGGTGGCACGGGTTCTTCAATCACAAGAACAACATGGCGCCGTTTCTCGCAATGGCCCTACCGACCGTTCTGGTCTTCGACCGGAACCCGCTGTTCAAATGGGGGTCGCTCACTCTCA
The DNA here is from genome assembly GCA_029863385.1 of Acidimicrobiia bacterium. Classification (GTDB taxonomy): domain Bacteria; phylum Actinomycetota; class Acidimicrobiia; order Acidimicrobiales; family SZUA-35; genus JAHELU01. Next base: position 6,492 of record JAOTVU010000067.1, read on the forward strand.
TCGGTGGACTGCTGGTCGGCTCCACATCGGCGACCGGTGTGTCCGGGGCCGTGTTCGGCCTGATCGCCTGGTACTGGCTGCGAACCTTCCAGCGGCAGCAGGACGACCGCGACTCGACGCTGCTGTTCATGGCCTCCCTGGTCGGATCGCTGGCGGTGATCGGCGGTGCAGTGGCGTCGTTCGCCACCATCACCAGCGCCTATGGCAAAGACACCAGCCTGTCGGGCCGCACCGATATCTGGGAGGCCTCGATCGAGGCGCTCAGCCACCGCCCGCTGTTCGGTTACGGCTTCGGTTCGCTGTTCTGGCGGGTCGACGTCTCACCCGAAACCGCGGACATCTGGCGCCACGTCCGTTTCGAGGCATCCCACGCCCACAACGGGGCGCTCGACCTGGCGCTGCAGATCGGTCTCGTCGGCCTCTTCGTGTTCACGGCGCTGTGGCTCTCGACGGCTCGATCGGCATGGTCCAAACTCGACATCTCACCCGATCTGGCGATCTGGGTGCTGGCGGTGCTCGCAGGCAACTTCGTGATCGGGTTGACCGAGGACGTCTTCTTCGGTGGTTGGATTGCGTTGTTCGCAGCGATGAAGGTGCTGCTCATGCGGCGCGAATCGTCGCTGCTGCTGCCGAGCTGGCGGGACGGCATCGCCAAGTGGACCTGAAGCCGGGCCGCATGCCGGCTGGATGACGGGTCCATCGGGAGGCGGGGGCGTCAGGCGGATCCTCGTCTTCGGTCTGCTGGCCGTCACGACGCTGCTGCTCGTGCTCGGTGGTCTGCAGCTGAGCGCCGGCCGCTACGGGTTTGTCTCCGGGTTCCTCCGCGACCAGCTACGGGATACCGGACCGGTGGCGGCCCGACAGGACGATCCGCCGTCCTATGAGACCGTGGCGGCAACCGCCCCCGACGTGACCTCGCCGATTTCGGTCGTCGAACCGCAACCCTCGACCGACTTCGTCCTGACCGTGGGCGTGACCCCGCCCCCGGGGGCGGTGCGAATGCAGGTCTCGACCTCGGTCACGTTCGCCGGGGCATCGTGGCGGGATGTGACAACCGAGGTCGACGTCGCGGTGCCGTCGGCCGGCTATCAGACGATCTTCGCCCGATTCGAACTGGCCGACGGATCGGTGTCACCGACGTGGACCGCAGGCGGTGAGGTCGATCCGACGTGGATCGCGGCCACATCGTCGGCCGACGGTGCCGATCACCAGCCGTCGTGGGTGCTCCCCTTCTCGGCCACCGAGTTCGTGATGCGGGTCGAGGCCGGGCGGATGGAGCGGGGGGCGCTCGAGCCGTACGATCTGGACGATCCGGCCGACGGTGACCGGGTCCGCCGGGGTCGCGATCTGCTGCTGATCAACCGCGACGGCGACGGTTACGGCCTGCAGGTGTCGGAACGCACCGACGTGATCCGGCGGGCCGACCGGCTCGTCGGCCGTCCGCTCGACGTCGGCGCGGCCACCTCCGAGTCGTGGCGCATCACCTCACCGGACGACGCGGGCTTCTCGACGACGGTCGACCCGGCGAACCTGCGGGTGCTGTCCTGGCCGGCCGGGGGTGGGACCGACGGTGACAACGAGGCGGTGTGGGAGGTTACCCACGACGTGATCCTGTCGCTGCCGTCGCCGCTGACCGCCGGACTCCGCTACCGGGTCGAGCCGGCCGGTTCGATCGCGCCGATCGAGTTCGTCTACGACCCCGACACGATCCGCTCGCCCGCAGTTCGGGTGACCCAGGTCGGCTTCGCTCCCGGGGACCGACCCAAGGTGGCATACCTGTCCGGCTGGTTCGACGGGATGGGCGACTCGGCGATCGAGGCCTCCGCGGTGGGGGGAAACGGCGCTTTCACGGTGATCGACGACGCCTCCGGCGAGGTGAGGTTCACCGGTAGCTGGTCATCGGTCGACGAGGCTGCGGCGGAGTTGTCGGGCAGCCCCGTCGTCGAGCTCGACTTCACGCCGCTGAACGACACGGGCCGGTTCCGGGTCTGTGTCGCCGCGGTCGGCTGCTCGCACCCGTTCGTCATCGCGGAGGATGTCTGGTCGAATCTGGCCGACACCGTCGCCCGGGCCACCTACATGCAGAGGAGCGGGATCGCCCTCGGACCACCGTACACCCCAGTGGTCCGGCCTCGTCCGTATCATCCGGCCGACGGCCTGGTCGTCCACGGCACCGACTACACCGTGCTCGAAGCCCGACTCGACCCCCAGGACGAGGCGTTCGCCGCCCTGACCGCGAACGTCACAGGCGAGCGCTTCGACCAGGCGTGGGGCGGCCATTTCGACGCCGGCGACTGGGACCGACGCATCTACCACCTGTGGTACGCGCGGACAGCTGCCGTGCTGGTGAGCGAGTTCGGAGAGCTGTACGGCTCCCATGATCTCAACATCCCCGAGAGCGGCGACGCCGTCCCGGATCTGCTGGACGAGGCGCTGTGGTCGCTCGACTTCTATCGCCGGTTGCAGCGGGCCGACGGTGCGGTCAGCGGAGGCGTGGAGGCGTCGGAGCATCCACCGCCGAACGCGGCCTCATGGGTCGACGACCTCGCCGTCTACGCCTACCGGCCCGACGCCTACTCCACCTATCTCTACGCCGGAGTGGCGGCGGAGGTCTCGGTGGCGCTGCGCCCCTATGACGCAGCCCGCGCCGATGGTTACCTGGCCTCGGCGCTGGCGGCGATGGAGTGGGCCGAGTCGACCGGACTCGACGAGTTGTCGACGCTCGGGATCGAGGACGCCACCGATCTCGAGGAGGCGACCGGGCGGGTGGCCGAACAGCGCCACGTCGCGTCGGCCGCCCTGTTGCTGGCGACCGGCGACCAGCGGTGGCACGACCTCTTTCTCGAGACGGCCGACCACCTGGGTGACGACAACCCCGACCTGTCGTGCCACCGACACACCCGATGCGACGCGGCATGGCTCTACCTGCACGCGGATCCGGGCGCGACCGACGCGGCGCTCCGGGAGGAGCTGACCGACCGGTTCCGGCGCTCGGCCGACGCCCTCATCGACGTCGCGGAGGCCAACGGCTACGGCTGGACCACCGAGAATCCGAACGTGCCGTTGATCTGGGGTTTGGGGAGCGGCGGAACGCCTCACACGGCCGGCCTGCTCCGGGCCCACCTCCTGACCGACGAGGCCCGCTACCGGGAGGCGGCGGTTCGCTCGGCCCTGGTCGCCCTCGGGGCCAATCCGCAGAATCGATCCATGATCACCGGAGTCGGTCGTGAACCGGTCCGGCACGCCCAGATCAACGATGTCAAACACGGGGGGCTGCCGCTGTGGGCCGGCACCCCGGTCTACGGGCATCACGATCTCGACTGGTCGAGCGACCTCGACTGGGTGACCGACGTCGTCCTCACGCCGGCCGGAGCGAACCCCGACCCCCGCTCGCTGCCCTACATGTGGCAGTGGTTCGACGTCTCGAACGTCGCCGTGTTCAACGAGTTCACGGTCCACCAGAGCCACGCCGAGGCACTGTTCGCGTTCGCCACCCTCGCCGCCACGACGTCTCAGAACTGAACCCGTCGCTCCCTCAGCGATCGAATCCCTTCCAGCCGGCGGTCGACGGGGCGCGGGGCAGCCGGACGCCGGTGATGTCGCTGATGGTGCGGGCGTGTATCGGGAACTCCCGCTTCAGCGTCTCGTCGGACCGGCCCGCCCGCGGCGCCAGAGCCTCGCCCAGGTTGGCGGTCGTGAGTGTGTCGTCGTCGAGGGCCGCCCAGAACAACCGGTTCATCGAGTAGAGGACCCGGTGCCAGTTCAGCTCGTCGGTGGAGAGGCCGAAGGGTGCCCGGGCCTGGTAGCGGCGCAAGAACTGGCCGCTCAAACGCCGTCCCAGCGCGGCGAAGGCCGGCCCGGTCGGGCCGGGCGCGAGCCGGGATCCCGTGGTCAGCAGGGCGAACATCGTGCAGGCCACGTCACGGGCCGGCGGCGCAAGGCAGCCGATCCCCCAGTCGATGATCTGCGGGCCGTCGGCGCTGATGACGACGTTCTCGATGTGGAGATCCCCGTGAGAAAGGACCAGGGGCGAGGGAGTCGGCTCGTTGAGTTCGAGCCACTCGATGATTTCGGCCGCCCCGGGGCCGCTCACGCTGGTCGCCCGATCCCACAGGAACTCCCGCCAGTCGAAGCCGGAGTCGGTCCGGACCAGATCCTGACGCGCCGGTTCGGGATCGACCGTGTGAAGCCGCGCCGTGAGATCGGCCAACAGTGCCGGCCGGGCCCGGACGGACCGGATCAACCGGAACACCTCCCGGGGGCGGCGACTGGAACCGAGCCGGACGCCGGGCCCCGGCACCAGCTTGATCAACAGCCACGCTCCACCCAGGGCGTCGCCAACCGATCCGGTCAGCAGTACCGGCGGTGTGGGGAAACCAACGCGGTTCAGGTAGTTGGCGATGACCGCTTCGCGGGTTGCGTTGTCGTACCGGTCGCACAAACGGACGACCGCCGGGGCGGCCGGCAGGGCCCCGGTCGATCCGAGTCGGACGACCTGGACCGTGCCGTCGGCATTGAGGGGCCGGGGTCCCGCCTGCAGGCTCAGGCCGGGCTCGCCGCTTGCCTGACGGAGCGCGAGCAGGAGATCGTCAGCCTGAAGATCGACCATCGTCACAGGCAGACCACCGGGTACACGCAGGCGTCGAGCCTCCGTCCCGACATCGAGCGGCGTCCTTGGGATCGCCCGGTTTCGTCCGGGCGACGGGACGGTAGCTTGATGGCGAGGTTGATTCGGCACGGGGCGGAACCACCGGACTCGGCATGACCAACGGACAACGACTTCCCCCCTTTTCGCCGAGTTCGGCCTCGGCTTGGCGGTGTCCCGGCTGGTCGCGGCCACGGGACACCCACAAGGGTACGATGAACGTTAACCTGCCAGGTGGATGATGGAAACTCTTTCTCCCTGCAGCAGCAAGGTCCACCGCGGCGCAAGTCAGCGCCTCGGTTGTCGTCCCGGGGTTCGATCGGACCGGGCATGAAAGCGCTGTTGTCAAGACTGTGGGGCGCCTTCGACGGCTTGGCCGGCGACACCATCTGGGGTGGGATGCACGACATCTTCGCCCTCGTCGCCTCGATGACCTCGTTCGTGCTGCTGCAGCAGGCGCTCACCCGATCAGGATACGGTGCGCTGTTCGGGCTCTACGGACTCATCGGCCCGCTGGGATCGCTCACCTTCGCCGGACCCGGCCTGGCCCTGCTTCAGCGCCGGATGCGGTACGGACAGGACCAGAACGAGATCCTCCGCTCCTTCCTGTCGATGACGCTGGCGATCGGGCTCGCCACCTCCGCACTGGCGATCGGGGTTGCGGTGGTCTTCATCGATCTCTCGTTGTTGGAGATCACCCTCGTGGTGGCGGCCGAGTTGTTCGCCAACGCCACGATCGTCGTGTGCTCCCGACTGATGCACGCCGTTGTCGGCTATCCGGCGATGATTCGAGTTCGACTGGTCGTGGTGGTGCTCCGCCTGGTTGCCGTCGTCGGGCTGCACGCACTCGGCGCCCTGACGATCCGGAACCTGGCCGCGTCGTACCTGATCCTGTACAGCGCGTACGTGACGTGGTTGCTGGTGAAACGTCTACCGGCCGCTGGTTACCGGGTCGCCTTCGAGCGTCCGACGCTGAGCACGGCTCGAACGAGCGCCGTGTTCGCCGTGCCTCTCGCCGCCTCCAGCCTCCAGCAGGACGGCGACAAGTTCGCCCTCAACGCCTTCAACTACGGGGCCGAAGCCGGCCTGTACGGTGCCGCCTACCGCATCGTGCACCTCGGGGGCACACCGCTGCGGGTCATCGGTGCCGCGGCCTTCCACCGTTTCCTACCCGACGACGCCGTTGGCTCGTCGCACCATCTCCGCAAGTCGGCCCGGCTCACCGGCTTCATGTTCCTCGTCGGGACGGTGACCGCCATCGCCATCTACGTCGCCCTGCCTGTGCTCGATCTGCTGCTGTCCGACGATTTCGCCGAGGCCCGCGACATCGTTCCGTGGCTCCTCCCGTTCCTGCCTCTCATCGCGCTGAGCGGAACGCCGATGAACGGCCTGCTCGGTCTCGGACGGGCCAAGGAGCGGGCAGCCATCTTCCTGTCGTCATCTGCAGTATCGGTGGGCCTCTACGTGGCACTCATCCCCGGCCGGGGCTGGCAGGGAGCCGTGGCGGCCACGATCGGCAGCGAGCTGTATCTCGCAGTGGCCAGCTGGGCGGCGATCGTGTACTACCAGCGACTGGCCGATCGCGAGCGGGTGGACGAACCTCGGGCGGCGGAGCCGGCCATCGGCTGAGGGCCGCGTCGAAATCCGCGGTCAGCCAGCGTGGCGACGTCGTGGATCGGTTCCGACGAACCGGATCGCCTCCAGGCGGCCCGAGGGCTGCTAGGCTTCTGGGTTGAATCCGCCGCCGGCTGACTTTGCGCACGGGCGGCAGGGCACCAGGAGACCAAAGGCGAGGACGGGATCGGTTGATGGTCGCAACGGCAGAAAGACAGTTTCTCAGCGGCGTGCGCAGCGCAGCGCTCGACATCGGTGTCGTTGTCGGATTGCTCGGCTTTCTGGCCTTCATGGCGCTCACGGGCCGTCCCGGCCAGCTCGGTGTACTCCTGCAGGAATACATGTGGAGTTCGTTCGGGTTCTTCGTGTCGCTCCAGTTCATGCTGGCGGTGCCGACGATCTTCATCCTCGAGTACATCATGCCGGCCCGGCCCGACCAGAAGGGTGTCGGCCCGAACGTGATCATGGACGCCCTGTACATGCTGATCCACCTGCCGGTGTTCTCGGCGACCATGGTCTTCATCTCCGGCCCGATCAACGACTACCTCGCCGCCAACGCGTCGTGGGCGGTCGTCGACACGACCCGGGAGTGGCCGCTCTGGTTGGCCGCACTGGTCGGGCTGATGATCGCCGACTTCGGAACCTGGTTCGCGCATCTGCTGAAGCACAAGGTGAGCTGGATCTGGCGGTTCCACATGATCCACCACTCCCAGCCCCGGATGAGCATGTTCACCGCCAACCGGACTCATCCGATCGACGCCTTTTTCGAGAGTTTCCTCCTGCTGTTGCCGTTCTACTTCCTGTTCCCGTCGATCACCGAGAAGGCCGGGGCGGTTTTCCTGCTCGGCCTGCTGCCGGGCTGGTACGTGCGTTTCCAGCACTCCAACGTCCGCACCAACATGGGTCCGCTGCGGTACTTCATGGTGACCCCGCAATCGCATCGGGTGCACCACTCCACGGAGCCCGGGCACTGGAACTCCAACTACGCCAACATCTTCGCCTGGGATCGCCTGTTCGGAACCCAGCACCCGGACGACACGTCGTACCCCCCGACCGGGATCAACGATCCGTACTTCCCGGAGCCGACCAGGTTCAGTGTCGCCGAATTCGCATCGAGTTTCGTCGGCCAGATGCTGTTCCCGTTCGACTCCGAGGCGGTTGCCCGGGCATCGACGGGGAGCCCTTACGACGACGCGGCCGATGGAACCCACGGCACCGGTCCGGGTCGCGGTTCCACCAGCTACTCCTGAGCCCCTCGGCAAATCGACGGCCAGTCGGATCGGACATTGATCCGTAACGCCGTTTACCGAACTCTAACCGGCGTTCAGGCGTAGATAGACGACATTGTGCGTGTTCGTCCGAACAGGTCGTTACGAATTCATTGCCACCGTGGGGGTGCTCGGCTAGCGTCGACGTTCGGTGTCGACGCTCCTCGCAAACGAGAGTCGGACGACCGAAGGACGGGACGTCAATCCGTCCCGTCGATCCGGGCACGAACCGCGGCCGACGGCCGCGGTTTCGGGCGATCCCGGAACGCCGCCGGTCGAATCCGACATGGTTAATCGCCGCACTCATACGCATCGGCTCGCGGGCATCGTCATCGTGCTGTCTCTCGCCATGATCGCCGCCGCCCTCGTGACCGCTGCCAACACGCCGTCCGGGGTCAACGCCGCCGGTCAGGGCTCGACCGACGATCGCGCATCCGCAACCGACGATCCGGTCGAGGTGAACACCGATGGTGGCGCTGCCGTCGAGATGTTCGCGGCGACGTCACCGAACCCCACCGGCTCTGAGCCCGAAACCGTTGAACTCGACCCGGTCATGGTGGCGGGGTTCGCCCGAGCCGACGTGGATCCCGAGGCGGCCGCGGCCGAGAACCTCGCCATGATCACCGGCGCGTCGGCCCGGAACCGTAATCACGACGACAGCCCCTACGCCTCCACGCCGCAGAACGAACTGGTGTTGGAGGACCACTTCGGACCGCGGTCGGAGTACCTCGACAATCCCTACAACCACCCGGAGAAATCCTTCCCCGTCGCCAAGGGCGGTCAGTTCCGGGCGGCCTGCGAGTTCTCCCACTTCGCCTACGACGACCCCCTCGTCTATCCCGGCAAGCCGGGCGCCTCCCACCTCCACATGTTCTTCGGGAACACCCGAACCAACGCCTACACGACCTATGACAGCCTGATCAACTCCGGGTCGAGCACCTGCAACGGACAGGAACTCAACCGCACCGGCTACTGGGCACCGGCGATGTTCGACGGCAACGGCAACGTGCGGATCCCCGAGCGGATCGTCGTCTACTACAAGGGTGAGAACCTGGCCCGGGGCCGCTCCGAGGTCTACCCGCCGGGGGCGGCGATGATCGCCACCGACAACATCAACGTCATGCCCAGAGAGCAGGGCGGCGCGGCCGGTGTGCGGCTCGGCTTCCTGTGCACCAACAACTTCTCGCCAAACACCGATGACGGATCACAGACCATGGCGAACTGCGACGGGTCCAAGTACGGCACCGACCCGAACCGGCCCCGCTGGACGGTGTTGGAGGTCAGCATCAAATTTCCCCAATGCTGGAACGGGGAGGACCCGTCCGACTGGACCAACTTCAGCCCGCCCGTCGGCGACTGGTACGTCAGCCGGTGCGAGGGCGAATACAACCACACGTTCCCCAACCTCGAGTACTTCGTCAACTACCGGGTCGAGGCGGGCGAGAACACCTCCGATTGGTTCCTGGCCTCCGATGTCGATCCCGTCGGTTTCACCCTGGGCGACGATCCCGCCGGTTCGACGGTGCACGCCGACTGGTGGGGCGGCTGGCATCCCGAGATCAACCGAATGTGGATCGACAACTGCGTCAACTACGTCCACCCCGATGGCGTGCCGAGCGGCTGCGGCCGGGGCTATCTCTCCGACGGTGGGCCCGACGGCGACAACCCCTACGACGGCCCGGCGCTCAAGATGCGTCCGCAGTACGCCGGCCCGCTGTCGGTTCCGGCCGCCACGCTCTACGAAGAGCTCTGCCCCAACCCCAAGCGGGACTACGCTCGTTCCGAGGACGCCGCCTACTGCCACCCCGGCGTCGGCCACAGCGGCCACGGCACCTGAACACTCGTAGGAGGCGGGACCGTTTCGGATGTCAATGATCGTGGTCGGCCCCGAACGGGTGAGCGTCCTCGGGTAGCGGCTGGATCTTCTTCGGTTTCCGGCGACGGCGGGCCGGCACCATCTCCTTCATCGACTCGAGCTTGCCGAAGCAGAGGAGCCGGTCCTCGGCCTCCAGTTCCCGGGCCATGCGCGGGTTGGGGATGACGGTCGTGCCCCGGGTCAGCGTCAGCACCGTGATGTCACGGTCTCGGAGGCCCGACCCCTCGATCGTCTTGCCGACCATGTCGGAACCCGAGCGAACCACGAGCTCGGCCACGCCGTAGTTGGCCGACACCGTCAAGCGCTGGCGAACATCGAGCTCGGGGAAGTCGACCTGAGAGGCGATGTAGTCGACGATCGCCCCGGCGATGTCGAGCTCGGTGGCCGCCTCGATACCCTCCAGGCCCGGTGAGGAGTTGACCTCCATGATCGACGGTCCATTGTCGGTCTCCAGCATGTCGACACCGGCCACCCGCAAGCCCATGATCTGAGCCGCCTGCACCGCCACCTGGCGGTAGTCCTCGTCGAGTTCGACGGCCTCGACCTTGCCGCCCCGATGGACATTGGACCGGAACTCGTCGCCCTGGGCGACACGACGCATGGCGCCGACCACCCGGTCACCGACAACCAGCGCCCGCACGTCACGGCCCTTGCTCTCGGCCACGAACCGCTGGATCAACACGTTCTGTTTGGTGCTCTGCAGCGTCTCGATGACCGCCTCGGCGATCTTGGTCTCGGGAGCGAGGATGACACCGATGCCCTGGGTGCCCTCCAGCAGCTTGATCACCACCGGCGCCCCGCCAACCTGCTTGATGGCGGGCAGGACGTCGGCTCGATCTCGGGCGAACATCGTGGCCGGCATCCCGATCCGGTGGCGGGACAAGATCTGGTTGGCCCGAAGCTTGTCGCGGGAGTTGGCGATCCCGGCCGACGTGTTCGGGGTGTAGATGTCCATCTGTTCCATCTGCCGCACCACGGCCAGACCGAAGAACGTGATGGACGCCCCGATGCGAGGGAGCACGGCGTCGTAGTGTGACAACTGCTTGCCCCGGTACATGAGGTCTGGTTCGTCGTCCGACAGGTCGATGGCGAACCGCAGCGTGTTGAGGATCCGGACCTCGTGTCCTCGCTCCTCGGCCGCAGTCCGCAACCGTCGGGTGCTGTAGGCCTGCGGCGCGCGAGAAAGAATGGCCAGTTTCACGAGATCCCCTTCGAGGTTTGGAGCAAATAATGCCGTCAGGACCCATTCTGGTCCAAAGGTCGGCACCCGATCGAGCCCAACGATCGAGCCGAACGACGGCTCGGCCGATTCAGCTCCGGAACGCCGCCGGGAGGTAGTCGCCGTGGGCGTCGATCATGGCATCGACGAGGGCCCAGATCTGGTCCAGGTCGAGTTCCGCCCCGGTGTGGGGATCGAGCATCGCGGCGTGATAGATGTGCTCTCGGTTGCCGGTCAGTGCCGCCTCGACGGTCAGGCTCTGGACGTTGATGTTGGTCTGCATCAAGGCCGCCAGCTGGGGCGGCAGCGTGCCGACGTGGGTCGGCTGGACGCCGTTGTGGTCGACCAGGCAGGGCACCTCGACGATGCAGTCACCCGGGAGGTTGTCGATCAGACCGCGGTTTGGCACGTTGCCGTAGACGACCCGGGGCTCACCGGTGACCATGGAATGAATGATCCCTGCCCCGTACTCGACGCTCGGGGTGACCTCGAGGGTCGAATCGGCGTCGACCAGTTCGTCACGCAGCGCCTCCCAGCCCTCGATCTGACGCTCGCAGCGACGGGGGTACTCGTCGAGTGGCACGCCGAAGCGCTCGATCAGGTCGGGGCGGTCCCGCTTGATGAACCACGGCACGTACTCGGCGAAGTGTTCGCTCGACTCGGTCACGAAGTAGCCGAGTCGGCGGAACATCTCATAGCGGACCTCGTCCGACAAGCCGGTGGTACCGCCGTCGCTGCGCTCGGGGTCGCCCCGATACGGAGCCGGCCGCTGGGCCCGCCTGGTGATCTCGGGATAGAGGTCGATGCGGCTGTCGCCCACCTGACGCTCGAAGGAGAGATAGAACGACATGTGGTTGATACCCGCGCAGCGGTAGCGCAGCTCGCTTTCCGGCACGCCGAGGTCCTCGCCGAGCTGGGCCGCGGTGTGCTGCACGCTGTGACACAGGCCGACGGTCGGGATGGTCGACGCCCGTGACACCGCCCAACACAGCATCGACATCGGGTTCACGTAGTTCAGCAGCGTGGCGTCGCCGCACACGTCCTCCATGTCGGCGCAGATGTCGAGCAGGACCGGGATGGTGCGCAGCGCCCGCATGATGCCGCCGACCCCAAGGGTGTCGGCGATGGTCTGGCGTAGCCCGAAGTCTTTCGGGACCTCGAAGTCGACCACCGTCGACGGTTCATAGCCACCGATCTGGAACATGGTGATGACGTGCGTGGCGTCGGCCAGGGCGGCCCTACGATCGGTGGTGGCCTCGATGGTGGGGGTGACACCGAGCGCGGCCGCGGTCTTTCCAGCCACCACCTGCGAGGTTTCGAGGCGCTCGGTGTCTATGTCGTGCAGCGCGATGGTCGAGTCGGCGAGTTCCGGCTGGGAGAGGATGTCGCCCAACAGGTTCTTGGTGAAGACGGTGCTGCCGGCTCCGACAAAGGCGATCTTGGTCACGTTCTCTTGCTTTCTGACTCACACTCGTTGGGGCCGAGCAGACGATTCGTCGATTCGGCTGTGATGCCGGTTCCGATTGTTGAACGTACCATGACCGCGATGGTTACGCCCTTGTCCGCCGCCCACCTAGGGGCGAGCGGCAAACCTCGGATGGCCGCCGCTGCATGTCGATCCACCTGCGACCAAACGAAGTCGGACCGACGCGCGGTAGGCTTTTCGGGTGTCGCTACGGCCGATTCCGGTACTGCTGTACCACCGTATCGAACCTGAGGGCGTGGAAAATTCGACGGCGATCTCGACGTCGGTCGATGTTTTCGAGTCGCACCTCCGCTGGCTGTCGGCAAACGGCTATCGGGCCCTGACCGTCGCAGAGCTCGAAGCCCGGATCAACGGGGCCGAGCGCTACGCCGCCAATGAGGTCGTCCTGACCTTCGACGACGGCTACGACAGCCTCGGTGATCTGGCCGTTCCGGTTCTGCGGGAGACCGGCTTCACCGCCACCGCCTTTCTCATCACCCAGCGGGTCGGCAAGGACGATCACCTCGACTGGGACGAGGTGCGGACGCTGGCCGACGAGGGGGTGCTCGACTTCCACAGCCACAGCCACACCCACCAGCGGTGGCCGCTCGGTCCCGTCAGCGTCGACGATTTGACCGACGACCTGGAAACATCCCGTCAGACGTTGATCACCGAACTGGGCCGTTCGGCCGACGAGTTGACCTTTCTCGCTTGGCCGTACGGCCGCACGTGTGAGGCTTGGGACGCCGCGGCCCTCGAGGTCGGCTTCACCACCCAGTTCGTGGTGCAGCGTGGTGCCGTCACCCGACGCGAGCGGCATCTCAGGCTGCCCCGACTTATGGTCGACGGCATGCCCCTTCCCCGCTTCACCTGGTGGATGAGGACCCTGGGCACGAGATCGGGAGCCCACACGTCGAACCGGACGTTCGGCACGATCCGCCGGCTCCGCAGCAACCCTGGCTACATCTGACCGACGAGCGGCGGCGGGCGGCCGACCCATTGCCGCCACGATCGACGGGGAGTAAACCTCGACGACCGTTACCCTCACGGAGGTGAGTTCTGTGTCGCTCGACCAAGCGGGGGCAACCAAGAGCCGGCAGTACCGGGTGGCGATTCTCCAGCGACGCCTGGTCCAGTACCGGTTGTCGCTCTTCGATCAGCTTCGAGCCGAATGTGCCCGGCGAGGCATCGAGCTGCACCTGGTCTACGGGGGGGCGTCGGAAACCGACAGCAAGCGCAACGACGGCGGATCCCTCCCCTGGGCCGACGAGGTCAAGGCCCGCTGGTTCGACATCCGGGGGACCGACCTGCTCTGGCAGCAGTACCCGTCCGACCTGACCGACGTCGACCTGGTGGTGATGACCCAGGAGAACAAGATCCTGTCGAACTACCGGCAGTTGCTCCGCCGCGCCGTGGGTCGGGGCGGCAAGACGGCCTACTGGGGACACGGCCGCAATCTTCAGTCGACCAATCCCGACGGCCTGAGCGAACGCTGGAAACGTCTGCTGGTCAACCGCATCGACTGGTGGTTCGCCTACACGCAGGGAACCGTCGACTACCTCACGGGCGGTGGCTTCCCTCGCGAGCGGATCACGAGACTCGACAACGCCATTGACGACGTGACGTTCCGAATCGACCTCGACGCCGTTGACGTCGCCACGCTGAATCGATTGCGCACCGAGATCGACCTGGCCGAGGGTGCGCCCCTGGCGTTGCACTGCGGTTCGCTGTACCGGGAAAAGCGCCTCGACGACCTCATCGAGATCGGCGACCACATCCACCGATCGATCCCGGCGTTCCGGTTGGTGATCGTCGGTGACGGGCCGGAGCGGCCGCATCTGGAGGCGGTGCTGGCTTCCCGCCCGTGGGCCCGCTGCGTCGGCACCCAGACCGGCCTCGACAAGGCGGCGTGGTTCCGGCTCGCAGCGGTCCAGCTCAACCCCGGTCTGGTCGGTCTACACGTGCTGGATTCGTTTGTTGCCGGCGTCCCGTTGGTCACCACCCGCGACGCGCTCCACGGCCCGGAAATCGAGTACCTCGACGACGGGGTCAACGGCCAGTTCGCGTCGGCCGAACCCGAACGTTTCGCGGCCGAGGTCATCGAACTGCTGTCTGACACCGACCGCCTTCGGGCCATGGTCGACGCCGGGCGCAAGTCGGCGCAGCACTACACGCTGGCCAACATGGTGACGAACTTCGCGGACGGGATCTGTGCCTGCCTCGGCATCGATGCGGCGGGCTGATCCCTTTACCGTCCTCATCGGTTGATCTATCATCGGGCATTGGCGGCTTGCCACGCCCAACCTTCGTCCGGGGCCCACGCCCCCGGTTCGTGAAGGCAAAGGGGACCCTGAGTGCCCGGCAGGTTACGAGTCCGAACCGACTGTAGGAAAGTCCTGGCACACCTGGATCGGCAAGCGTGGGCTGTTTCGGTGGCCGGGGCGGAACTGAGTTCGCATGACCCGTCAGGAATCCTTCAAGCGTCGAATTCGTGAGCGCATGGCCACGACCGGTGAACGCTACACCGCCGCCCGTCGCGCACTGCTGACCAAGTCGACCGGTGCCGGCGACGGTGGCCCGAGCGCCCCTCCGACCCGGATTTGGGTGTCGGAGCCGGAGATGTCGGATGAGACATTGGTGGCCCGCACTGGTCGAGGCCACGACGAGTGGGCCGACATCATCGAGGCGTGGGCCTCCGAGACCGGAGGCGACCACAGCGACCACACGGCTGTCGCCGCCTATCTTCACGAGAGTTTCGACGAACTCGACGGTTGGTGGGCCCAGGCGGTGACCGTCGGCTACGAGCGCATCACCGGGCTTCGGCTCCCCTATCAGCGAGCCGACGGCTCGTTCGCCTGCAGCAAGTCGCGTACCGTTGCCGTCGACGCCGAGGTCCTCCGCAAAATGCTGTTGAGCGACGAACACCGGGCCGACCTTTTCCCGGGCCAGTCCACCGAACTCCGGTCAAAGCCGACCACCAAGGCGCTGCGGATCGCCATCGGCCCGGAGGATGCGGTGGCGGTCTTCGGGATCGACGATGTGGGTGGCGGCCGGTCGAAGATCTCGGTCCAGCACGAGCGACTGCCCAGCTGCGACAGCGTCGAACAATGGAAGTTCTACTGGTCCGACTGGTTCGACGCCATCGCCGGTTCGGCCGACGCCAGCAAGCCCGGCGACCCCGGCGACTAACCCACCGCCTCTCCGGAATTGGCAGATTCTCCGCGCGCCGTGCGCGCGCAGAATCTGCCAGATCGATGGTTCGGGAACCTAGGCGGCGAGCGGACCCAGCTGGCGGAACCGGGTTGCGAGCGTGCCGGCGAGCAAGGGGACGAACGTTGCCGGGTGGCGACGATGCTCCCAGGTCATGTACAGGACCTCCCAGCCTGTGGCGGCAAGCTCGAGATCACGCCGGTGATCGGCCGCCTCCTTGAGCGGACCGAAGTGGTACCGGCGAGAGTGGCATTCGAGGCCGACCTTCAGCTCCGGCCAGGCCAGGTCGAGCCGATACGTCGATCCGGAGTCGGTGCGCACCTGATGCTGCAGAGCGGGACTCGGGATGTCGGCTGCGAGGAGGATCCGCTGAACGAGACGCTCGAACCAGCTGTCGGGGAGCCGACCCGAGCGGCGCTCATCGGCCAGGATCCTCATCAGCTTGCCGGTCCCGCTCGGCCCGGGCCGGTGAAGCCGCTCGACCGTTTCCTGGATCCAACGGAGCGAGGCACCCCTGCGCAGGGCGTCGTCCAGCGATTGCTCGACGGCGGTCTGCGACACCACCGCGCCAAGTTGGGCCAGTGTGGCCGCCACCGTGGTGCACGGAATACCGTCGACAATCGTCTGATCAAGCGCCGGTTCCGGTTCGGACCAGCGATGCACCACCACGCCGTCGATGGAAGGCATACGACCCCGCGCCACGGTGATCTCGAGGGGTGGGACAACGACCGCATCGGGATCATGGAGACGCTCGGCCGAGCGGTGTGATGCCCAGCCGTCGCTGCTGTGGGTGGCGGCCCAGAGCCGGCCACGCCACGTCGGCGGAGCACCGGCGAACCGGAGGATGCGAGGCATCTCTCGAACGACCACCCCCTCCCCCAGTGCCCGGTCGAGTCGACGTCGCCCGATTCCGTTGTGGGCAGCCTGCTGGTTGGTGAAGCATCCGTGTTGAGAGGCTGCGAGCTCGGCCACGGCGCGCCAGGCGTCGTTGTTGAGCATGCCGACAGTCTGCCCGATTGGTGTGACACCGACCGCCTCGCCGCGATCTGGCAGATTCTGTGCGCGCCATGGGCGCGCAGAATCTGCCAATTCCGGCGGAGGGGCCGGCGGTGGGGCGGGGCTGGTGGGATCGGGGCCGGCGGGCCTGAGGACGGTCAGCCGGCGAACGTGACGTCGGGGAGGCGGGTCATGGCCTCGGCGATGTCGCCGGCCGGGTATTCGTAGCGCTCCAGCTCACCGGCTGCGTGCTTGCCGTAGGCGGCCATATCGAAGTTGCCGTGACCGGAGAGGTTGAACAGGATCACCTTCTCGTCGCCCGACTCCTTGCAGGCCAGCGCCTCGTTGATCGCAGCCGTCACCGCATGATTCGACTCCGGCGCGGGGAGGATGCCCTCGGATCGGGCGAACTGCACACCTCCGTCGAAGGTGTCGACCTGATCGATGGCCACCGCCTCGATGTGGCCCGACTCGACGAGCGCCGACACCTGCGGGGCCATGCCGTGGTAACGCAGTCCGCCGGCGTGGATGCCGGGCGGGATGAACGTGTGACCGAGCGTGTGCATCCGAACGATCGGGGCCATGCCGATCACATCGGCGAAGTCCCACTTCACCTCCCCCCGGGTGAGGGTGGGGCAGGCCGCCGGCTCGGCGGCGATGATCCTCGTCTGACGGCCGTTGCGGAGGTTCTCACGCAGGAACGGAAAGGCGATACCGCCGAAGTTGGAGCCGCCGCCGGCGCAACCGATGACGACATCCGGGTACTCGCCCGCCATGTCCATCTGCTCCAGTGCTTCCAGGCCGATCACCGTCTGATGGAGCAGCACATGGGGCAGGAACGACCCGAGCGAATACTTCTTCTCGCCGTTCGACATGACGGCCGCCTCGATGCCCTCGGAGATGGCGGTGCCGAGCGAGCCGGGGTGATGGGGATCCTGTTCGAGCAGTGATCGACCGGCGTTGGTGTTGGTCGACGGCGACGGGAACACGGTGGCCCCGAAGCTCTCCATCACGTGCCGTCGCATCGGCTTCTGGTCATAGGACACCCGAACCATGTAGACCTCGCAGCCGAGGTCGAAAAAGTTGCAGGCCATCGCCAGCGCCGAGCCCCACTGACCGGCGCCGGTCTCGGTGGTGAAGCATTTGCCGCCCTCGTCCTTCAGGTAGAAGGCCTGGGCCACCGCCGTGTTGGGTTTGTGGGACCCGACCGGCGAGACGCCCTCGTACTTGTAGTAGATGTGGGCCGGGGTGTCGAGCGCCCGCTCGAGCCGGACGGCCCGGAACAGCGGCGTCGGCCGCCACAGCTTGTAGATGTCGCGCACCGGTTCCGGGATCTCGATCTCGGCGTCGGGCGACACGTCCTGCCCGAGCAGTGCCATCGGCGACAACACGCCGAGGAAATCCGGCGTGACCGGCTCCTGGGTCTGGGGGTGCAGTGGTGGCACCATGGGCACCGGCATGTCGGCATTGAGGTTGTACCAGGCGCGGGGAATCCGATCCTGCGGGAGTTCGAAGCGAGTCTGGTCGGTCATCGTTGGTTTCCCCATTTCTCCAACTGTGGAGCAGTCGGGCCTGTGGTCGGATGCGGCGCTAGGTCGAGTATAGGAATGGGCGCTTCGACCGTCGAGCTGTGGTCCCACCCTCGCCGATCATTGGTCGGTCGGTCCGCCGAGGTCTGCGTAGAGCCGGGACACGCCGGACGCCTGCATGATCTGGGCGAAGTAGATGACCACGCCGAACACGAGGCCGAAGACCGCGCCCAACACGACGAACAACCCGATCGACACATCTCCGGATTCGGCGGCGAGCGCTCCCACCGCGATCAGGATGGCGACGAGCAAACCCAGCGGGATGAAGACCGCCGCTACCACGAGCGACAGGAGCAGTATCCGCCCGAGCACCGCCCAGAACCGGCCGTCGCTGGCCCGCCACGAGGTACGCAACAAGCCGTGATCCCGAGGCGCAACCGCAGCGGCCACCGGAATGAAGGCCAGCTTGACCGACAGCCAGAGCGACAGCGGCCACGAGACGAGGTTGAGCAGGTTGTAGAGCGGAGCGGCTCGTCCGATCATTTCCTCCGCCCCCGAAGCCGAAAAGCCGGCCAGTAACAGCGCAACCGCCACGCCGAGGACCACGGCGACCACCACCGCCCCGATGCCGTAGACGATCAGGTAGGCGACGATCAGCCGGCCGACGTTGCGTCGACCGACGGCCAGGGCGTCACCGATACCGATCGAGCGCTCCTGATGGGCGTCGTACAGGACCCGGTACTGGGCGATGGTGACAACCCCGTACCACACCAGCGAGCCGAGAGCGACCAGCCCGGCGGCCACGAGCAGCGCCACGTCCGCGCCACCGAATCCCCGAACCTGATCGCCCCCGAAATCCAGGTCGTACAGAGCGAGCACCACCAGCGCGACCACGCCCAGCAGCGGCAACAAACCAAGCAGCGTCAGCAGAAAGCACGTGCCGAGCTTGCGCCACGCGATGCTGAAGCTACTGCGCAGCCAGTCACCGATGTCGTTGACCTGGCTCGGGTTGCCGTAGGCGGCGACCGGTTGACCCGACGGTGGCGGCCTGAACGGGGGTGACGTCGATGCCGGGGGGACCTCCGGAACATGGATGTGTTCGGTCCAGGTGGTTCCGTTCCAGTAGCGCTGTTGCTGCGGGTTGTGGGGATCGGGATACCACCCGGCCTCGGCCATGCCGCCATCGTACATCTGCCGACCATTCCAAACGGATGGCCACCGGGGCACAATGGAGTTCATGGCTGACCACGACACCGACAGCACCCGCCTCGACGACGTTCGCGCCTTCCTGGCCGACGAGCACGGGCTCGCCACGGTGTCGACGACCCAGGCCGACGGGCGGGTGCTCTCCAGCGTCGTCAACTGTGGCGTGATGGCCCACCCGGTCACCGGCGAGGGGTGTGTGGCCCT
The DNA here is from genome assembly GCA_029863385.1 of Acidimicrobiia bacterium. GTDB lineage: Bacteria > Actinomycetota > Acidimicrobiia > Acidimicrobiales > SZUA-35 > JAHELU01. The sequence goes on from JAOTVU010000067.1 coordinate 25,724, forward strand.
CGTGTCGAGGGGTGACGCGGCGCGTCTCGGTCACATCCGGCGGGGCTCCGAGGTCACCGTCCTGATTCGACGGGGGTGGGCGTGGCGGGCAGTCACCGGGCCGGCCGACATCATCGGCCCCGACGACGCCGTACATTCGTCGGGCACCGACTTCGACGCCGAGGAGCTTCGGCTGCTGATGCGCCAGGTGTACCAGGCCGCAGGCGGCGACCACGACGATTACGACGAGTACGATCGGGTCATGGCGGCGGAGCGTCGAGCGGCCGTTTTCGTATCACCGGACCGCATCCTCGGCGTCGGCTGACATCATCGCCACGGGCTCACCGATCGTCGAGCACTGAGCCACAATGGTCGGTGTGAGCGCACGGCAACGCAGTGAACCCCACTACAAAGAGCCTCGACACAGGGAGCCTCGAATCAACGAGCTTCGAGTCGGTGTGATCGGCCTCGGCGGCATGGGCACGTTCCACGCCCAGGTTCTCAACGAGATGAACGGCGCGACGGTTGCGGCCGTGGCCGACCCGCTGAACGGCCGGCTCGAGGGTCTGGCCGACGAGCTCGGCGCAGCCGTCGTCGACGACCCGATGACGCTCGCCACCTCCGACGCCGTCGACGCGGTGGTCGTCGCCTCCCCCGACGAGACCCACGCCGCTCTGGCTCTGGCCATGATCGAGGCGGAACGACCGGTGCTGTGCGAGAAGCCCCTCGGGGTCACGGTGGCCGAGGCCGCCGAGATCGTCGAGGCGGAGGAGCGGCTCGGTCGACGGGTCCTGCAGCTCGGCTTCATGCGGGAGTACGACACGGCCCACCGCCAGGTGGGCGCGGCCCTGGCCGAGCTCGGAAACGTCCATCACATCCGCTGTGTGCACACGAACACGGTGACGGCGCCTCGGTCCCTCCAGGTCATCGTCGGACAGTCGATGGTGCACGACATTCACTCCGTCCGGTTCCTCACCGGAGCCGAGTTCGAGTGGGTGTCGGCCAGCCACACCACCGACCCGAACGGCGCACCGAGACATGTGCTGGTGATGGCCCGGCTCACCAATGGAGCCCACGCCACCCTCGAGTTCGATGACGAGGCCTACGCC